>NZ_JAGBKN010000002.1:0-207175 GCF_017498075.1 Psychrobacter halodurans
TAGTCAGTTGAAAATAAAACTGTTATATAAATTTAAACGCGCTACTGGTATAAATTTTACTTGCGTGCTGCGTTCCCAGAGGCTGCGCAACCTACGTTTAAAAATAGCATCCCAGTAGCGCTATGCGCTTTTTAGAGGGCATCGACTATATAGCTCATACGCGCCTCATATGCTTGTTAGTTTACCCAACTGCATAACACTTGACTACCCTTTACGTTACGCATCCCCCTCCCAGAAAGTACAGATTTGTTAAAAACCTAACCCAGCAAAGCCTTTTTCAGCAAAACCGTTGTCAAAAAAACGCATAGCGTACTTCCGCTTCCGCATAGCCATGACCTATATCAATCTGCTCGAGCGTAGGGTTTGTCAACACCCGCGTTATCCCTTATGATAATTGGCCTCTAGCAGCGATTTATCGATTACCTTTTGCCCATTGTTTATCCGCGGACTCTCTATGACCCAACACTTTATCGTCATCGGCAATCCCATTGCCCACAGTAAATCCCCTGAGATTCATGCCCAGTTTGCCGCTCAAACGGGGATAGATATCAGCTATCAGCGTCAATACTGTCCTGATGATGCTGCCAGCTTTACCGCGCTGCTCGAAGCGTTTTTTCATGGTGGCGGCGTGGGTGCCAATGTCACCGTGCCGTTTAAACAAGTCGCCTATGCATGCTGCGCGGCGCGTGGCGGCTTGTCTGAGCATGCCAAGGTAGCAGGCGCGGTCAATACTTTATGGTTAAATACAGCATTGTTAAAAAACGGTGCTTCCATCTCTGAGGCCATTTATGGCGATAACACAGACGGTCAAGGTTTGGTCAATCATATACTGAGCTTGGGCTGGCCACTTGCAGGCGCGCGCGTGGCACTGATCGGCGCTGGCGGCGCAGCTCGCGGGGTGATTTTGCCACTGATTCAGGCAGGTATCGGTGATTTGAGCATTGCCAATCGTACAGTGAGCAAGGCGGAGGATTTGGCTTGTGAGCTGAGCGCTGCTAGCGACGTGATTGATGCACATGCTATCTCGACCTGCGCGACAAGCGAGCTGACAGGAGCGTTTGACATTATCATCAATGCCACCTCTATTGGGCTATCTGGTGAGACGTTGCCACTGGCAGATATGCTAACGGCTCATTATGCCTATGACATGATGTACGGACGCACGCTGCCGTTTTTGCAGCACTTTGCCGCTCGCGGCGCGCAGACATCAGACGGTTACGGCATGCTCATCGGCCAAGCGGCACTGAGCTTTGAGCGCTGGACGACGCAAAAGGTAGATGTCGCCATAGCGACTGCGGCATTACATGATAAGGCGTTACATGATAAATAATACTGTGATAAATGACGCCTAACCAACACGCGCCAGCAGCCAGTGTTCTATACGTCTCAATGGGCGGCGTAGGCGCATCGAATGTATAGCCAGCCCGCCACCTAGGCCGACCACGCAGCCGAGCGCTGTATCGAGCATCCGCGCGCGCATGACTTCCTCGGCTATCGGTGCCACCATCGAGGCACTGCCGTACTCTGCGATAAAGATGGTCAGCGGCGTGATAAAGATCACGGCCAGACCATAATGCCGATCGACCAATGACTCGATCAACAGCATCATCGCGAGTATCGAGGCGGCCACGCCCCACTGCGACAGCCCCCACGACAGCATCCAGCCAGCGACCGCCATGCCAGCGATGGTGCCGAGTAGTCGGTGTAGCTGCTTGATCCACATCGTGCGTAGCTGCATGCCCTGAATGATGATAAAACAGCTCATCGCCGCCCAGTAAGGATAGGGCATCTCAAAAAACATGGCGAGCGCTAAGGTTAAGCTGACAAAGCCCGCCACAATCGCACTATCACCGATCGTATCTGCTTCATAATGATAGACAGGCGCAGGCGCGACCGCACGCGTCATCAACAAAAACAGCGTATACAGCGCCGCCAATAACATCGACGCCCCGCTGCCCAATACCACTAGCCCCATCGCCGCTGGCACCTGCGCCAGTGGTGTCGGCATAAACAGTGCTATCGCGCCTGCCATCATCACAAACAACCCCGCAGGTGGCGGCTGACGATAGTAACGCCCCAGCACCACGACCCCAAAGGCCATCAGCACAAACACCGGCAACCTAAGCCATGGCAACTGCTGAGCTATCAGCCCTAAAGCAAAGCTCATCGCCATCGCAAACCCCCATGCCATGACCGTCACCAACCGATACGGCAAAGTACCCACCAGCGGTAGGTTTAAGATAATCATCGCCCCCAGCGACGCCTTAATACCTGAAGGCAGCGCATCAAAATATGCCCCGACAAACACCGGAAAACTAATAGCAAGCGCGGCGATAATGGGCATGTGCCATGGTCTTTTGCTGCGATTGACCTTAAGCAGATGATCCAGCTCGCCATCGATGAGCGACTTGATACGAGTCCACAAGGCGGTGCGCCAAACGACATGCTGGTTGCGTAGTTTTTTGCCCATAATTGGCCTACTGTCTCCTAGATATAGGTTGCTTTCGTCGGTGGCCTACCCTGCTCTTTAGGTAATGCCTGCTTAGGTAGTGACTGCTGATTATTGTCACGCTGCTCTTGCTCCTAGACCGCTGTGATAACGGCGGCCACAAAAGCAGAGCACTGATATAAAGGTGTTGATATAAAAGTGCTAAGATAAAACTGCTAAAAGTAACAGACTAAAAAAAGCCCCATCATTCGTACTTCAACAAAACTAAAAGTAATAAACTTTTATTAAAAACATGAATATTAGTTATCTGTTGTATATTTGTATGCATAGAAGATTTATACTCATACAAACGCCATAGCAGCTGACTTTTACTAAGGACGTTTGTAGGGCTTTCATGGAAGACATCGACTGGCTGCTCTTATCACACTCCATGACCACTGACAGACGACCAACAGACCATTGGTTATCAAATAGATACAGTGTCTACCTCTATCCCAAATAAGTAAAGATCGCTTACATAAACACTGGCTCAACGACTGCGCCACAAGCCTATGAGAGCGAACCAACCAAAGAGAGCGATTATGTTAACTTACAAAGCACCCTTACGTGATATCAAATTTTTGATCAACGATGTGTTTGATTATCAGACGCATTACAAAAGCTTAGACAACGGCGAAAACGCTGATCCCGAAACCGTTGATATGATTTTGCAAGGCATGGCGGATTTTGCCGAAAACGTCCTATCACCACTTTACCAGCCTGCTGACGAAGAAGGCTGTCATTTTGAAAACGGTGAAGTCACTACCCCAAAAGGCTTTAAAGAAGCCTATCAGCAGTTCGTCGAAGGCGGCTGGCAAGGCATCTCATACCCTGAAGAGTACGGCGGTATGAACTTGCCGATGTCCATCAACCTCATCAAAGCTGAGATGATCGGCACGGCCAACTGGCCATGGGCGATGTACCCTGGTCTATCTACTGGCTGTATCAATACTTTATTACAGTACGGCTCTGATGAGCAAAAAGCCATCTATCTACCAAAGCTGGTCGAAGGCTCATGGTCAGGTACCATGTGTCTGACTGAGCCGCAGTGTGGTACCGATTTGGGTCAAGTAAAATCAAAAGCCATCCCGCAAGAAGACGGTACGTATAAAATCAGCGGCACCAAAATCTTTATCTCAAGCGGTGAGCACGACCTAACCGACAACATCATTCACATTACTTTAGCACGCCTACCCGATGCCCCAGAAGGCACGCGCGGTATCTCGCTGTTTATCGTACCGAAGTTTTTGCCAAATAGCGATGGCGAGTCGGGCGAGCGCAATGCGGTGGTTTGTGGCTCTATCGAACACAAAATGGGCATCAGCTCATCATCAACTTGTGTCCTTAACTACGATGGCGCGACAGGCTACCTAATCGGCGAGCCAAACAAAGGCCTAAAAGCGATGTTCACCTTTATGAACACCGCGCGTATCGGTACGGGTATCCAAGGTCTGGCGCACACTGAGCTGTCTTTCCAAAACGCCTTGCCTTATGCCAAAGAGCGTCGCTCGATGCGCACCTTATCAGGCACCAAAGACCCTAAAAAAGTGGCAGATGCCATCATTCATCATGCCGATGTTCGTCGTATGCTCTTGACCCAAAAAGCCTTTGCTGAAGGTGGTCGTTCGATGATCTATCACTCAGCGCGCTATGCGGACAAAATGTCACAAGGCGTGGCCAATGGCGATGAAGCAGAGTTTGAAAAATGGGATGACAAGCTTGGTTTTTATACCCCTATCCTAAAAGGCTTTTTAACTGAGCTGGGTATCGAAGCGGCCAAACACGGTCAGCAAGTCTATGGCGGCCATGGCTATATCAAAGAATGGGGCATGGAGCTGATCGCTCGTGATGCTCGTATCGCGACCATGTACGAAGGAACCACGGGCGTACAGGCGTTAGATTTGCTCGGTCGTAAGGTCATCTTGCAATCTAAAGGCAAGATCATCCGTGACTATACCTCAAGCATCATGAAATGGTGCGGCGAGTATGCGCTGGATAAAGACATGCGCAAGTTCGTTTGGGCATTGACCAAGTTATGTGCTGAGTGGAACACCTTGACCGTTCGTCTGATGCTGATGGCACGTAAAGACCGCGAAATCATCTCTGCGGCCTCTGATGACTTCTTGATGTACTCAGGCTATGTGATGATGGGCTATCACTGGGCGCGTATGGCAGCGGTCGCGTATGACAAGCTCGAAAACGGCGGCACAGAAGCGCCAGAGTTCTACCAAGCCAAAATCCAAACCGCCGAGTTCTATTTCGATAAGCTACTGCCACGTACGTCAGGTCACGCCGAAGCCATGGTCGCCCCTAGCGAGAGCATGACAGCGATGGATATCGACAGCTTTGCTTTCTTAGACTAAGACTGCCCCTCGCACTCATTTATAACGATGAAAAAGCGCCTATGATTTAGGCGCTTTTTTTATGTGTCATAGAATACCAAAAAGCGGGGGAAAATATCTGCGAGAAGATAAAAATGTGGTCGAGTTATATAGAGTGAGTTCAGTATAAAAACAATAGTCGCAAACACCGACAGCCATCAGCCTATCGATACCATGTCGATACCATGCTGCTAATCATCGGTGATCGCAGCAAAATGCGCATTTAGCGTCGTGGCCAATTGATGCGGCGGCAACTCTATCTCTAAGCCACGACGGCCACCGCTGACATAGATGGTAGACTGCGTTTGAGCTGAGCAATCTATCATCGTCGGCAAGCGCTTTTTTTGTCCAAGCGGGCTGACGCCGCCCAGTACGTAGCCGGTTGTGCGCTCAACCAGCTTACTATCCGCCATTTGTACTTTTTTGCAAGACAAGGCTTTGGTAGAAGACAACGCTTTGGCCATCTTTTTGAAGTTTAAGGTCTTATCAACGGGCAATATGGCCACGGCAAGTACGCCTGCATCGCTCGATACCACTAAGGTCTTAAAGACTTGAGCGGCATCCACGCCCAGCTTTTCTGCCGCCTCAAGACCAAAAGAGGCTGCTTGTGCATCGTGGGTGTATTCGTGTAATTGATAATCCAGACGGTGTTTTTTGGCAAGATTGATAGCAGGCGTCATAGTGGGTTCACTTACCTTTTTTAATAGATATATTTTAATAGATAACAAGACAGAGCGGTTTTCATCAGTCAATGCGTCCATTATTGCGCTAAACGGATCAACTTTCAAACGATTGTACCGCTAGCTGCGCGCGCCTAGCCTTGTTTTTAAATACTGTCTCTCTCTGCTGCCCTTAAGCACTGTCTTTAAGCGCTGCTTTCGCTTACTGCCTGATGACTGATAGATAAGCGATGACCGCTGGCATATGAATATTAGTAGTATATACAGACAGCATATATCGCTTTGCTGGCTTTTATGGCATCATAAGCGCACTATATTTGATGACTTTTGATACTGATTATGATACCGAAGTTCCTAAAAAAACGGATTTTTAAAGCGCCCGTCACCACGGACAATACCGCAACTGACGGCCAACCAATCACGCCTAAGCCTTATGCAAATGCCCCGATCAATCAGCTCTATCGCAAGCTATCGGGTCAAATGCTGGACGTCGCGGTCAAACCCACACTACTAGGAGAGCTGCCTGAATTTGACAGCGACGATCAGACGCTCAGGTTTTATGTGCTGCAAGATTATTCGCGCTCCAATAGTATTTTGATTGACCTACAAACCCAAGAGCACAACCTGCCGCCTGCGTTGGTCGGCGTCCAAGATAGCGCTCATAACATCAAAGAAAACGCCGCTATTATCTTTTTAAAGCACCCAAGTGCCAAAGACAGCCAACTCTCGCCGCGACTATCGCGTTTGGTCTCTGCGGTGTTGCAGTATCCGGAGCTAAAGGTTCGGTTGGTACCGGTGTCTATTTTGTGGGGGCGTGCACCAGAAAAAGAGGACTCGTTATTTAAGCTGTTGACCGCCGATAACTGGGAAGACCCTAGCATCACCAAGCAATTATTTAATATCGGAGTGATGGGGCGCGATACCTTTGTGCAGTTTCATCCGCCGCAGGACTTGCGCGCGCTGATCCACGAGCAGTTACATACCACGCCCGTAGAAGACGACCATACTCAACCTATCAGCGATGAGACGTCCGCTTATACCATGACCACTGGCGCGGATGGCAATCGCGAGCTGGTGCGGATGTTGCAGCAGCAGCTCACCATCTATCTGGACAAGCAGCGCGCCAGTATGCTGGGCCCTGATTTATCAGACCGCCGCAACCTTGTAGACAAGCTCGTGTACTCGCCTGCCATCAAGCACGCGATAGAAGCCGAGGCTAAGGCTACGGGTACCAGCGTACGCGAAGCGCGCAGTGTCGCCAAAGGCTATGCCAATGAGATGGTCAACGACTACTCGCACTCGATCATTCGTGGTTTTTACAAGTTTTTGACGTGGTTATGGACACAGCTATATGATGGCGTCGAAGTCCATCATTTCGAGCGTGTACGCGAGCTGGCGGCAGACTACGAGCTTGTCTATGTGCCATGTCATCGTAGCCATGTCGATTATTTGCTATTGTCTTATGTCATCTACAAGCGCGGTCTGAGCATTCCTTATGTCGCCGCTGGTGACAATTTAGACGTACCAGTATTAGGGCCGCTACTACGCGGCGCGGTGGCGTTTTATATTCGCCGTAGTTTCCGTGGTAACGCGCTTTATACCGCGGTGTTGCGTGAGTATATGCATACTCTCATCACCCGCAACACGCCGATTGAGTACTTTATCGAAGGAGGCCGCTCTCGCTCAGGGCGATTGCTACCGCCGAAGATGGGCATGCTGGCGATGACGGTTCATAGCCAGCTGCGCCGTACCAACAAGCCTGTGGTGTTTATTCCGACCTATATCGGTTATGAGCGCATCATGGAGGGCGGCACCTACGTCGGCGAGCTAAAGGGCAAGCCAAAAGAGTCCGAATCCCTTATTGGCTTACTCAAAGTCGGGCGCAAGATCGAGCGTATCTTTGGTAATGTCCATTTGAGCTTTGGTACGCCGTTGCACCTAAGCGATTTTATGACCAAGTTTGATGTGCCAGCAGACAGCCTGCCTGCCGATCGCACCGATACCCCGCTTGACGAAAAAACCAGCGCCATGGTGGACAATATCGGCGTCAAAATCATGCAGCATATCAACAAAGCCGCTGTCATCACGCCAGTATCGCTATTGTCACTGGTATTGCTATCAGCCCCAAAAGCGGCGCTTGATGAAGACATCTGCCGCGAGCAAATCGCCTTGTATCAGGGGCTCGCCCAGCAGCTGCCTTATGCCGATGATACTTTTATCACCGATATGAGCCCGCAGCAAATCATTGATTATGGTATCAAGCTCAAGCTCATCGAGCGCACGCCGCATATCTTAGGCGACATCATTCAGATTGCTGGCAAGCAGGCAGCGTTGCTTAGCTACTTCCGTAACAATATCTTGCACGTCTTTATTTTGCTGTCGTTCTTATCGGCCTTGGTCGCTCGTAATGGCCGCATCGAGCGCAGCCGTTTGGACAATATTGCCACCCAGCTGTATCCATTTTTACAAAGCGAGCTATTTTTGTACTATCCGGCGCACAGCCTAAACGATACCCTCAACAAAAAAGTCGATAGCCTGCTCGCTCATGGTCTTATCGTCGAGCTTGGCGATGGTATCTTGAGCGTCCCTGAGTCCAATAGCAAAGGCTATCAGCAGCTACAAGTACTGGCCACGCCCGTCGGCCAGAGTCTCGAGCGTTACTTTATGACCCTTGCCCTACTCGCGCAGCAAGGCTCGGGCAATCTGACTGAAAACGAGGTCGTGGATTTGTGTCACTTGCTCGGTCAGCGCTTGTCGGTGCTATATGCCGACGACATTCCGGACTTCTTTGATCGGGCGTTGTTTACCAGCTTTATCAGTGCCTTGACGCGCCTTGACTACTTACAAAAAGAGGAAGAAACTGGGGTGCTGACCTTTGATCATCGTATCAATGACATCGCTCACCATGCCAAGTACGTCCTGACGCCTGATATGATGCAAATCTTGCAGCAAGTCGCAAGCTTAGACGAAGAAGAGATTACCCACGCGATTACTGAGATTAGCAATAAAAAGCAGCGTAAATTTGGTCGTAAGCGTTAATTGATACCGTTATATTAAGCTGCTCAAGATATTGAGCAGCATAAAAAAAGACCTCTAACTGATTAGAGGTCTTTTTTTATTGAGCACTATATTTTATTGAGTACCATAAGCACCGCTCTTAGGTAGAAATCTTTTTATACTTCATACGCTTAGGAGTAGCATCATCACCCATGGTCTTTTTGCGATAGGCTTCAAACTCAGAGTAGTTACCATCGAACCATACAGGGCCTTCTTCTTCGAACGCCAAGATGTGGGTGGCGATACGGTCAAGGAACCAGCGATCATGCGAGACCACCATGACGGTACCAGGGAATACTTGAATCGCATCCTCTAGCGCACGCAAAGTTTCGATATCCAAGTCGTTTGACGGCTCATCAAGTAGCAAGACGTTAGCGCCCTGCTTTAGTGTCTTAGCCAATTGCAAGCGGTTACGCTCACCACCTGATAGCTGTCCGACATGCTTTTGCTGGTCTGAGCCTTTGAAGTTAAAGCGGCCAATATAAGCACGGCTTGGGGTCTCATAGTCGCCTACCTTGATGATATCAAGGCCGTCTGATACTTCTTCCCAGACGGTTTTGTTATCGTCCAAGTTGTCACGTACCTGACCAACATAGGCAACCTTGACACTTTCGCCCAGCTCGACTGAGCCAGTATCTGGGGTATCACGCTCGGTAATCATGTTAAATAGCGTGGTTTTACCCGCACCATTTGGCCCGATGATACCGACGATAGCACCTGCTGGCACGTTAAAGCTGAGGTTTTCATAAAGCAAACGATCACCAAAAGACTTGGAGATATTGTTGACTTCGATGACCTTGTTACCCAGACGTGGACCAGGTGGAATATAAATCTCAGCGGTTTCGTTACGTTTTTGGAACTCAGTTGAGTTTAGCTCCTCAAAACGCTGCACACGAGATTTGGACTTGGCTTGTTGGCCTTTTTGATTTTTACGAATCCACTCAAGTTCTTTTTTCAGTGCTTTGGCAAAAGACTCTTCTTGCTTTTGCTGCTGCTCAAGACGGTTGTTCTTTTGCTCGAGCCACTCAGTATAGTTACCCTCATAAGGATAGCCATGGCCACGGTCCAGCTCCAAAATCCACTGCGCGACATTGTCTAAGAAATAACGGTCGTGAGTAATGGCGACGATGGTACCACTGTAGTTTTGCAAGAACTGCTCAAGCCACGCGACCGATTCGGCATCCAAGTGGTTGGTCGGTTCGTCAAGTAGTAGCATATCAGGACGTGACAATAGCAGACGGCATAGCGCCACACGGCGTTTTTCACCACCAGATAATTTGCTGACATCTGCATCCCATGGCGGCAGACGTAGCGCATCAGCGGCTTTTTCGAGCTGGGTATTTAGGTTATGAGCGTCCCACGCTTGGATGATGTCCTCCATCTTGCCTTGCTCTTCGGCCAGCTTATCAAAGTCGGCATCGGGCTCTGCGTATTCGGCATAAATCGCATCCAAACGCGCGAGCGCATCTAACGCCTCACGCATACCGTCTTCGACGTTACCACGGACGTCTTTGCTGTCATCAAGCTGTGGCTCCTGCGGTAGGTAACCGACTTTGGTACCTGTTTGCGCGCGCGCCTCACCACTAAACTCAGTATCGACACCTGCCATGATACGTAGCAAGGTAGACTTACCCGCACCATTGATACCTAGCACACCAATCTTGGCACCAGGGAAAAACGATAGGTTGATGTTTTTTAGAATCTCACGCTTAGGCGGAACAAGTTTTGACACGTTGTTCATCGTGTAAATATATTGAGCCATTAACACTCCGATAGACTGCATAGACAAGGTGTGACAGTCGCACTTTGCACGGATGCTCAGTGGGCTGCGCCTCAAAAATCAGGGTTGTAAATTGTCTGCCATTATCGCATTGTGGCGCATACCCTGCAAGCGAGTAGACGGCTTTCGTGCCTTTTCTGCTAAAGTATTGGATTAATTGGTGAAATAAGCCAACCTTATCGAGTTTTTTGCCGACCTCAACGAGCCTTGACGATTTTGATAAGGGTAGGCTATCGTAACATTTACCCTATCCACGATTACCCGAAAGGGCTATAAATCTACTCGCAGTCAGCGCATAATAAGGCATAACGTATTTGGGCAGATAATAAATAAACAATGCCGCCATCTATCATAGATCTAGAGCCTTTTTATAAGAAACATTGATCTAGAGCTTTTGTATAAAGCCACTGTCTAAATACCCTCAACCTAAAGCAATCTAATAAAACCAACAACGGAGTATATGATGAGTACACAGGAATTTACTGCAGACAACGCCCCAACCATCACCCACAACGAGTCCGCAAACCGCTTTGAGACCACCATCGACGGTCATACAGGCTACATCAGCTATCAGGAGCGCGACGACAAGCTGGTGTATGACCATACCATCGTGCCAAAAGAGCTAGGCGGCCGTGGTCTTGGTACAGCACTGGTCAAGCATGCTCTCGACTATGCGCGCGCTCATGATAAAAAGGTGGTGCCGCAATGCTCATTTGTCGCCTCCTACATCAATAGACGACCTGAGTATCAAGACTTAGTATAAAAAATTTGGTATAAAAGACTTGATATAAAAGACTTGATATAAAAGACTGTTCGCCAGTCAGCTGACGTCATCGTTATTTTTAATAAACCAAACCGCATAACAATAAAGGTTATTAATATGAGTAGTTTATCTGACAAACAAATCAACCTACAGTTAGAAGATCTGGCAGGATGGCAACGTGACGGCAATAGTATCGTCAAGACCTATCACTTTAGCGACTTTATCGAAGCCATGAGCTTTATGAATCAAGCCGCTTTTCATGCAGAAGCGCTCGAGCATCATCCTGAATGGCGTAATATCTACAATGTGGTAGAAGTGCGCTTGACCAACCATGATACAGGTGGCATCTCAAGCTTGGATATCCGTTTGGCCAAACGCATGGAGCACATCATTCAGCCCAAACGCTTATAAGCGCTATCTGACAGACAAACACAGCAGCCACAAAAAAGTCCTCGATTCAAATCGAGGACTTTTTTTACCAAATATACTCAAGCATCTTGCCTGTATGTTTAAACTTGCCTGCATACTTAAAATAGTTAAACATCTTAGCTGCTTAACTGCCGACTACATACGGCGGCTTACAAATGCGACGATAAATAAAATCACCGCCAATGCCAATAAAATATACGCAAAGTTTGCTGATAAGCCTGCGACACCGCCGAAGCCCAAGAAACTTGCTAACAATGCGATAACGGCAAAAATAATAGCCCAGCGAAACATAATCTTCTCCTTGAATGATAATCAAAACCAGATCGCAGATCTGTCTGCTATCCCTTCTCATACTCATTAATTGTTGTTTTTTATACCTATTACAACGACTTACGACCATAGATTAGCAACATTTGTCGCCAGACAACGTTCATTTTGGTAATAATATCGGTGGATTATGTAACCTTTGTAGCAAATCTTAATACTCGCCAAATCTTGTTTGTGTTTATAAAGATTGTGTGTAGCGACAGTTGGTGTTTTATAAGTCACGCTTTTTTTGTCCATTAAATCTGTTATAACCCCTCATAGTGACCCATTAAAAAAGTGACCCACTAAAAAGCAGCTAGGCACAGTGTGGAGGACACGCCCTAATCATCAGCCTTGCTCTCACATTTTTATAGAGAACTGACTGTCGCAACCCAACCATAAAATGACTGTCAGTACTGCACTTGACCAGATGATCATTGAGCAAAAGTTGCTATGATGATGGTAGCTACGATAATGAACGAGCCGCTACAAACAACCATTCATATAAGGAAGAGAATTATGGATACCAATACGGATACGACCAATCACACCGCTACAAACAATACTAAAAAACGACCTTATGCGGTCGTACTCTATGGGGCGACCAGTTTTGTCGGGCAGATTACCGCTCATTATTTGACCCATTTTTTGTCAAATGCCAAAAACAAAGACGGCTCTAATGTCACATGGGCCATCGCCGGCCGTGATGAAACAAAGCTAAACGACTTGCAGTCCAAACTTGCCAGCAAAGTCGACACCATCATTGCCAATAGTAACGACGCCGCCAGCCTCGATGCGATGACCAAACAAACCCAAGTCATCATCTCAACCGTCGGCCCCTACCTCAAGTACGGCGAGCCATTGATCAAGTCTTGTGCAGAAAATGGCACCGATTACGTCGATTTGACCGGTGAGGCCATCTTTATCAAAGACATGATGGATAAATATCAGGAGGCGGCAAAGCAAAGTGGCGCTCGTATTGTCAACTCCTGTGGGTTTGACTCTATTCCTTCAGATTTGGGGGTTTATTTTACCCAAAAGCAGGCTGAAGAGAGATTTGGTGAGACATGTGATGTCATTCATATGCGCGTCAAGGCGGCAAAAGGTGGGCTGTCTGGTGGCACTATTGCCTCAATGGCAACGATATTTGAAGAAGTCGGAGAAGACAAATCGCGCCGCAAGCAAGTGGCCAACCCTTATTTGCTAAACGATGATAAAGACGCGCCAAGCGTACGCCAAGACAACATCAGCAAACCAAAATACGACAGCGAGCACAAACGCTGGCTTGCGCCTTTTGTCATGGCCAGTATCAACACCCGTATCGTCCATCGCACCAACCAACTGCTCGGCTATGAGTATGGACGTCAGTTTAAATACGATGAAGCGATGTGGATGAAGGATGGCGTCAAAGGTCAACTATCGAGCTATGCGATGAGCGCAGGCTTATTTGGATTTGCCACAGCGATGATGATCAAACCCAGCCGTGAGCTACTATCTAAGCATGTGCTGCCCAAGTCAGGCTCTGGCCCTTCTAAAGAAGAGCAAGAAAACGGCTACTTCGATATTCGCCTGTTTGGTCAAACCACTGACAACCAGACCATCAATACCAAAGTCACCGGCGATAAAGACCCAGGTTACGGCAGCACTTCACGTATGTTGGCACAGGCTGCTCTTTGCTTGGCACAAGATATCAGCAAAGACGATGTGGCCGGCGGATTTTGGACGCCAGCCGCCGCGATGGGCGATACCTTACTGTCGCGCTTAGAGGAGCATGCCGGCCTTCGTTTTGAGGTGCTCGATGCCTAACATTATTATCATGGGTAGATGAGGGGCTGCATCACATGCATCCCAGCCGTACTGTACTTATTTTATAGCAGATCGACTATAGTCTCTGACCGTATCTTATTTATAAGGTGCGGTTTTTTATGGCAAAAATTTTAGAAAATGTAGTAAAACATCAAATGACAAATCTGGGCGGCTGTTAACAAATACAACTAGTGTACTTTTTTAGTGACAGATGTTGCCTGTTGACGATTTTTTTATACATTATGCTACACATTCCTAGCCTAATGTCACAGCCATCTTTTGGTCACTAGCGTAGGATAAAAAAGGTCACATAACTTTTTGTGCCTTATTTCTAAACATCTTATGAAGACCAAACACCTTATAAATACCGCTCCTGACCACTTAGCTTCTGATAACGCACAGTGAATGGCACATCGTTCATGTTACGTAGCCATGAGACCGATACAAGATAGAGCAAAATCAATAATAATGAAGAGGGAACCACAATGAAATTGCACGTATTAACCGCCGCTGTATTTACTTCAGGCCTTATGATGTTGGCAAGCTCTGCCAATGCAGCTATGACCACCGATGGCCATGGCAACGTTGGCTATGATAGCTACGATGAATGCGTCAGCGCAGTCAAAGAGGGTTCAGCCAAATTTTATACCCCTTATACTTATCAAAACCCCAAGCGCCAAGCCGGTGAAGCCGCCGTCAAACAAATGACGCTAGCAGAAGTGATGATCCCCCAAAGCGTGGTCGATCGCCATAACTTACCTACCAAGGATTACTCTGCAGGAGCCTGTGACTTAGGCGTTGGACAATCAAACGGTCGTTATGGGGTATCGGGCGCGTTGGTCGGCAAATATGTCCCCATCGCTGCTGATATGCCCGTCAACGTCTATATGGACAAAGCTGGCAACCCAGTTCGCTTGAGTATGCAGCAATGTGACAACCATTTTGGCGATAAATTTCCCACACCTATCGTCAGTGAGGCCCCTGCCCCAGAGGCACAAATTGCGGTCACTGAAGCGCGCAGCGTAGAGCCTGTCGTCGTTGAGACAACGCGCGTGATACGTCCAGCCAAATACAGCGTCAAAGAAGTCATCATCGCCCCAGACGATCAGATCAAACGCGTCAACACCACTCAAGGCACAGCAGTCGCCATCGAAGATAGTGCCAATCGCGCTGTGATTGTAGGCGAAGAGGCCGATGCCGACGTCCTTGATAATACAGAGATCAACCAAACCTTCCCTGTGGTTCGCGTTCCTGATGCTGACGAGATGCCTCAGATAACGAAAGAAGTAAATAAATAAAGGATTGGCATATAACCTGTTTTAAATACGCGCTCAAAGCGCCAAAAAAACAAAGATAAGCTTGGATAGACATTGTCGCAAATGTATTACCAATGTTTCATAATGTTACAAGAAAACACCAAGCTGTTAGAACCTTAATGACTTTACTACTGAAATACTGGCCCTAGAGCTGGTATTTTGCGTTTGGGAATAATAACAAGCTCATATCAGCACATAAGGTAGTGACTCAAAGTTCACCATCTTATGCGCGGATTTGTGGTTTTGTACATAATCATCTTATTATATTTTGGAGTTTTATCATGAAAAACACGGCTTTATCACTACTTATGGGTGCAACGCTTATCTTACCAACCATGGCGATGGCAGCCCCAGTCAACACAGCAGAGGTGACCCCAGCGGATAAACTGGCCGAACCCGTAGACAATACCTTACAAGCCGAAATCGAAGGCCCAGATGGTGAGCTACTGGCCACTCAACCTGGCGCTGTAGAAAATGAAGAGGCAGTCGCTATCACAGATGCAGTAACCATGGAGGTAGCGACTGAGGAAGCTGCTGAAGAAGCGACTGAGGAAGAAAATGATGCAATGGCAGCGGCTGGCATGCAACCTGCGCAAACCGAGCAGGCTGCACCAGCACTCAACATGCAGCACAGTGATGCAAACTATCAGCCACTATTGGCAGGTGAAGGCGCAACCGACGACGAAGCTGCCAACACAGAAATCACATTACAAGAAAAGAAAAAAGACAAGCGTGGTGAGCTACTCGCAACGCAGCCTGCGGATGTCGAGTTTAAAGAGAATCGCCGTATCGCTATCGCACGCTAAGATTTGGGCGCAATAATAGCGTCTCGATAATAGCAGCGCCCCAATTATAGCGCCGCTAACAAACAGCATAAACACAGATAATATTCTGCCTAGTAAGGCACAATTGATACAAGCGTATGACACAAAAAAGGCAGCACAATGGCTGCCTTTTTTATCTTTTATAATACTGATTATTTTTTGCTTTTGGTCACGCCGGCTTCTTGTAGCAGTGCGCCCAAAGTCCCCATTTTAGCTGGTGCGTCGGCTTTTGGAGCCTTGCTGCGGTTAGAGGCACTGTCATTAGCTTGACGATGGTCACGCGGTTTTGTTGCACGCTTATCCGCTGGGCGCTTGTTGTTTGGACGATTGCTGCGCGGACGGCTCGCTTTTTCATCACCACCAGTATTGCGGGTTGCAGGTTTGGTGGCTGGCCGCGCTGATTTTTCTGCTTCAGGCTTCATGCTAAAGCCTATACGGCCGCGTTTTTCGTCGATAGAGATGACGCGTACTGAAACGATATCGCCTGGTTTGACACGGTTCATCGGATCAGCGACAAAATCATTGGCCATCTGCGAGATATGTACCAGCCCGTCTTGATGCACACCGACATCCACAAAACACCCAAAGGCGGTAACGTTGGTGACCACGCCTTCTAGCTGCATGCCTTCGCTTAAGTCTTTAATGCTATTGACGTCTTCACGGAAATTAGCGGTCTTAAACTCAGGGCGTGGATCACGCGCAGGTTTTGCCAGTTCTTCAATGATGGCTTTTACACTGACATTGTCGTCATTGGCCGCCAGTGCTGTGGTATCAATGCTATTTAATACGCTGTCATTACCCAGTACCTCTGGCAATGCTTTACCGGTTTGCGCCAGCAAGCTATCAACCAGCGCGTAGCTCTCTGGATGGACGCCTGTCGCATCCAGCGGATTGCTGCCGCCGTGGATACGCAAAAACCCTGCCGCCTGCTCAAAGGTCTTGACCCCGAGGCGTGGTACGTTTTTGAGGGCCTCACGACTATCAAATGCGCCATGCTCTTTGCGGTAAGTCACGATTTGCTGAGCGACGTTTTTGTTTAGACCAGCGATATGCGCCAAAATAGCAGGGCTCGCTGTATTTACATCAACACCCACCGCGTTCACACTATCTTGCGTGACTTTGTCTAGACTGTCGGCCAATTGGTTTTGGTTGACATCGTGCTGATATTGACCCACGCCAATGGCTTTTGGATCGACCTTGACCAGCTCAGATAGCGGATCTTGCAAGCGACGGGCGATAGAAACCGCACCGCGTACCGAGACATCTAAATTAGCAAGCTCATCACTGGCAAGCTCACTGGCAGAATAAACAGACGCGCCTGACTCATTGACGATCACGGCTTTGGCTTTTAGTTCAGCGTTGGCGGCCAAAATCTCTTTGATCATCGCATCGGTTTCGCGGCTCGCCGTACCATTACCGATAGCGACCAAATCAACCTGATAAGTGCTTAATAACTCATCGATGACTTTTTTGGCTTCATCCATCTTATTATCAGGGGCAAACGGATAAACGGTGGCGACGACTGGCTTTTCTTCGCCATCTAGCATGACATGGCCTTGGGCATCGACAATCGCCATCTTCACGCCATGGCGGATACCTGGATCGACGCCCAAAATCACCTTGCGGCCAGCAGGTGCAGCCATGAGTAGATGCTGTAAGTTATTGGCAAACACCTCAATCGCATCGGCCTCAGCGGTCAGACGTTTTTCGGTCAATAAACGATGCTCGATATGCGGACGCCATTTATCCTTCCAGAGACTGGTCGCCGCCTCCTGCAAAAACTCACGACGGGCAGCAGGCGCTTTGGCATCGATATCAAAGTGACTGATGATTTTTTCGATAAAGGGAGCGTCTTCGCCATCAATTTTTAGGCCCAAAACGTTTTCTTGGCGGCCACGCAGCATCGCAAGCAAGCGATGATTGGGCAGACGCGCTAGGCTCTCACTGTGCTCAAAGTAGTCTTTGAATTTTTCGCCCACTTCGCGTTTTTCGTCACTGGCGACAGTCGATACGATGCTCGCTGTCTTTGCAAAGCCATTACGCAAGTTATCAAGCAAATCCAGCGCTTGCGTCCATTCATCAACGATGATGGCTTGTACGCCCGCCAGTTGTTTGTCTAGATCACCAAAGTCGACCTCTATCTCGTTACCCTTGTCATCAGAGATACTGGCTGGCGCCTCATAATCTGCCAATGCATCAGTGGGGGTAATCTCTTGGGTCAACAGCGCTTGTGCTGGTACATCCAAACCGGCGGCGCGGGCTTTGGCCGCAGGAGAGCGGCGGCGCGGACGGTATGGCAGATAGATGTCTTCTAGCTCAAGTTTCGATGTCGCATTGTCAATGCGCGCCTGCAGCTCATCTGTCAAGTTGCCTTGCGTGCTGAGCAGCTCAGTGATTTTGAGGCGGCGGCTGGCCATGTCACGCTCATAGTTGAGCGATTTTTCTAGCGCTCGCAGTTGTGCATCGTCAAGATTTTGCGTCTTTTCTTTACGGTAACGGGCGATAAACGGAACTGTCGCGCCCTCATCATAAAGTTTGACAAACGCATTGACTTGAGCAGTCTTAATGCCAAGCGCGCGAGCAAGCTTGTCGTGAATATTCGCGTGTGTGGTTGCATCCAAAACCTGTGTATTTGTCTGGGTTTGAGATGGCGTTAAGGTATCAGTGCTACTCATATACGTATCAATCGTTGAGAAATGTAGTTTTGCATTATAGCAAAAGCTGCATGAATAAAAATCCTTTTTATCTTTTTGCGCTTTTGCCTAGATTTTATGGCCGATATCGCCTTTTATCCTTTCTGTTTCGGCCTTGTTAAACAAACGCATACAGCATTTATCCTGATGGGTGATGCAATTGCTGGTGCAATCTTATACACTAAAGTATCAGCGGCGCAGTTTGGTGGTGTCTTGCAGCGTGAATCTCTAAGTCTGACTATTTTGTATCGCTTACCGCCGCTACATAGCCTTGTGTGCTTCTATATTTAGAAAGCTATAGTCGAACCCAAATAAATCAGATACCTGGCCAGCAAGTCGCTCAATGAAATGGGGTTTTTATATTGGATTGACTATAAGGCATATTAAGAGAGATCTTTGTTGTTAGATAATTTTTTAGACAGTTTTTAATCACAGAGCAAATAATGATAAGGGTGTTGCTCAGCGCAATTTATGCGTGACACCGATAATGAATGTTCATAATAATTTTTATAAGAGGATGCCTGTATGACAGATAATAATAGCCCAGATACTTTGACTCAGCGTATTTTGGTCGTCGATGACGATGCCCGCCTGCGCTCTTTGTTGCAGCGCTTTTTAGAGGACGATGGTTTTGTCGTGCGCACCGCCCATGATGGCAGTCAGATGGATAAGCTGATGCAGCGCGAGCTGTTTTCGTTGGTGGTGCTTGATTTGATGCTTCCTGGTGAGGACGGCATTAGTATCTGTAAGCGCTTGCGTGAAGACAATGCCGACATCCCTATCATCATGCTCACCGCCAAAGGCGGCGACGCTGATCGTATCGCTGGCCTCGAAGCAGGCGCTGATGACTACTTACCAAAACCCTTTAACCCAAAAGAGCTGCTGGCACGTATCAAAGCGGTACTGCGTCGTCAAAACCGTGAGCTGCCGGGTGCGCCAAGCCATCAGCTAGAAGTGGTAGAGTTTGGACCATGGACGCTTGATTTATCAACGCGTACGCTCAAACGCGACGGCAATGTCGTGACTTTGACGACAGGCGAGTTTTCTGTCCTAAAAGCCTTGGTGCAACATCCGCGTGAACCTTTGACTCGTGACAAGCTTATGAATCTGGCGCGGGGCCGTGAATGGGGGGCGATGGAGCGCTCTATTGATGTACAGGTCTCACGCCTGCGCCGCTTGATTGAGGACAATCCGTCACAAGCGCGCTATATCCAGACAGTATGGGGCGTGGGTTATGTGTTTGTACCAGATGAGGCAGAAGCCGAAACCGCCAAGAGCGAATAACCACATTGCCGTCTTTTCGGTTGGTATGTAAGCTGTTTTGCCGTTGGCGATCGTGATCTTTTAGCGCTTATGGCTTTAATCTTTTGCGATAAGCGTTTTAGGTCATCGTGCCGACAGGCAAAATATATCTTTGGGCACGCTTGTTGAGATTATTTTGACATCAACGACTATTTTTCAAAACATACCCTGCACCTTAGTGACAGGGTTTTTGGGTGCTGGCAAAACGACCCTCATCAACCACTTACTGACTACCAAACCGACCGAGCAGCGCTGGGCGCTCTTAATTAATGAGTTTGGTCGTATCGGTATTGATGGTACGCTGCTAAAAGGTGCGGATTGGTGGCAGGCGGCGCAAGAGACGATCGCCGTACGGGAGGTCAGCGGCGGCTGTATTTGCTGCACCAGTCAGCTACCCTTACAAATCGCCATCAGCCGCCTACTCAGTGAGCATAAGCCGCAGCGTTTGCTCATCGAGCCGACCGGACTGGCTCACCCTCGCGAGCTCGTCCAGCAGCTGAGCGAGCCACATTGGCAAACTGCCCTACAGATGCAAGCGGTACTCACCGTCCTAAATGCCATACAATGGCAGCAAGCCAAATATCGTGAGCATGAGGGCTTTGCGGTGCATGTGCAAGAGGCCGATGCACTGATTATCAATCGTTACGACCATCTAAGCGCCGACGAAATACAAGCGCTACAAGCATGGATAGCCACACTGAATCCGCACGCTACTATCATTTGGGCGGCACATGAGCCTGCTGCGGCTGTTAGTCATGACAGCGATCATAGCGATAATCCTGATAACAGCAGCAATGGCAGCAGTGACAAAAATGACGCGCTGCCAGCCTATATCACCATGCTACGCGAGCAGTTAACCAAGCCCAGTCAGGTCTTAAACCGTCAGCATAAGGTTGCGCTTGGGCCATTGGCCAAATCAGCAATTCGCACGCCATTGCAGGGTAACACTTCTGCCGTCTTTGCGTTGGCTGATCCTACCTTGGCTAGCAATAGCGCCCAAAATAGTACCGATAGCGAGCTGCCTTATCGTTATCACGAGACACAGCAAGACCTGCTCTTGGCCGGTTGGCGACTGCCAGCGCATTATTTGCTACCCGCAGATACCCTACAAAGTTGGCTACTGAGGCTACCAAACTGGCAACGCATCAAAGGCGTGGTACACACCTCGGATGGTTGGTTGCAGCTGAACTTCACGCCTGATAGCCTAACTACCCGTACAGTCGGTGCGCAGAGTGATAGCCGCTTGGAGGTCATTTTGCAAGGTGCTGACAATGGTAGCAATGATGGCGCTGACCATACGCCAATCGCTATCGACTGGCAACCCTATGATCGTCAGCTTATGGCAATGGTCGTGGCATTAGGGTAGCGAGCCTCTATTCACTTATTGGTCGCTTCTGTATAGCTTCAATACAGGCTACACACAAAAAAAGCCAATACTGTAGAAGTATTGGCTTTTTCAATTCACTCTTATCATGTGTGCCTGCTATCGAAGCTGACTGTCCTTACTGCCACGCCGATTAAACAGCTCCGTTGCCCGTGCGGCTTGTTCAAGCTCGCTCTGACAGCCGACACAGTGCTGCACACCGGGTACGGCCAGTCGCCGTGCTTGTGGAATCGCATTGCCACACTCATCACAAAGCTCAGCGCTTTCACCTTTAGGCATAGCCCGTCGCGCCCGCTCTAATGCGTCGTTGACCGTTGCATCCATTTGCTCGTGCTCAGCACCATCTCTTGACCACCCACCTGCCATAACGTCATCCTATTTATTATTAATGCTATTTAGCTTTTAAACAACAAAAGCCTTTAATAACAAATAGATGGGGCTGTCTTTATGGATTACAATGCCAGTTAGGGGCGGTAGATGAGGACGCCATCATCAGATATAGGCTAAGCATGATGAGACGTGCCTGAGCCATTTTTCTTATTGGCGATCGCTAGTCTTTTGGTTGCAACGCGACCACCTGCCCGCGCACTCCGATACTGGCATCACTCATCAAGCAGACATAACCTGCCATGATATCCTCAGGGGTTTTTAGGCTCATGGGGTTTTCTCCTGGGTAGGCATGAGCACGCATGTTGGTACGCGTCCCACCCGGGTTGATACAATTAAAACGTAAATTGGTGGTGTTTTTTGTCTCTTGGGTAAAGATATCGCTCATACCTTCCACTGCCTGCTTGGAGAGCGCATAGGCACCCCAAAACGCGCGCGGATGCGTGCCCACACTACTAGAGGTAAAGACGATAGAGCCATTGTCTGCGTCTTTGAGCAGCGGTAGTAGCGCCTGCGTCAGCATAAATGTCGCCGTACAGTTGACCTTCATCACTTGTGCAAAGGTATCGACGTCATACATCTCAAGCGGTGTCAGCTGCCCAAGCAGACCAGCATTATGCAAGATACCATCTAGCTGGCCGATTTCTTTATCGATCAGCCCCTCTAGCTGCTGCATCTCGGCATAAGTGGCACCCTCTAGGTTCATCGGTAGCATGGCAGGCTGCTTGCCGCCAAAGCTCTCAATCTCATCATAGACATATTCAAGCTTGCTGCTGGTACGTCCGAGCAACAACACAGTCGCGCCATAGCGCGCATAGGTCAAGGCGGCGACCCGCCCGATACCGTCACCTGCCCCTGTCACCAAAATAGTCTTGCCATCCAAGCAGTTGTCCGGGGGTACAAAGCTGCGGATCTCGTCATGTGTCAACGGCTGGGTAAAACCAGCTGTGTCTGTACTGCTCTGCGGTTTGGTTGGCTGATTCGTAGTGTCACTCATGGCATTACTCACTGCTTATTATTAAATAGTTAGGATGCTTAATCGTTATTTCGATAAATGGCTTTTAAGGCTTAGCTTGTAGAACTTATTTTGTAGAGGCTATAAATAATCGAACTGCCCCGAAGACAATAAAAGTTTATTTAATGCTTCAGGTGTCTCAGTAATATAGTCTGCGCCCCATTTTTTTAGGCTTTTTTGGTCTTCCGGTGGGATATAGCCATAAGCGGCCAAAATCGTCGGCATGCCAGCGGCGTTACCGGCTTCGATATCGCGTATATGATCGCCGACATATAGTACGCAGCCTGCCGCACCGCGCGGAATACCGAGCTTCTCTAAGGCCACATACATCGGCTCGGGATCAGGTTTTGAGCGCGAGACATCGTCGGGGCAGACCAGCACCGCGCAGCGCTCATCTAATTGCATCACACTGAGCAGCTGCTCGGCCAAATAACGCGGCTTATTGGTGACGATACCCCATGGCACGCCTTTTGCTTCCAGTGTGCTCAGTACCTCGTCGAGCGCAGGAAACACGCAGCTATCGACGCAGATGTCTGCTTCATAATCGTCCAAAAACTGCTGACGAAAGCGCTGCAGCTCTTCATCACTCGCCTGCAGTTGGTCATTATGACGCAGCATCAGCTGCACCATGGCCGAGGCTCCCGCAGAGACTTGCTCTCGAATTTGCCCCTCCGGCGGCGCTTGCCAATCGTTTTCACCGCTCATCTTTGCGATGATGCGGACAAAGTCAGCAGCAGTATCGATTAACGTCCCATCAAGGTCAAATAAAACCGCTTTTACAAATTGGCTCATAATAAATGCTCTTAGTCTAAAAGATAAATGTAGGCAAAATCACTTGAAGACGGCGCTATCGTAGGGGGTTTTGTACCGCCATCATATAATTGACATCGACGTTTTGTGCCAGCCAGTAGCGTTTGGTCAGCGGATTATAATGCAGGCCAATGATGTCTTGGCGTCTAAATCCAGCATGGACAGCCATTTTGTCAAGTTCAGCGGGGGTGATGAACTTGGCATAATCGTGAGTGCCGCGATCAAGCAGACGCAGCACATACTCTGCACCAATGATGGCAAACAAATAAGACTTGGGATTGCGGTTGATCGTCGATAGCACGCACACCCCGCCTGGTGCCAGCAGCTCAAAACACGCCTGCACAATCGACTGAGGGTCCGGCACATGCTCCAGCATCTCCATGCAGGTCACCACGTCGAACTGACCGGCGTGCGTTTTTGCCAGCGTCTCTACAGGGATATGCTGATAGCGCAGCGTGTGCCCAAGGCCACTTTGCTCGGCGTGGAGAGTAGCAGCTTTTAGGTTTTCGGTTCCCAAATCAATGCCTGTGACATCTGCGCCGCGGCGTGCCATTGATTCTGACAATATCCCGCCGCCGCAGCCCACATCCAGCACTTTTTTGCCCGCCAGACCCTGCTCAGCGGTCTTATCAGTGTGCTGCTTATCAACAGAGGGCTGCGCGCTTTGATAGCCGCGTTTGATATTTTCTTCTATCCAGTTGAGGCGTAGCGGGTTGATTTCGTGCAATGTCGCAAAGGCGCCCGTGCTGCTCCACCATTCCCCTGCCAGCTTATTAAATTTATCCACCTCGCTGGCATCCACATTGATGCT
Organism: Psychrobacter halodurans; assembly: GCF_017498075.1. Classification (NCBI taxonomy): domain Bacteria; kingdom Pseudomonadati; phylum Pseudomonadota; class Gammaproteobacteria; order Moraxellales; family Moraxellaceae; genus Psychrobacter; species Psychrobacter halodurans. The sequence goes on from NZ_JAGBKN010000002.1 coordinate 24,233, forward strand.
GTTAATCTCGGCATCATTGACGCGGCTATCGGTATGCTCATTGGCAGTTGACGAAGAAGCATGGACTGAGCTCATGATATTTCCTTTATTGTCATTATAAGTGTCGTATACGAAGGGATTGTCGTACAACGTCTACAACGCGCACGACGATACACTCAATATTAGCATGAGAGTAGCGGCTTTGTCGTGAGGTACATCGTCACGGATTGTGAGTCATGGCCATCGATTCGCTCACAGCTTTACAACCATTCGTTAAGAATCGGATTCACAAGCGCCTATGTTTTACGTTATCATAGTCGCTACTCTATGGTAGGTCGACCGTACTCGACACTATATCGTTTATACAGCTTTTAGCACTTTTGGCCTGTCTAAGCGGTAAAACCCATCATCACCCTAAGTTTATACATCTCAAGGATAAAGTATGAAACGTGTCATCACACTGACTGGTCTGGCTATGGCTATTGGTCTTGCCACTATGGGCGCACAAGCTGCCGACTATGTCGCCGGAAAAGACTATCGCGTGCTCGACAATCCAGAAAAAATCAGCGGTGACGCCATCATTGTTCGTGAGTTTTTTTGGTATGGCTGCCCGCATTGTAACGTCCTCAATCCGCATATGGAAAAGTGGGCAAAAACCAAAGACAAAGATGTCGCGTTCTTTAAAACCCCAGCGGCGCTCAACCCTGTTTGGGAAGCCAATGCCCGCGGTTTTTATGCCGCCCAGCTATTAGGGTTTGAAAACAAAACCCACGACGCTTTGTTTGATGCCATTCATAAAGACGGCAAAAAACTCTTTGACCAAGCATCATTGAGCAAGTGGTATGCGTCAAAAGGCGTAGATGAAAAGAAGTTTAACAGCCTATACAACTCGTTTGCCGTCGGTACAAAAATCGGCCGCTCACAAGCTGGCGCAAAGCGTTATCAGCTCTCAGGGGTACCAGCAGTCGTGGTACAAGGCAAATACGTCGTCACCGGTGAAAGCGCCAAAGTACCCAAGGTCGTTGATTATTTGGTCGACAAAGCGCGCGCTGAAAAGAAATAAACCCAGCCCTTTAACCGAGCGCTTCGATCTTATCGCAGCCTCGGACATATCGTGGTAGTAAGCTATAAATAAAAGCCAATCATTTGATGATTGGCTTTTTTGTTTGTTTGCGTTTATAGCATTTATAGCGTTTATAACATTGATAGCGACGCTGGGCAGTTATTTTTTGAGCTGCGACAAGATGGCCACTTCTCGTATATAGCTGGCCAAATCGGCTTCTGATTCTGCTAGTAGCTCATCATCTTGCATGTGTTTGGCGTACTCAATCCATAGTAACAGCTGATACATGCTGTTGCGCTCAGAGGCTTTGTATTGTTTGACAAACTGCTTTAGCGTGCCTTCGTCATTGATATTGAGGCGATCATACCAGCTCTCGATTTTGGAGACTTGCTCTTTTGGAAAATAGGCATCAAACAGCGCTTTGACAAGCTCGTGGCGGTTTTCTTCGCCGATAAGCTTACCCACCCGTTTGGTCTGACGATTGCGCGCATTGGCACTGGTAATGTCCGCCAATGCCATCAGCTCAGCCATAAAATAATCACTGGCTGGCAGTTTTTTTAGCTGTTTTTTCGACAAGCTTGCAAGCGGTATGGATAACTGCTGCAAGCGCTCATGGGCTTTTTTGAGTTCTGTGCGCGAGACGCGCATATCCTGTTCTGACCAGTCAATCATAAAAGCGTTCCGAAGTGATGAATAATAAAATAATAAAATGCACGTCTACTAGGGCGTGTCTTTATTGCAAAAATGGTGATAAAAATGAGCTACATTGCGGTCAAACAAGGAAGATAGCGCCGTTAATATCGGGATATAAACCCGCTATTTGACGATGTTTGGCAAAATTTGGCCATTTTTAGCCCATTTAGACAACTATCGAGTGAATTGAAGACACGCCCTAGGGGTTTACCACCGGCTTTTTTCGCGGTGCTTGGCCAACACCTTGACCCCTGCTGGCATGCTCTGTGCCAAACGGCGCTGCAAAGCATCTGTGATAAACACCGAGCGATGCTTGCCGCCTGTACAACCAATCGCCACCGTCACGGTATGACGGTTGTTGTGCAAAAACTCAGGCAGCCAGCGCGTCAAAAACTGATCGATATCATCGGTCATTTCTGCCACTTCTGGATAGTCGGCAAAAAATGTGGCGACCTCTGCATTTAGACCAGTCGCCGCTCGCAGCTCAGGGTTCCAATGCGGGTTTGGCAACACCCTCACATCAAAGACAAAATCAGCATCGATAGGGCTGCCATACTTAAACCCAAAAGACAAAAGATTGATGACAATCTGATTGTCCATGCCGATATGCGCACGTAAGCTGTCTTTTAACTGATGGATATTTAAGCTGCTGGTATCGACTCTGATATCAGCGTGACCTGCTATCGGCTCTAGCAGCTCTATCTCTCTTTTGATAGCCGCTGGCAAGTTAAAGGCGATATGACGGGCGTTATCACTGTCCACATCTTGCGACATCAGCGGATGGACACGGCGAGTGGCATTGAACCGCGCGATTAAAGTATGCTCTTGCGCGGTGACATAAACGACTTTGACCGCCTGCTTGCCATACGTTGTTTTTAGCGCCTCATAAGTCTCTGCAAAGTTAGACAAATCAGCGCGCGGTGTGCGAATATCGACTCCAAGGGCAATACGGCGTATACCACTTTCCATCACCAGCTTATGAGCTGCCTGTGGCACCAAAGATAAAGGCAAATTATCGATAGAATAATACCCAAGATCCTCTAAGATATTGAGTACTGATGTTTTGCCAGAGCCTGAGCGGCCTGAGACGACAAGGATGCTAAGTGCATCTGCAGCGGCTGGCCGTCGCACTTGCTCCGAAGCCTGCTCAGAGTGCTGATTGCTATTGTGTTGCTCCATGTCCATCACCCACCTGTCCTAGGTTATCCCAAGCCATACATACCAAACCACGCTACTCAGCCATCATAAAAGCGGTCTTGCTTTTGCCACAGAGCGGCTATGGAAATTGTTGTCGGTAGTTGACGCTATTGCTTCCTGCACATTGCGATATTACGATGGCTAATGATATGACGGCGAATTACATAATGACTACTTGATCGTCACTAGCTGATTGTCCAATAAACGCGCGCGCCCCAGCCATGCCGCTACCAAAATAACCATGTCTTGCTCATCTTTATCAAAATCCTCTGTCATAGCATCCAGCTCAGCGGTTTTTACCTCTAAATAGTCAACAGTAAACCCTGCATTTGTGAGGTGCTCACGCGTCTGTGCAAGTAACGCCGCTATGTGCGGCAATATCGAGCCTTGCGGCGCTATCTTTATATCTTGCAATTGCTGCGCCAAACCTTGCAGCGCTTGATGGAGCACAGGAGCCACCTGCCGCTCGCTTGCCGTTAAGTACTGATTGCGTGATGATAGCGCCAAACCATCAGCAGCACGGACAATGGGCGCGGCGATAATCTCTAGCGGATAACTAAGGTCTCGCACCAACTGCTTGATAATCGCCAACTGCTGGTAATCTTTTTGTCCAAACACCGCCGCATCAGGCTGGATGATATTGAACAGTTTTGACACCACGATACCCACCCCATCAAAGTGTCCAGGACGTGACTGCCCGCATAGCTGCGCGCTAATCGTCCCTGCCAGCACTGCTGTCGCGGGCGGCAAGACTGGATACATCTCCTCGATACTGGGCGCAAAAACATAATCGGCCGCCACTGTGGCAAGCTTTGTCACATCTGCGTCCAGCGTACGCGGATAGCTATCAAAATCCTCACCTTCACCAAACTGCGTGGGATTGACAAAAATACTCACCACCACAATATCAGCGTGTTGCTTGGCGATGTTTACCAGCTCAAGGTGGCCATCATGCAAATTACCCATCGTCGGCACCAGAGCGATAGATTGCTGAGTGCGATGCGGCTGCAGCGCTGCACGCAATTCTGATATCTGCTGATAAATGATTGGCATGATAAAGCCTTCTGTTCTTAATAATCGTAATTGCCCAAAGACAAAGTCAAACTCACTAAAAGGTTAAGCTATCATCAATTCAACTTAAAAATTAAAACTAGCTAAATTGATGCTGGGCGGTAGGAAAGCTGCCCTCGCGTACCGACTGCTGATACAGGGCAAATGCGCCTTCAATACTGCCAGCACGATTACGCGCATCGGTCAAAAAATCATGGACAAAACGCGGCACGCGGCCGTGTGCCATACCAAGCATGTCATGCATGACCAGCACCTGACCATCGGTATCTGCGCCTGCGCCGATTCCGATCACTGGTACCGCGACTGCTTGGGTCACCGCTTTGGCCAGCTCAGCGGGCACACACTCTAGTACCAACAGCGCTGCGCCTGCGTCGACGACGGCTTTGGCATCAGCCAGTAGCTTGTCTGCGGCTGTCTCACCGCGGCCTTGGATTTTATAGCCACCAAAGACATTGACCGACTGCGGCGTCAGCCCCAGATGCACACACGTTGGGGTGCCTGCCTGCGCTAAGGTTGTGACCAGCTCGCACAGCTCACGACCGCCTTCTATCTTTACCACGTGCGCGCCCGCCTGCATCAGCTTGCGGCTATTGGCCACCGCTTCTGGCAAAGTGACGTAGCTCATAAACGGCAGATCTGCCAAAATCAAAGCGCTGCTGTTACTCCGAGCGATATTGGCAGTATGATAAACCATATCGTCAACCGTGACTGGCAGCGTTGAGTCATGGCCTTGAACGACCATACCCAAGCTATCACCGATTAAGATCGTGTCAATCTGCGCCTTGTCCATCATCCGCGCAAACATCGCATCATAGCAGGTCAAGCACGTAAACTTGGTGCCTTCTTTTTTAAATTTATTTAGCGTAGATAACGTCGTCATATAGCCCTCAATCCCTTTGATTATCAGCTGAATACCTGGCGAGCGCACCGCTCATGAGTTACTTTTTAATAACTTGAGGCCTGTCCAATCGCAGCTTGGTGGATAGTCCGCAATCGGCTTGCCCAATACCTGTAGCTTTGGCGCTAACTCACGTAGCGGCAGCAAGACAAAGTTACGCTCACACAATCCAGCATGCGGTATGGTCAGCTTAGCATCCGTCATTTGCAGCTGACCATATAACAAAATATCGACATCCAAACTGCGCTCGCCCCAACGGCGCAAACGTGCCCGTTTTGCCTGCGCCTCTAACTGCTGACAAAACGCCAATAGCTCAAACGGCAATAACGTCGTCTCAAACCCCGCGACCGCATTGATAAAGTCAGGCTGGTCTTGTGGCCCCATCGGCGCTGACGCATAAAAAGATGACACCTGCAGATGACGTATCTGCGCATGCGCTTGCATCGCGTTGAGGGCGGTCTGTAGATGTTCGGTCGGCGAGCCCAGCTCATTGGCCAAATTACTACCCAACCCCACATAAGCGCATGCCCACTCTGCGGCGTCCTGATTACTGCCGTGATCAGTTGTGCTATTGACGTCTACAGCACCATTGGTGCTTTGACTGTTATGAAGGCGATTATTCATACCATTGGCTCTCACAGTCACCGATCAAACGTCTTTGGTGCTAGGCTGACGACGGCGACGCTTTGCGGGTATCGGGCCTTTATCCGTCTCTATCAGACTGATGATCGTCTGAGGCATTGCAGTTTGTGTTTTTTTGCTCGCGCTGGGCGCGGACGTTTTTGTTTTTTTAGTAGTAGCGGCTTCTTTATGGTCTGTGCCGCGCTTAGCTGGCGGCTCAGCTTCGGTAGTAGACTGAGCAGCAGGTTTTGGCGCTTGTTTTGCATAAGCCTTAGCCGGTTTTACGGGCGTCTGCTCGCTGGCATCGGTCGCTTGCGTTTTGGTCGTAGTAGCAGTACTGCTGGGCTGACGGCGGCGACGCTTATAAGGTATCGGCGCATTATTGAGACTCACCAATGCTGGCGACTGGGCAACCGTGAGCGCAGGCTTATCTGGTACCGATGCGACGGCTGCCTGCTTATCATCGCGGCTAACAGCTTGAGCCGATGGCGTCTGCTGTGTTGTGGATGGGCTTTCTACTTGCGCCTTTGATTGTTTTTGCGGTTGTTTTTGCGCGGCTTGCTGTTTGTCTTGAGCAGCGCTTTGAGCCTCTTTATCTTGCGGCAGCTGTTTTTTTAGCGGCGGTACGACTTTTTCGTGCTCGATGACAAATAATGGCTTTGGCGCGGCAGGCTTTTTGTGCGACTGCTTGATAGCGGTCAGTGACAATTGCTGCAATTGTGCCAGCTCAGCCTCGTCCTGCGACAATGGCTGATTGTCATCATGACGGCCAGCGCTTGACTTACTGTTTGGCTGACTATTTGATTTGCTAGTCGCTGGCTGTGATTTGGCACGGCGGCGACGCGCAGGAATACCGCCTGTATCAGCGCTGTCTTTTTGAGGCGCATTTGATGGTTTGGTCAACGCGGTATCTGTCACGCTATCGATACTGCTATCTGACTTTTGGTTTTGGCGACTGCGCCCGCGGCCGCGCTGACCTTTTTTGTAGGCGCCGCGGCGTATGCTTTCATCAAATACATCAATCGCTTGCTGCTGCTCGGACGTGGAGAGCGTTTGATACGTCTGCCACCATTCGCCCATACCATTGGTCGACTCAGACAAGGGATGCTCAGCATCGCCGCACTGCTCACGCAGCAATAAAAAATCAAAACCTGCGCGAAAACGTGGATGCTCAGAGAGCTGGACGATTTGCTTGTTACGCGGTGCCGACAGTTTGGGCTGCAAAATCCAGATATCACGGATAAATTGCTCAGCAAACTTTGGAATGGCGGTTTTGATACGCTGACGGTCGATGACTTTGCCAGCGGCGTGCAGTTGCGCATCGGCAAAAGGCATGTTGCGTTTTTTGGCTTTTTCTAGCTGGTGCAGGTAGTTTTCCCACAATAGCGCCGCATAAAAGAACGCCGGATTGATGCTTTTGCCAGCAGCGATGCGCTTGTCGGTATTGATCGCCACTTGCTTGACCAGTGCGCTTGGCTCAGCAGGTGGATAAATAACCAAGCTATCCATCGCCCCTGACTCAAACAATAACGGCAATAGCGGTACCAAATAGCCACCGGTAAACATCTTTTGCGTCTCGTCATAGAGACGATGCGGCGATATTTGCTCAAGTAGCGCCCAGTTGTCCTCATGGAACTGCTCCGCCAATGCCTCATCAAACTCAAAGCCAAGTTTGGCCTTAAAACGCAGCGCCCGTAGCAGACGTACAGGGTCCTCTTCGATACGAGTAGGCGCGTGGCCAAGCAGACGAATGATACGGTTGTCGATATCGTCAAGCGCCCTGCAAAAATCATGGACCACGCCTTTGAGTGGTTGGTAATAGAGCGCATTGATAGAAAAATCACGACGGGCAAAGTCTTGTTTGATATCGCCCCAGACATTGTCGCGCAAAATCATACCATCTTGGTTGGTATTGGCATTGTTGGTCGGTGGCCCGCGAAACGTCGCCACTTCAATCAGCTCACGGCCAGAATACACATGCGCCAATTGAAAGCGGCGGCCGATGATACGGCAGCGCTTTCCAAAGACGTCTTTGATCTCATGCGGCTTGGCATCCGTCACTGCGTCAAAGTCTTTTGGACGCAGACCCAATAATGTGTCACGCACCCCGCCCCCGACGATATAGGCATCAAACCCAGCTCGGGTCAATGTGGCAATGACTTCAGTAATGGAATTGGGTAATTCAGATTTATTCAGTTCTAACTGCTTGGCGGCACGCTCGGCCATGCATCTACTCCTCGCCGGTATTCTTTGATCACCCCTAACAGACACAGTGTTTATCAGGCGGATGTAACGACTAGTTTAACAAATTTTGCGCCTGCTGGGTGTGTTATGACCGTTACTTACGTGCTATTTTGTCAATATTCGCCTTGATTATTGCCAAACGCCTTTATTCATCTTGTACGCTGATGCGCGCTCGGTTTTTCTCAACGGTCTTCTGACCGATGCCTTTGACCTTTGCCAAGTCATCGACCGTCTGAAAACCGCCAAACATCTCGCGGTATAAAACAATCGCCTGCGCCTTATTACTGCCGATACCATGCAGCGAAACCAGCTCGCCCTCACCGGCACGATTGATATTGACCACCGTTTGCGTGCGTGCTTGCAACTGCGCGGTCTCTTGCGCCAATAAAGACGCGTATGCTTGCTGCGGACTGGCAAAACAAGTCGCTGCCAAGGCCTCGCTTAGCATGAGCGTCATGATAAGCACTGCCCCAGCGGCAGCCGCACCGACTGCGCTGACGGCTGTGCTGAGCATAGCACCGATCAAGCCAGGCTTATGATGAGCGTTCATGTTGTTTTGCCGCCTCCCACAAGGCATCCATCTCCTCAATATCGCTATCTTCCAGACGCTTGCCTGCCGCCGCCAGCTGCGCTTCGATATAGCCAAAGCGTGATTTGAATTTATGCACACAGGTCAGCGTTGCCGCTTCGGCGTCAAGGCTGAGCTTGCGCGCCACATTGACCAGCGCAAACATACAATCGCCCAACTCTTTTTCGATATCGCTAATATTGGCTTTTATCTCCGCCTTGGATTTATCCCTAACCTCCGCCTTTAACTCCTCGACCTCTTCTTCTAACTTCTCAAACGCGCCAGCTACCCCCTCCCAATCAAAGCCTAACTTTGACGCTTGGCTTTGTACCGACTGCGCTTGCATCAACGCGCTACCCGCTTTGGTATTATCCAGTCGGCGCTTGGGTTTGCCGCGCGCCTCGCGGGCTTGCTGCTCCTCGAGCTTGATCTCATCCCAGCGCGCTTTGACCGCCGCGTCGTCTGTCAGTGTCTCCGCTTCAAACACATGCGGGTGACGGCGAATGAGCTTCTCTTGCAAGGTAGCAATCACATCGCTCATATCAAAACGCCCTTGCTCAGCGTAGAGCTGACAATGAAACACCACTTGCAGCAGTACATCACCCAGCTCGCCCTTGATGTCTTCGTCATCATTCGCTTGTACTGCTTCGCCAAGCTCGTAGGCTTCCTCAATGGCATAAGGAATCAGGCTATGATTGGTCTGTTTTTTGTCCCACGGACAGTCAGCACGCAGCCGCGCCATCAAGGTAAGTAAATCATCAATCTGGCCGGTGGCCTCAGGGGTGCCTTGTACAGGCGTGGGTGGCAACGTGGTTTGCTCTAACGGTTTCATAAAAGACGCTCTTGTTTTTGCGGGTTGGTTCCTGTGTCAGCTAGTGTATCATTGAATAGCAACTGGCTTATAATGGTATAAATACCGCCATTCACTGTTTATTATTTATTAAAGGAATATATCATTATGCCCACCTCTACCGTCCCCAGCTATCAACCAGCGTCTGAGTTTCCACCGATGGTGATTGGCTCATTTAAGGCCTATGATATTCGCGGTGAGCTCGGCGTTAGTCTCGATGAAGACATCGCTTATCGTATTGGTCGCGCTTTTGCGCAGATATTGTTTCAGCGGTATCAGCAAGCGTCCGCTAATCAAGACAGTGAGCTGGCGACGCTAAAGCCCGCTATCGTCATCGGCAGTGACATTCGCCACTCAAGTGAGGAGCTAAAACAAGCGGCCATCAAAGGGATAGTCGATGCAGGCGTCGATGTCATCGACCTTGGCATGACCGGTACTGAGGAGGTGTATTTTGCCACCAGCCACTATGCGGCTTTAGGTGGTATCGAAGTCACCGCCAGTCACAATCCGATCAACTACAATGGCCTAAAGCTGGTCAAAGAGCAGTCAAAACCCATCAGCGCTGATGATGGACTGGCAGAGATTCAGGCATTGGCAGAGTCTGGGCAATTTACCAGCAGTGATAAATCAGGGGCATTGCAGCTGCTGACGGATAAAAGCGCCTATATCAATCACTTGATGATCTTTATCGACACCGACAAGCTCAAACCGCTAAAGCTGGTCATCAACTCCGGTAATGGTAGCGCCGGCCCTGTCGTTGATTTACTAACTGACAAATTAACACAAGCAGGCGCGCCGATCGAGGTAATCAAGCTGCATCATACCCCTGATGGTAGCTTCCCCAACGGCATCCCCAATCCGATGATTACCGCCAACCGAGCCGCGACGCAGCAAGCGGTTTTGACTCACAAAGCTGATCTGGGTATTGCCTTTGATGGCGATTTTGATCGGTGTTTTTTGTTCGACGAGACAGGCGAGTTTATCGATGGTAGCTATGTGGTGGGTATGCTGGCGCAAGCCTTTTTAAATAAGTATCCAAACGAGTCAATCGTCTATGACCCACGAGTGATATACAACACCGAAGCGGTGATTGACGCGCATCAGGGTGAGGCGGTCATCAGTAAATCTGGGCATTCCTTTATCAAGCAAGTGATGCGCGAGTCGGGCGCGGTCTATGGCGGCGAGATGTCCGCTCATCACTACTTCCGTGACTTCTTCTATTGCGACAGCGGTATGATTCCGTGGCTCCTGACCATTGAACTGCTATCCATCACCGGTAAGACGCTGTCGGAGCTGGTCACCGGCTATATCAATGCTTACCCCAGCTCAGGGGAGATGAACTTTCGCCTCACCACAAATGACGCGCCTGCTATTATTAAAGCCATTGAAGACAAGTATCGCAGCCAAAACCCCAGCAAAACCACCCTTGATGGCCTAAGCCTCGACTTTGGCGACTGGCGCTTTAATTTGCGCGCTTCTAATACCGAGCCGCTCATTCGGCTCAATATCGAAACGCGCGGCGATCAGCCACTTTTGGCGGATAAGATACAAGAGATCGAGCAGTGGCTGGCGGCACAAGGGGCGATGCCAGCATAAAGCCTTTACCTTGGTACAAAGAGTGCTAATGGTCAGACAATAAAGGCTCGCTAGTGAATATGAGCGCGCCTTTATTTCGCACGACCGATGCCCATATAGCTTCCTACTAAGGCCGCAATTTGTGAGCGGCTCATGGCGTTTTGCGCATCAAATATCGGCATGGCGTACTGATTGATTTTGCCAATATCTAACTGATCACGCGGTGACCAACTGATGATAAAAATAGCCTGCGCCTCTGCTAGATGCTGATAAGGCTGGGTAACCAGCTCCAGCAGCGGCTGCTGCCCATACAGCACAGTCAGCTCATGTTGCGCCTTATCGCTATAGACCAGTGTGCGGATATTGTACGACCATAGCAAAGCGAGTAATGGATGAATAGCTGATTCAATTGTAAGCCCCGAACCAGCCTTATAACTACCGCCCCAGATCATCACGGTTTTATTGTCGATAAACCCATCAAAGTATTGCCAAAACTTACGAAATATCAGCTCTTTTTGATCTTCATTGATATGTATGACCGACTCTAAGAGCGGCATATCTAGGCTACGCGCTTGGCTCGACTGCTGCAGCTGCTGCAGCTCACTTGGCAGGGTATTGCCACCAAAGCCCCATCCTGCTTGTAAGTAACTACTGCCCACCCGCTGATCTAAGCCCATGATACGGCTTACTTGTTCAATATCGACGTTTTGACTATCTGCCAAGCGCGACATCTCATTCATAAAGCTCACCCGCGTCGCCAGCATCGCCATGATGCTACTACGAGCAAACTCAATGGTCGCGATATCGGCATGATGGGACGCGCTTGCATGCTGCATCAATGGCTTTAATATGGCCAAATGCTGACTACTCTCTGGCGTTTTTTCGCCCAGCAGCCACAAGGAAGGGTTTAACATCGAGCTATAAGCATCACCGTCTTTTAAAAACACAAAGGGCACATAATACACCCACGCCCGCTGCAGCCGCTGCGCCAGTGCAGCGACCTGCCCTAATGCCTGAATACCGCTCATGATCAGCGGTAGCGACTGCTGATGACTGTGATTAAAGGCGGTAATCCAGCCGTCCTCTAGCCATATCGCGTCAATACTGTCTAAAAATAGCCAATATAGCGCCACTCTGGCTGGTTTGGGCGGATGATCAGCGGCGTTATGAGTGCCATCGCCTGTTTTATCATAGTGCTGCAACAGCTGGTCTGCACTATTGGGTAACGCGTGGTGACTGATCAGCTGCTGCTGCTCATACATCTGCCACAGTGCTTGCAGATGATGCTCAAAACCATACTGCTCTAACTGCTGGGTCAGTAGGGCTTTATCCGCATACAGATGCACGCACTGACCGAGGCTTGCCAGCACCACCGCACTGGTGATAGCCTCGATACTATGACCGACCAGCACACAGACATCAGTCTCCTTTACTGGCTTTGCTTGCCAGCCCCGCAGGTCAGACAAACGCTTATCACTATTATCCGTGCTCATGATATTACCTTGTAAACTGATGATTATAGGCTTTAAGACAGCTGATTGATGTGGCGTAGCAGCTGATCGGTGGAGCTATCAAACTGCCCTTCACGCTCATCTTGCATGGCATGATACACGGACTCCGCCATCTGCTTACCCATCTCAACCCCCCATTGGTCAAAGGGGTTGATATCCCAGATGCTGGCCATGACATAGACCTTGTGCTCATACAGCGCAATCAGCGCGCCTAGGCTATGCGGGGTCAGCTCATCGAGTAAGATGGTGGTTGACGGCTGGTTACCGCGGTAGTATTTGTATTTATCAGCAGCGCTATCGGCTACGCTATCACTGCCAGCTGTTGCCACGGCGGCATTCCCAAAGGCCAGCACTCGGCTTTGGGCCAGACAGTTGGCGAGCGATAGCTCATGCTGCTGCTGCAACGGTGCGTTTTTTTGCTTATCATGATAACGGCGCACGCAGGCGATAAAATCACATGACACCTGCTGCGTTCCTTGATGCAGCAGCTGATAAAACGCATGCTGCGCATTGGAGCCGATCTCACCCCACAGTATCGGGCAGGTATCATAGTCGAGACGCGCGCCGTGCTGGGTGACTGACTTCCCATTACTCTCCATCTCAAGCTGGGTTAAGTAGCTTGGCAGATAGCTCAAACGCCCATCGTAAGGCAGTACCGTGTGGGCATTGACGCGTAAAAAAGTACTGTTCCAAACAGCAATCAAACCCAATAAGACCGGTAAATTCTCTGCAAAGTCAGCCTGAGCAAAGTGCTCATCCATACTGTGCGCGCCTGCCAGTAGCGCCTTAAACCCCGCCATACCTATCCGAATGGCCAGCGCAAGGCCGATCGCCGACCACATCGAAAACCGGCCGCCGACCCACTCCCATAGCTGTAGCTGATGCTCAGGATGAATCCCCCACGCGCGCATCTTTGCGCTATTGGCAGAGATACCGATGAAATGTCGGCGCAGCACGCTGTCCTCTGTACCCGCATGGCGTTTGGCAGTAGCGAGCAGCCATGATAAGGCGGTCTTGGCATTGGATAAGGTGTCTACCGTACCAAAGGATTTGGACGAGATAATAAATAAAGTGGTCTCAGAATTGAGGTGCTTGAGCAGGTTGTCTAGCTGGGTGCCATCCATGTTGGAGACAAAATGTACGTCGATATCAGTATCAGCCCATTCATCAAGCGCCGTCGTCGCCATCAAAGGCCCAAGATCTGAGCCGCCGACGCCGATATTGACCACATCAGTAATGGCCTTGCCCGAAAATCCGCGCCACGTGCCGTTGCGTACCCGCGCCGATAGGCGAGCCACCTGCGCCAGACTGTGATGCACATCAGCCACCACGTCTTGGCCGTCCACTTGTAACGCGGCGGTCGCTGGCAGACGTAGCGCTGTATGCAGTGCCGCGCGCTGCTCGCTGGTATTGACCATCGCGCCTTGTAGCAGCGCCTCGATACGAGCCGATAGGTCGCAGCTATCAGCAAGGCTTAAAAGGTTAGATAATACCGTCTCATCGATACACTGCTTGCTATAATCCATGTATAGCGCCCCCGCCCGCGTACTAAAACGCGTGGCGCGCGTGGCATCTTGCGCAAACAAATCCGCCACCGACCAGCGCTGCGCCGCTACACTCTGTAGCTGAGACCAATATACCGAGTGGCGGGCGCTGCGATAAGCGCTATCTTGCTGTCTATCGTCCATGGGTTACTTATCGTCCGCGAGTTGCCGCTCGGCAAAGTAGACAAACGCCTGCATGTATGAGCGCATATCGCCGGCATCATAGCTATCACCACGCATCGTCGTCACATTGACCCCCGACTCACTAATCAGCGCATCGATGGCATCGGTCAGCTGAATCTCACCGCCGACCGAGGCAGTAGTCTGCGCCAGATAGTCAAAGATTTGATTGCTAAACACATAGCGGCCGACCACCGCGAGATTGGACGGCGCGTCTGCTAAGCTGGGCTTTTCGACGAACCCTGCCACCTTAACACTGCTATTGCTATTTGTGTTGTCATCGATATCGCTCGCATCACTAAACGCTTGACTCAATTGCGCGATACCGTATTTATGCACGTCCTCATCTGCCACGCTCTCAACCAATATCTGTGAATGACCATCGTTGGCAAAGGCATCGATCATAAAGGCTAAGTTGTCCACGCTCATGTCGGTGGTGTATGGATCGAGCACCACATCAGGCAATAACACGGCAAAGTCATGCTCGCCGATGATGGGTCGGGCGGCCAATACCGCATGACCCAACCCCAACGCCTTGCCCTGACGGATCATCGACACCGTCACGCCCTCTGGTAGCCAGTTCAGGCTATCGGCCAGCTCGTCTTTGCCTTTATGACGCAGCTGCGTATCTAGCTCGGCATTGATATCGAAGTAGTTTTCGATCGCGCTCTTTTGTGCATGGCCGACGAGGACAATGTGTTTGATACCAGCGGCGATGGCTTCCTCGACCACGTAATGAATGGCGGGGCGATTGCCCAGTGGCAGCAGCTCTTTGGGCACGGATTTGGACAGTGGCAGCATACGAGTGCCAAAGCCTGCGACAGGAATAACGGCGTGGGTGATGTTTTTCATACCTCAAAAATCCTATTGGCTTACTATTGATCGTTAGTATTTAATCAAGTGCTTTGCCTAAAGCTCACATCAAAGCTTACTCAATACTGTATGTGCATCTAAGCTTTCTTTTAAGCTCAGCTTATCTACTTTTATGCTATCTGGTATTCCAACAAATAAAGCGTGTGTCGCATTGGCTTGTTTTTCGACACTCGGCATAATCAAACTGGCTTTCTGATGAAGTGTTTCTATGTGCCACAGTCGCCATGCTTCCCAATAGTCTAAGCGAGACAGGGCTGCTGTACGATTGTAGATACCAAACTGCTCTGAGGTCATGAGTGAGTTTGGACGATGGCTGGCGATGGTCAGCGGCTTTTTAACAACTACGATGCGCTCATTGCCATAGACTAGTTTTAAACGCTCAAAAAACTCACTATCCGCCCCTGTGCGCACGATATGCCATAGCCCCGTCTCTTGTTTGACAGTCTGCAAGCGGAACATGGGAGAAGCGGGGTTTTGGCGCATAAAAGGATACACTTGCCTGACATAGTACTGACCCTCATGATCTAATCGCAACCAGTGGGAGGTCGTAACCATAACTCTAGCGTCTGTTATCAATGGATGTACTTGCTCTGCTATTTTTTGTGGATGCGCCCAATCGTCAGAATCCTGACAGGTCAAAAACTCACCTGTCGCATACTGTGCACAGATGCTTTTGGCAGCAAATGTTCCTACATTTTTCGGTAACGCAATGACCGTTAAGTCTTTATAGCGACTGTTCAAAGACCCTAAACGCTGTAGTGTATCATCAGTGCTGGCATCATCAACGACTATTATCTCTAAGTTGCGCCACGTCTGCATCAGCAAACTATGAATACAGCTTTCAATTGTCTTGCTGGCATTATAGGTGGTAACGATGACTGTCACTTTATGCCGCTGATGATGACCTCGAGACTCTTCTTGCTTGTCAAGATTCTCTACTGTTATTAGATTGGCTACAGTGAATTTCTGCTGCTCATCGGACAACGCTATCTGATCAAGCTGATGATAAGTAAATATTTGATTTAAATTGGCCAGCTTCGCCAGTGGTGTATGAAGGGCGATATTACTGTAAAGACAGCTTTTATCTGCATACTCGGCATCTGCTGGATATGCCAAAAAATCACTTAAATAATGATCAATATGAGTACTTAGTGGATCATGCTGCTGTAAAAGCGCAATATATAGACCCTGATAATAAGAACTATCTAACGTATCTGACTTTTCTTTCTGTGCTTTCAAAAAATTAAATACCACTTCAGGGTAAAGTGATATCGTTTCTTTGATCAACTCATGATGAAATTGATAGTAGCGTTTATCATACAAGAGTTGCTCTATATGACTTTTGGCCTTCTCATCCGTTAAATTTTTACGCTTAATATTGGCAATAGTAGATACCACTGTATGACGCGGTGTCTTTACTGATAACCATGAAGAATGTTTTGAAACGGTACGATATAGGCCCAGACGTGCTGCATACCAACGCCGCTTAGCAGTAATATAGCGCTGCCTGGGCTTTAACACTGCTAAAGCCTGAGCGAACTGCTTGTTTTTAACATAAGAAAAGTATTTCAAATCGAGACCTAATTAGTAATCTGAACCAGATAAGTCTCGAGTATATACCTTATCCAAACTACCTGATAAATCTTCTGAGAGTCGGTTGGCTACAATAACATCTGACCTACTCTTAAACTCTTCTAAATCATTTACAATTTCACAGTCTAAAAAACTATGTTCATCAGACTTCGGCTCATAGATAATCACCGTCGTACCCAGTCGTTTTAAGTGTTTAATAATACTCTGAATGGCCGACGCACGGAAATTATCGGACCCTGCTTTCATTATCAGACGATAAATACCCACAACCTTTGGGTTACTCGATACGATATCATTGGCGATAAACTCTTTACGAGTATTGTTTGAAGAAACCACTGCCTGTATCAAGTTCTGCGGTATATTTTCATAATTGGCCAGTAGCTGCTGAGTGTCTTTAGGTAAGCAGTATCCTCCATAACCAAAGGAGGGGTTGTTATAAAAATCCCCGACCCTTGGATCTAAACAAACACCTTTGATGATTTGCTCAGTATCTAGACCATGAACCGCTGCATAAGTATCCAGCTCGTTAAAGTAAGAAACGCGTAATGCAAGATAAGTATTGGCAAATAGCTTGACCGCTTCTGCCTCAGCACTATTGGTCAATAGAATGGTTGGATTTTCTTTAACTGCGCAATCTGCCACCATTTGCGCAAACTCTGCTGCCCGCTCTGACCGCTCACCGACGATGATACGTGAAGGGTATAGATTATCGTATAGCGCCTTGCCTTCACGTAGAAACTCAGGAGCAAAGACAAGGTTATCAATGCCTAGTCTTCTTTTCGTTTTTTGCGTAAAGCCTACAGGAATGGTGGATTTGATGATAATCAAGGCATTCGGATTGACTGCCAATACATCGTTGATGACTGCCTCGACACTACTGGTATCAAAGCAGTTGGTATCTGTATCATAGTTGGTCGGAGTGGCTATCAGCACATAGTTTGCATCGGTATAAGCTTGTATTTTATCTGTCGTCGCAAACAAATCCAGCTCTTTCCGAGCTAAAAAGTTTTCTATTTCTTTGTCATCAATTGGTGACTGACGCTGATTAATTTTATTGATTTTATCTTGATCAATATCTAATGCGGTAACGCTATATTTTTGTGCAAAAAGTACGGCATTAGAGAGACCGACGTATCCTGTGCCTACGATAGTTATTTTTTTCATATTTTATACCTTAGTATAATAGACTATAGTCAACTCGATCTAACAAACAGATGACACTACGAGTATAAGCTTTACTTATGTACTACATATCTTCACTACTGCGCAAAACCCATCTCAGTAGCGCATTTACATTTATAACAATATTGCTCTGAACTGACTATATTAGTTTTACGGCAGAAATTTTTCATAGTTTTATTATAAAAACGAATCTGTGTAATTTACGGCCTAATATATACATAACTAGAGAGTATCTTCAATTCAATCGATAGTCCTCTAAATGGGTTAAAAGTGGCAAAATTTGGTCAAACGGTGACAAGTATAGTCGACCCTAAATAAAACAGATACATCTGACTTCAACGTGGAACTGGTATAAATTTTTCTGGCGTGCTGTGCCTGCGCAGACAGAGGTTGCGTAAAATTCATCCCTGTCCCACTGTATCGTTTTTATACTGGACTTACTTTAGCTGACTAATATCTCGTTTCAGTCTTGTCAAGTAGACTTTTCCACAGATCTGCTATTTTTTCTTTCTCATATTGCTTAGACTTGTGATATGCGTTCTCTCTGAATACCGTATTTTCATTATTAAGAACTTTTATTATACTATGAGCCATGCCCTCAATATCTCCAAATTCATTTTTAAAGCCCGTTTTACCATCTATTACTAATTCAGCTGGACCATAGTTAACATTAAAAGCTACTACTGGGCAGGAATAGGCATAGGATTCAACGATAGGCATTCCAAATGACTCTCTTTCGCTAGTAAATAAAGAGCAAGCAGCACCTTTCAGATATTGTTGTGCATCTATTTGATATCCTAAAAGACTAACATTTTTTTCAACTTTCAAATCATTAATTAGTTTCGCAAGACTGTCATACTCAGGACCTTGACCGTAAACTTCAAGAGATGCAGATGGTACTTCTGATATTACTTTAGCAAATGCTTTAATAGCTATATCTACACGTTTAGGTTTAGTTAAAGAAGTAATATATACACATCTATTTCCTCGACGTGGAGTAAACCCTAGGTTCTGCCGACCTGATTCATGAGGTACAACTACTAAATTACCATCATTTCCTTGGCTAGATATCCATTGTTTTCTTTGAAGGTTGGTCAAAAAAACTATTGCATCATAATCACTCCAATATTCATCATCTCTCCAAGAAGCTAAAGGCAGAGCTTTATCATTATATATATCAATCATAGTACTACCATGTGCTATACGATAGTTAAAATACCTCTTTCCTCTTTTTATCGCACAGAAAACATCTCTAGTATCTACTTTATTATTATATGAAGCATCTTGAAATATATGTACTTTGTTATAATTATCTGATACGCATTCAATAAAGTATGCCCAAAAATCCCTATTGCTATAAAATCTTTTAATAAGTTTATTATTATTATACAATTCTATAATGGGTGTATAATCCCATAAAAAAGCCCCTCCTAAAGTTACTGCTCTTAGATAAACATCATTATTTTTGTTGAAGTACTCAAGTACAACTCTGCCATCCGGTAGTATATATTTTACACATCTATTGTTTTGTTTCTCTTTAGTAATAAAATTCACTTTCTTAAGTAACTTAAGGATCTCCCCTTCACCAATCTCATCTTTTGAATAAACAAAGGTACTGAAATAATCAAAAATATTAATTAAAGTACTTTGTTTCAAATAACCTGCATTTTGCAACTTACTTTCTATAATTTTATAATCTTCACAATAATCAAACGTTAAAACAAATGAGTCGTTAGTAATATTGAAATTTTTTAACGTATCAGCTCTAGTTAAAGCTGAAATAGCTACTCCTCTTACTATAGATCGTAGAGAACTAAGCAGGACTAATGCTAATCTATTCATAAAATCTTATATCCTTTAAGAGCAATGAAAACAAATTTATATTATATTTATCAAATTTTTATTCCGATGTAATCAACCTTTTCGCTCTTATAATTGCTAATCTCAAATAACCCTCTAAAGAAGATGCTAAATAATCAACATGGTTAGACTTTGCTCTATAATAAGAAGACTGACTAAAGTTATTCCATGCCACTTCATTATTATAAAGCCACGAAACCATTTCACCCATCTCATCCGGTGTTCTAACAGCCATCCCTGTGGCAGAGATATACTCACTTAAAGAATGTGGCATATGTCTATAAACAGCAGGAGTACCATAAAACTGAGCTTCACAAGCCACCATCTCAAAAGTAAGATGAACATTTAGACAAATAAACAACTTCCTATGTGCCATCCAGTCTCCAAACTCGTCTGTCATATGAGGTACAAACTGTACTTTAGGATGTGGTGGATTTTTTCCTGAATATTGTTTATACGCATATAGGTTGACATGAGGTAGTCGTCTATGGATCGCCTCAATCCAAGCATGTGAGTTACCTCCAATTATATATTCATTGCTTAGCTTAGTCGCATCACCTAAACAAATACCTTCGCGCTGATGAAATGGAATAGTGGCATTACTTTCAGTTGGTAAAATTGTTTTTGGTAATACACATATAAACTCTCTGATTTCATTAAAAATTCTATCCTGAGCTGCACTTTCAGTAAAAACTGTAGCAAAAACAGGAACTTTAGAAGACTTATTATAAAACTTTATTTTTTCTACCATCCAGTTACTTCTATCATCATCATAAAGATATGATAAGTTAACAAGTACTGGTATATTTCGGCTCTGTAAAAAGTTAACTTTATTATCTACGCTTACAAAATCTGGCCTAACTGGATCTCCTGGATATATCCAACATAAATCTATATCTTTTACAATATCTTCATCTAAATCATTAGTTGTATCGAGAGTTTTTACTTCATGTCCTAGATTAACTAATACATCTTTAATAAGTTTACAAGACTTATAAATACCACCTTTAGAAAAAGTGCCAAACCTTCCTATAATTAATAGCTTTAAAGGTAGATTATTATTAAGTGTCCATTCATTAATCGATTTTACAAAATTATTTTGTAAAACTACTGTGTTCTTTCTTGTTTGCGCATTTGAACTAGAGTCTTTATAAATAGAACTAGCATCACTACCCTCAACTGCAACTATTTGGTTAGCTTCATGTTCAATTACGTAAAAAGGAATATTATACTCTTGACCTTTTAGCGAAAAAAATATATCTGCCATGTTAGGCGCTATAAAATCTTTCAACTTAACAGGCATAATACTAGTATGGAACGCACAGCAGCCTGTTCCTAAAATATGAACAGGAGTATCAAATGGTCTATGAGCTTTAAAAGTAAATACACGTCGAGACTTTTGATCATAAAAATCTTCATAAGGCTTTTTAATTAATGACCCATGCCAGCCAACACAGGCCTTGAATTCATATTTTTCCAATTTTTCGATGGTAGTAGATATATAGTTCTTTGGATAAATTAGATCGTCATCACAAGAAAAGTATATACCATTGTGCTCATCGACCCAGAAAAACTTACCTACATCTCCTAAATCTTTGCCTTTAAATCCTTCAACTATTATTTTAGGATGTTTTAGATAATCTGGAATATAACTCCATCCATTTAAATAGACGCCTATTTTTTCTACTTGTGGTAACAAAGAACTAATGGTTTTTTCCAGTGCTAATTCTCTTTCGGGTATTGCCGCAATACCGACAAAGACGTTGTTTGACAGTTTACCTTTGGCAAAATCAACAACCTCTCTTTTCGTTCTATTCTTAATTAGTTCAATATTAAAAAGAATAGTATCAGATAACTCTGGATACTCTACAATCGCTTTCTTATACAGTTCTAACGCTTTATCATAGTCCTGATTTAACATTAGATTGTTAGCTTTCTTTAGTATATTTGTTGAAATCATATCAAGCCTATTTAAATTTAATGAACCATTATTAGTTTATATATCGTTACTATTCACATAGCGTAAAAAATTACTTTTTGAACTCTCTTATCTCTCGGCTCATCATAAAAGGCATTTTAATGAGAGCTTTAGGAGATGTCATTCCGCTCACAAACAAATCACCTAATTTATAAGACAAATGACTTTTTACTTTTTCGGCTTCCCTATTGTCTTTGTATTCTTCTATGTCTGGTAAGTCGACTTGATTTCTATCGAAACTCTGAAAT
The DNA here is from genome assembly GCF_017498075.1 of Psychrobacter halodurans. Classification (NCBI taxonomy): domain Bacteria; kingdom Pseudomonadati; phylum Pseudomonadota; class Gammaproteobacteria; order Moraxellales; family Moraxellaceae; genus Psychrobacter; species Psychrobacter halodurans. Next base: position 45,961 of record NZ_JAGBKN010000002.1, read on the forward strand.
TCTTGGTATTCTTTAAACAGAGCTAAAGGTAAAACCGCTAAATCTTTAGGTTTTTTAGCCTTTACCATCTTCGCTCCAAGCCTATATGGCAGATCATTCTTCACCCTATCAGCTGCTCCATAATATACTGGTGCCTTAGAAGGTTGCTGAGCAGTTACTTGTGGTTGCTCATTTTTTTTGGAAGGCGATAACGACTGGCTTTTTAAATAGTACTTTTCTAACTCTTCTTGAGTACGATGCAGCTGCTTAAGTAGCATCTCATTTTCTTGCTTTAGACTCTCAGCTAATCTATTCCCATCTATAGCGTTTGCTGGGTTCTGACTGTCTTTTGCCTCTTCTAATTTTTTCTCAAGTAGCCCAAACTCTTTTACTTTCTGCTGTTTGTACATTTCATGTGCTGACGACTGACTCTCTAACTGATTTTGAACATCATATAATTGCTCTACAAGCAGTTCTTTTTCTACTGAGTGCTGGGGGTTTTCTTGCTTATCATACAGATCATTTAAGACAGTAACCAACTCTGTTAAATCAGCCTGTTTGGTTCTATAGATTGGCTCACTGCTTTTTATAGCCGCTTTATTCAGTAACGTATTAAACAGCTTAATCACTTCTGGATATTTTTTTAGGATTTCATTATTGATATGATCTATCGCTGCACTACTTTGGTTAGCAGTGTCGGTATCTGAGACTGTATCTGTAGCATCTTTAAAGACTTGCCAATGCTTCTTTAGGCTCAAACCACTAGCAATGGACTGAACTTGCTCCCCTAGCTTGCTAATATTATCGGCTGCACAGCTGCCCTCAATCAGTATGGCTTGACCTTCATAAGTTTCAAGTGTTTCTAGCATTTTCTGATGGTAATCAACCCATTCATTTATAGCTTGATCAATCATGTCTGTAGTTAGAACGGCATCTGCAAATTCTTTAAAAACATTACTTGGATGATCAAATACCAAAACAAACCCTACATCAGGTTCAATCTGCTGCCAATACTCTAAACTCGCTAGGTTCTTATCAGACTCCCAACCCCAGTTCTCAGCATCCAAATTAGCCAAAAGAAAGTCCGTCATCACATTATCAGCCATCTTCTCATTGGTAGATGACATATTTTCTCGCACAAGCACCTTATACAGTGTCTCTGAAACTTGTTCGGCAGTCATATTATGAGTATAGCTATCGTTAGGCCTACTCAAGCCTCTTTCATATAGCTTCTCCATCACCTGCTTAGATTTAGAAGTCTTATGCCCAGCTTGCACGATAATACTCATGTGGATTTCCTTAGTAAGTAACAATAATAATAGATAAGATAAGTTTATTTACTTATAACCATTCGGATTCATACTCTGCCAGCGCCAGGTATCTGCACACATCTCAGCGACAGACAGCTTAGCCTGCCAGCCAAGTAGCACTTTGGCTTTATCAGCACTGGCATAGCAGCTGGCGATGTCTCCGGCACGCCGCGCGACAAACTGATACGGCACAGGCTGCCCTGTGGTATCAGTAAAGGCATTGACCAGCTCTAACACCGACGTACCTGTGCCAGTCCCTAAATTAATGGGTAAAAAACCCACTGCGCTTTGCTCTACCTTGACTTGCTGCTGTAAGTAATTCAGTGCAGCGACATGACCTGCTGCTAGATCAGTGACATGGATAAAATCACGCACGCCCGTGCCATCGACGGTCGGATAGTCATTGCCAAAGATGCTCAGTTTCTCGAGCTTACCGACAGCGACTTGTGAGATATAGGGCATGAGATTGTTTGGAATATCGTTTGGATCTTCGCCTATCTGCCCTGATGGATGCGCGCCCACTGGATTGAAGTACCTAAGAGGAATCAGGTTCCAGCTGGCATCGGATACTGCTAAGTCTTCTAAGATATGCTCGACGGTCAGTTTGCTCTGACCATAGGGATTGGTACAGGAACGCGGGGCGGTCTCATCGATAGGGAGAGTCTCAGGATCACCATAAACCGTAGCAGAGGAGGAAAACACGAGGTTTTTAACGTCGTACTCAGCCATGACTTCGAGTAAGGTGATGGTGCCACTGACGTTGTTATTATAATAAAGTAAGGGCTTGGCCACGGACTCACCGACGGCTTTTAATCCAGCAAAATGAATGACACCAAAGAATTGATGAGCGTCGAACACTTGTCTCAATGCCTTGGCATCACGGATATCGCCCTTAACAAACTCAATAGGAGTACCAATAAGGTGAGAGACACGATTGATCGCTTCACGGCTACTGTTAGATAGGTTGTCATAAACAACTATCGCGTAGCCTGCCTGATGCAAGGCTATACAAGTATGAGAGCCGATGTAGCCTGCACCGCCAGTTACTAAGATTTTACTTTTCATAATTTTTCAAACAAAAAAAGACACCCCATTGTAGAGATGTCTTTTTGATAATTCAACACAGCTTTAGTGGCTTTTTGTAGACTTATGCTGACGTCTATCTTACCAACCCGTAACTTCTTTTAGCTTATCGCCTAGCTTCGATGGGTCACGTGTATACGCGATACCCGCATCTTCAAAGGCTCTAAACTTCTCTTCTGCAGTACCTTGACCACCAGAGATGATCGCGCCAGCATGGCCCATACGCTTGCCTTCTGGAGCAGTGACACCAGCGATGTAGCCAACCACAGGCTTCGTTACATGATCTTTGATATAAGCGGCGGCTTCTTCTTCAGCAGTACCACCGATCTCACCGATCAAGATGATCGCTTCGGTCTGTGGATCTTCTTCAAACAGTTTTAGCGCGTCGATTTGGTTCATACCAGGGATAGGGTCACCACCGATACCGATACAGGTTGACTGACCAAAGCCTAGCTTTGTGGTCTGCGCGACAGCTTCATAAGTCAAAGTACCAGAGCGTGAGATGATACCGACTTTACCTGGCTGATGGATGTGGCCTGGCATGATACCGATTTTGCACTGGCCTGGGGTGATGACGCCTGGGCAGTTAGGACCCACTAGACGCACATCGCCCGCTTCTTCTAGATAGCGCTTGGCTTTTAGCATATCGATAGTCGGTACGCCTTCAGTGATCACGACGATCAGCTTTACGCCAGCATCGATCGCTTCGACGATTGAGTCTAGTACAAATGGTGCTGGTACATAGATCACAGACGCGTCAGCTTGAGTCGCTTCCATCGCTTCCGCCATGGTGTTAAATACTGGCAATCCTAGGTGCGTTTGACCGCCTTTACCTGGCGTGACACCGCCGACGACTTTGGTGCCGTATTCGATGGCTTGCTCTGAATGGAACGTACCATTTTTACCCGTAAAACCTTGTACCAATACTTTGGTATCTTTATCGATTAATACACTCATTATTTTTTCCTTGTATTCGGTTGTCTTGTGACAGCGACTTGACGACTGATGACCACTATCAATGACGATCTGACAATGACGATCTGAGCTTATCAAGTGCCATCACGCTTTGACGACTATGCGATAGCGCTTATATGCTTAGAGTTTGGTTTTATCGCCCTACTCTAAGGCGCTGGCGCAATCGGTATTAAGCTTGTACAGCTTCGACAATTTTTTGTGCAGCGTCTGCGAGGCCCTGAGCTGAGATCAGTTTTAGACCAGACTCTTCTAGGATTTGCGCGCCTTTTTCAGCGTTGTTACCTTCTAGACGGACGACGACTGGTACTTGTACGTCGACTTCTTTGACCGCAGCGATGATGGCTTCTGCGATCATGTCACAGCGTACGATACCGCCGAAGATGTTGATAAGAACGCCTTCTACGCTGCTGTCTTCTAGGATGATTTTGAACGCTTCTACAACGCGATCTTTGGTTGCACCGCCGCCCACGTCTAGGAAGTTAGCAGGCTTACCGCCGTACAGTTTGATGATGTCCATGGTCGCCATAGCAAGACCAGCACCGTTGACCATACAGCCAATGTTACCTTCTAGGGCGACATAGTTTAGGTCAAACTCAGCAGCTTTTAGCTCACGCTCGTTTTCTTGCGTTTTGTCTTGTAGCGCAGCGATTTTTGGTAGGCGATATAGGGCGTTTGAGTCGATACCGATTTTGCCATCGACACAGACGATTTCGCCGTTTTCGCGTACGGCTAATGGGTTGATTTCCATTAGAGCAAAGTCGTTTTCGACAAATGCTTTGTATGCGCCAGTCATCAATTTTACGAACTGGTTGATTTGCTTGCCTTCTAGGCCAAGTTTAAACGCCACATCACGCGCTTGAAAAGGCATAAGACCAACTAATGGATCTACATGTACTTTGAAGATTTTTTCTGGTGTCTCATTAGCGACTTCTTCGATATCGACGCCGCCTTCGGTTGATGCCATAAAGGTCACACGGCGGGTTGCACGGTCGACCACGGCACCAAGATATAGCTCAGTCTGTACTGGATACATATCTTCTGCAACCAAGACGAAGTTGACAGGTTGGCCATCAGCATCAGTCTGGAAGGTGACCAAGTTGGTACCGATAAGCTCTTCTGCCACTTGTTTGGCTTCTTCACGAGTCTTAACCAGCTTTACACCGCCCGCTTTACCACGGCCACCAGCGTGTACCTGTGCTTTGATGACAGCGATATCGGTTGGGGTTTTGTCAAAAGCAGCAGCAGCTTCGTCGCCATTGTGGGCGATGATGCCTTCTTGAATAGGCAATCCGTAGCTTTTTAATAGCTCTTTTGCTTGATACTCATGTAAATTCATTGATTGTATCCCTTGTTTTTTACAATTAATAAAAAGTGAAAATAAGTGCGCGTAGACCAGAGTCTGGCGCACTTATGACCATAGCCGCAGCGCCGATAGTAGTACTATCATTGACGCCTAAATAGTCAAGTCATAAATCGATACTTGCTTATTTGTTTGCTTGTTTTGCAACGGTAGCGAACGACTTATTTTTTACGCTTTTTACGCTGGATAGCGTGAATGGCGCGGCCATCTGCAGATAGCGCCGCTTCGTGTACTGCTTCTGAGATCGTTGGGTGAGCAAACGTCATCAGTTGCAAGTCTTCGATACTAGAGACAAACTCCATCGCGATCATGCCTTGATGGACGATATCACCTGCGCCTGCAGAGATGGCATGCATACCTAACAAGCGATCTGTTTTGGCATCGGCGACGACTTTGATAGAGCCTTGGCCTTCGCTTTGCGCGAGCGCACGACCGTTGGCCGCTAGGTTAAATGAGCCAGTTTTGACTTCATAACCAGCTTCTTCGGCTTCTTGCTCAGTCATGCCAACCCATGCGATTTCTGGATGGGTATAGATGACATTAATGATGGTGTCGTAGTTGACCTGAGCTTTTTCGCCATGGATACGCTCGACGGCCATCATGCCCTCTTCCATCGCTTTGTGCGCAAGCATAGGACCACGTACCAGATCACCGATGGCATAGACGCCGTCTAGATTGGTTTTGCACTGATCGTCGACATCGATTAGACCGCGCTCGGTCAAGGTGATACCGCTGTCTTCGCCCAGTAGTTTTTCAGAGTAGGCACGGCGACCGACACAGACGATTAGCTTATCAAAGCTCTCCTCGCTCGGCTCGCCTTTGGCTTCGCTGGTCACAACGACTTGATCGCCTTTGACTTCGGCGTTGGTGACTTTGGTATCGACACGGATATCAAGGCCCTGCTTTTTCAGCAGTTTGCCGGCTTCTTTAGCGATGTCTTTGTCAGCAGCAGCTAAGAAGCTTGGTAGTGCTTCATATACCACAACCTCACTACCCAAGCGGCGCCATACAGAGCCTAGCTCCAGACCGATCACGCCTGCACCGATCACACCAAGGCGCTTAGGTACTTCAGTGAAGTCAAGTGCGCCAGTCGAGTCGACGATACGGTCGCCGTCAGTTTTGGCCACTGGAATATCGATAGGCACTGAGCCTGCCGCAAGAATGACGTTTTTGGCAGTGATGGTCGTTTCGCTGTCGTCTTCTAGCGCGGTAAATTTAACTTTTTTCTCGCTACCTTTACCATCGATGAGCGTACCCCAGCCTTGTAGCCAGTCAACGCCATTGCCCTTGAGCAATGCTGCCACGCCGCCGGTCAACTGCTTGACGATGCCTTCTTTACGAGCGATCATCTGTTCGATATCGATAGAGACATCACCTGTGCTGATGCCATGCTCAGCTAGGTCATGTTTGGTCGCTTCATAACGATGCGAGCTATCCAGCAAGGCTTTTGATGGGATACAACCGACGTTTAGACAAGTACCGCCAAGCGCAGGCTCGCCTTTATACACGCGTTTTTCGATACAGGCCACGCTCATGCCAAGCTGACCTGCGCGAATGGCTGCTTCATAACCGCCAGGACCGCCGCCGATGACGACCAAATCATAATTGTCTTTCATAGTACGTTCCTATTTTTTTAGATTATTTTAGATTTTGCTCATGTTGTGTGAGGTATATCGGCACGATGGTGTCACTTTTTTGCAATAACGACCGATCTCATCTTTAACCACAGGATTAATTATTTGTCTGGTTTTGATGACGTCTGTATTCGCCAATAGGCTGCCCCCAAATACAGACAGCTCAATAAGGCGTACTAACAGCCAGCCGTCAAACGCCGCCCTATATGACTGCGTTTTCATTAAACGTCACAATTAAACGTCACAATTAAACGTCACAATTAAACGGCTTGATTATTGCTAAGCTTAATCTTGCTTAAATGACAATGGCCGATACCAAAGTTAAAAAACTTGTATCAGCGATTGCCAATACAAGCTTAGAAGCTTACAGGTCTAAAAGAAGCATAGTAGGATCTTCGACCAATTCTTTTAGTGTCACTAAGAATTGTACCGCTTCTTTACCATCGATCATACGGTGGTCATAAGACAGCGCTAGGTACATCATTGGCAAGATCTCAACTTTACCGTCGACTGCCATTGGGCGCTCGTTGATCGCATGCATACCTAAGATAGCAGTTTGCGGTGGGTTCAAGATAGGCGTTGACATGAGTGAGCCAAATACGCCGCCGTTTGAGATAGTGAATGTACCACCCGTCATCTCGTCTAGACCAAGCTTGCCTTCTTGCGCCTTGCTACCGTATTCACGGATTTTGGCTTCGATGTCAGCCATACCCATACGGTCAGTATCACGCAGTACTGGAACGACGAGGCCGCGATCTGATGATACCGCCACACCGATGTCATAAAAACCATGATAAACGATGTCATCACCGTCTAGTGAAGCGTTTACCGCTGGGAAGCGTTTGAGGGCTTCGGTCGCCGCTTTGACAAATAGCGACATAAAACCTAGACGTACGCCATGACGTTTTTCGAACTGGGCTTTGTACTTAGTACGCATGTCCATCAACGGCTTCATATTGACTTCGTTAAAGGTCGTCAACATAGCGGTTTCTTGGGTAGCTGACAGTAGACGCTCAGCGACACGCTTACGTAGGCGCGTCATTGGAACGCGTTTTTCGGTGCGCTCGCCAGTTGACTCTGCCACAGGACGACCACTATCTGACTTGATAGAGCTGTCGGCTTTTAGCGTTGGGTTTGCCATATCACTCTTGGTCACACGGCCACCGCGGCCACTGCCTTCGACGTTTTTCGGATCTACGCCAGACTCTTTGGCCGCTTTACGAACGGCTGGGCTTTGATCTTTATGGTCGGCTTCGTCTTTTTTGTCAGTGGCTTGTACTGGCTCACCGCCATCTGTACCTTGTTTGGCTTGCACTGGTGCCGCTGGCTGGTCTGGGTTGACTGCTGGCTCATCGTTTGAGTCCGTGCTGCCGCTTGCGCCCGCTTCAAACTCAGCGATCAGCTCGTCAGATAGTACTGTGTCATCTACTTGCTTGACGATTTTGGTCACAACACCATCATCAGGTGCCACAACTTCTAAAACAACTTTGTCAGTTTCGATTTCAGCCAATAGGTCATCACGGTTTACTTGCTGACCTTCACTGACATGCCATTCGACGATCGTGCCATCGGCAACCGATTCTGGAAAAACGGGGGCTTTGATATCAGCCATCGATATACTCCTTAGATTTGGATATTTATATGCGTTATTAAGTCGTGATAGGCAGTCAATACTGTGTGCAACAATGTCACTGATAGGTATTGCCAGTACTGACTGTCATCGCCTGCTTCATGTGTCTTCTATAATCTATAACTTGTAACGTCTGTCACTTATCTTACTTTGCCAGCTCATCGACACTGATACCAAGACCGCCTGCGATCAGTGCTTGCTGCTGCTGAGCATGCAGTTTTGGCGAGCCTGTTGCAGGAGCGGCGCTCGGCGGACGTGCTACTGGCTCCATGACTTTTGCCTTGGTTGGATGTGGTACGACGATACGGAACATATGCGGCGCTAGATAGTACCAAGCACCTTGGTTCAATGGCTCTTCTTGCGTCCAAACGATTTCTTTTAGGTTGCTGTATTTTTCGATCTCAGCAATCAAGCGTTTTTCTGGCAACGGATAAAGCTGCTCAATACGGACGATGGCCACATGATCAAGACCAAGCGCACGGCGCTGCTCAAGTAGATCATAGTAGACCTTACCACCACAGAGCACCATACGAGTGATGTTGTCTGCATTGTGCTCATCCATCTCTGGCAGTACCGTCTCAAACTTACCGTTGGCAAGCTCTTCTAGATGAGAGGTAGCTAGCTTATGACGCAGCAGGCTCTTCGGCGACATAACGATAAGCGGCTTACGAATCGGGCGTACCGCTTGACGACGTAAGGCATGATAAATCTGTGCAGGCGTCGTTGGGGTAATCACTTGCATGTTGTCTTCGGCACATAGCTGCAAGAAACGCTCAAGACGTGCTGATGAGTGCTCAGGGCCTTGACCTTCATAGCCATGTGGCAACAGCATGGTCAGACCACAAACGCGCTGCCATTTGGTCTCGCCGCTTGAGATAAACTGGTCAATCACCACTTGTGCGCCGTTGACGAAATCACCAAACTGCGCTTCCCAAACGATGAGCGCGTTTGGTACAGTGGTTGCATAGCCGTATTCAAAGGCCAGTACCGCTTCTTCTGACAACAACGAGTTATAAGTGGCAAAACGTGCTTGGTCTTCGCTGATATGCGATAAGGGCACATACATACTGCCGTCATTGACGTTATAGATCTCACTATGGCGATGCGAGAAAGTACCACGGCCAACGTCTTCACCAGTGATACGAACCAAGACATTGTCATGATCGACCAATGACGCATAGGCCAAGGTTTCAGCAGCGCCCCAGTTCAATGGCTCTTCGCCTGTTTGCATGGCTAAGCGCTGATCGACCATTTTTTGTACTTGACGCTGTAGCTTGTAGCCTTCTGGCATCTGCGCCATACGGCGGCCATACTCTTTTAATTTTTCGATATCGACGCTGGTATCCCACTCATCGACCAAATCATGGCCTAGATAGGGCTTCCAATCGACAAATAACGCTTCGTTTGGCTTGCTGACCAAGGCATTAGCGACATAGTCACCACGGTCTAGCGACTCACGGTAATCATCTTCGTACTGTTTTTCTTCTTCTGCACTAAGGACGCCATCGGCGATGAGTTTTTGTGCGTAGATAGTACGCGTCGTAGGCAGTTTTTTGATAACTGCATACATCAAAGGCTGCGTCGCTGATGGCTCGTCGGCTTCGTTGTGGCCGTTACGGCGATAGCAGAACAAATCAATGATGATGTCTTTGTCAAATTCATGACGGTAGTCTAGTGCCAATTGCGCGGCAAACACCACAGACTCAGGGTCATCGCCATTGACGTGTAAGATAGGTGCATGCACCATCTTGGCCACATCAGTACAGTACTCGGTTGAGCGTGCGTCTTCTTGACGGCTGGTCGTAAAGCCGACTTGGTTGTTGATCACGATATGAACCGTACCACCCGTGGTATAAGCACGCGTCTGTGACATCTGGAAGGTTTCTTGAACCACACCTTGACCAGCAAAAGCAGCATCACCATGGATGACGATTGGCAGCACTGAGTTACCGTCTTTGTTGTCCATAAACGGCTGATCGTTACGGCGAACTTGACGTGCACGTACCGAGCCTTGCAAGACGGGCGCTACGATTTCAAGGTGCGAGGGGTTAAAGGCTAGAGCCAAATGCGCCTCACCACCTGGTGTCATGACGTTAGAAGAAAAACCGTTATGATACTTAACGTCGCCTGAGCCTTTTTCTGGCTGTACCTTACCATCGAACTCATCAAACAAATCGGCAGGGTTTTTACCTAAGATGTTGACCAATAGGTTTAGACGGCCACGGTGCGCCATACCAATGACCATCTCTTTGGTGCCATAGCCGCCAGCACGTTGGATGATTTCATTGATGGCTGGAATAAAGCTCTCGCCGCCTTCTAGACCGAAACGTTTGACGCCGGTATATTTACGAGCCAGATATTTCTCTAGGCCTTCAGCCGCTGTCAGACGCTCTAAGATAGATAGGCGTTTTTCTTTATCAAATTCGATATAGCCTAGGTTGGTCTCGAGGTATTTTTCCATCCAGCGTTTTTCGGTACTGGTGGTCACGTGCATGTATTCAACACCGATATAACGGCAGTACACACGCTCCATAATTTCGATTATCTCACGGAGTGTCGCTTCATCTTTACCGATGTTTAAATCATTGGTCGGAAATACCGTATCGAGATCGGCCTCTGATAGGTTGTGATATGCAAGCGTCAGATCTTCTACTTCGGCACGCGGATGCAGATCTAATGGATCTAGCTTGGCGCGGCGATGACCACGGCGGCGGTAAGCTGAGATCAGCTGCTGCACACCCATTTGTTTAGGGTCCGCGCAGTCGGCACTGCCAGCAGGCGCGCTACTGGTGTCAGTGTTGACTTTATTGGCGGTTTGATTGCGGGCCAGCAATAAAAACTGATCCTTAATAGCATTGTGTTTGGCGTCATTTGGCGACTTGTACTGTTCAAAATACGTTTGCCAGTCCGCATCCACACTATCAGGATCTGTTAGGTATTGCTCGTAGAGCGCTTCGATATAATTGGCATTGTCAGCGGCCAGTTCAGTATGTCCTAGCTCTGCTGCGTCTTTGGTTATACTATTCATAATAATCGTCTATTTGATAGATAAATGAATGGAATCGTGCTTATTATTGTGTAATCTGTCGTATATCTGCTATGTAAACCTTGTGTCACATCAGCGGCTGAGCGTTTATTGACTGAACGTTTATTGATTGTCAAAAGTCTGGATAACCTCTGACATAACTTACGTCAAGCAACAATCAAACAAATTGACCGCTGACTGTCTCTCGTCTATTTTTGCATTGCCGCTAACATACGGTGTCGACAATAGCTAAGTAGTGCTGATCGCAGTTATTACAATACCGTTGGTAAAAATATAACTATTTGTGAACGCTCAGTTTTCTGAACCAACTCGTTTCACAACATTAATTTATATATAATGCAAAAAGCCATAACAAATCTATTAACTAACATTTATTAACCATGGGTTATCCATGCTGGTTTGTGGCAAGCTCATAGTATATATCCACCTGACACATATAGCTGGCTAGGAGCATAGAGATATTGCGTTAGCAACCAATGAATCACCAGTTTTTCTACTTTCAGCTAGCCTTTTATACGGCTGTTTTGGCTGAACCGTTATCCTATCAATGAGATAGGTGACACTTTTAGCCAAATATACATTGCTGTATAGGGTAGCATGTCTACTTTTTACGACATAGTTTGTTTGTTCAATACTAGGTATTTACACAATGAATATCTATTATCAATATAATGATATCATTATTGGCTGATTCTGGCTTGCTATTATACCTAAAGTAGCAAAATCTTCCTAAACATTCGGCCCAATCAAACACTAAATCTACCTAAATAAAGGCAAATACCTCATCAAAACCCTGAGCTAATGTGCGCTTACCCGTATGACTTTTCTATCAAGTTACTGGTATTGCGTATTTAATTATATAGGGCGCGCGCCTTTATCACAGGCCTTCTTACACATGACCAACGTACTGTCAATATAGCTTTACCATCATGCTGTCATCGATGCACGCTAAAAACACATGGCGCTTGCGATGCTGTTTGTAAATGTAGGTTGCGCCGTTAAGAAGCCAACACGCCTTAGTCAATAAAAAACACCACCTAATAACTAGGTGGTGTTTTTTTTACAGTATCTGTAAAAAACCATGCAATTATAAACGATTAACCTGCTTGGTCAATCAACATATTACGCAGATGACCAATTGCTTTGGTTGGATTCAAGCCTTTTGGACAAACTGACACACAGTTCATGATACCGCGGCAACGGAACAAACTAAACGGATCGTCCAAACGTGCAAGACGCGCTTGCGTATCACCATCACGGCTATCAGCCACAAAACGATAGGCGTGTAGCAATGCTGATGGACCTAAGAACTTGTCAGGGTTCCACCAGAATGATGGGCAACTGGTCGAACAGCATGCACATAAGATACATTCGTACAGGCCGTTTAGTTTTTCGCGCTGCTCAGGTGATTGCAGACGCTCTGTCGGCGGTGCTGGCTGATCGTTGATTAAGTACGGGTGTACTTTTTCGTATTGCTCGTAGAACTGGTTCATATCGACGACCAAATCACGAACCACAGGCAGACCTGGTAAAGGACGGACGGTTACTTTTTCTGGCAAGGTGTTCATGTTGATAAGACATGCAAGACCGTTTTTGCCATTGATGTTCATGCCATCAGAGCCACAAATGCCTTCGCGGCAAGAGCGGCGGAAAGTGAGGGTCTCATCTTCTTTCTTTAGGCGTAATAACACGTCAAGCAACATACGATCTGAGTCTAACAGCTCAATCGTATAGGTTTGCATGCGCGGCGCTGCGTCCACATCAGGATCGTAGCGATAGATTTCGATGGTGCGAGTACCTCGGCTCATAATGCTAAACTCCACACATAGGTGATGGCGGGCATACAAAGACTGCAATCTCGTGGCGCTAACGACTGATTTATCGTTAGCGCGGGCAAGTGCATGTAGCTGGCGGTCACCTTTTAATAAATGAATAAGGGATAAAACGTTTGCGCAGTTTATATATCGAGTATATATCAGGCGCGGCGTCCAATATTAGTAGACGCGGACTTTTGGCTCGATATAGTCGACTGTCAACGGCACTTTACGAACTGGCTTATAAATGATGCGGTTGCCTTCAGAATACCACAAGGTATGCTTCATCCACTCGTGATCGTTACGGCCATTTGGTGCGTAATCATCATCCTCTGGGCGATCGTAGTCAGAGACACTGTGCGCGCCGCGGCTTTCGTGACGATGCGCCGCTGAGATCATTGTGGCTTTCGCAACTTCGTATAAGTTTGCCACTTCAAAGGCCTCGATACGAGCGGTGTTAAAGACTTGTGATTTATCAGCCAAGTGGATCTTGTCGATTTTTTCACCCAATGCCAAGATTTTTTCGACACCTTCGTCCATGATGGCTTGGGTACGGAATACGCTGGCATGTTTTTGCATGGTAGCGCGGATTTCATCAGCGACATCTTGCGCGTTGTAGCCTTCAGTAGACTGCTGCAGCTTGTCTAGGCGACGCATGGTGAAGTCAAGCACACGTGGATCTAATGGCTTGTAGTTGTGGTCGGCATGATGGAACTCATCAACGATGTGCTTACCAGCCGCGCGGCCAAATACCACCAAGTCAAGAAGTGAGTTGGTACCTAAGCGGTTGGCACCATGGACACTGACGCACGCACACTCACCGATGGCATAGAGGCCTTTCACCACGTTGCCTTTAGCGTATAGACCGTCTTCATCGGTACCCGCTTCTAGATCTGGTACGATGACCTGACCATGAATCGTGGTTGGAATGCCGCCCATCATATAGTGAATGGTCGGGATAACTGGAATTGGCTCTTTGGTGATGTCGACGTTGGCGAAGTTTTTACCGATCTCAAACACTGACGGTAGACGCTTCATAATGGTATCGACACCTAGGTGCGTCATGTCCATTACGATATGGTCAGCGTTCGGACCACAGCCGCGGCCTTCTTTGATTTCTTGGTCCATCGAGCGCGATACAAGGTCACGAGGCGCTAGGTCTTTGACCGTTGGCGCATAACGCTCCATGAACGCTTCGCCATCTTTGTTACGCAAGATAGCCCCTTCACCGCGGCACCCTTCGGTCAATAGTACGCCGGCACCATGTACGCCCGTTGGGTGGAACTGCCAAAACTCCATATCTTGTAGCGGGATACCAGCACGCACGGCCATACCAATACCGTCACCTGTGTTGATATAAGCGTTGGTAGACGCGGCGAAAATACGGCCTGCACCACCTGTCGCTAGCACGGTGATTGGTGATTGGAAGACAGCAATGGTACCAGTTTCTTGCTCAATCGCCACCACACCGTTGATGTTGCCATTTTCGTCTTTGATCAAATCAAGCGCGATCCACTCGATAAAGAACTCGGTGCCTTGCTCTAGGTTTTTTTGATACAGCGTATGTAGCAAGGCGTGACCTGTACGGTCAGCTGCCGCACACGCGCGTTGTACCGCTTTTTCACCATAGTTTGACGTATGACCACCAAATGGGCGCTGATAAATCGTGCCATCTTCGTTACGGTCAAACGGCATGCCCATGTGCTCAAGCTCATAGACGACTTTTGGCGCTTCACGGCACATATATTCGATCGCGTCTTGGTCACCTAACCAATCTGAGCCTTTTACGGTGTCATAAAAGTGAAAGTGCCAGTTATCGTTACTCATGTTACCCAAACTTGCACCGATGCCACCTTGGGCTGCGACGGTGTGCGAACGGGTTGGGAATACTTTGGTCAAAACTGCAACCTTCATGCCTGACTCAGCCAAATGCAGTGAAGCACGCATTCCTGAACCACCACCACCGACGATGACGGCATCGTAGTTTAGGGTCTTAATATTACTAATGGTATTATCTTGTCTAGTTGCCATTACGGTTTTCCTAATGCCTGTTAATGCTTAGAAGTAAATAAAAAGGCTATCTGTCCTGTGTCTGTACACCAATACTTATTTTCTCAGTGCAGCTTACCTAAAGCATATGACACATCTGGCCTTTAACCACTTAATTTGCATATCTATCGTTATACTGGGCTGAGCGGTATTATGCTCGGCGGCTTATTTATCGAGCGCCCTATCAGCGCATTTGTCTTTTTAAACATAAAATATTAGACATAAAATAAACAAGCAGCCAAACCCAATGCTATGACTATTTTCGGCTATGTATGAATGGCAGTGATAACCAAGCTATCAATCACGTTTACAGCCATCCATTTTTATCGATATTTTGGCGTTACCACCCAATCTGGGTGCTCACCTCATCATTAAACAGCAACGACACCAAAGCCATTACCCCAAAAAATCATGATGCCCCAAAATAGAAAGACTAAAATAGAGATAATCATCAAAGTCTGTAATACCAAACGCAATCTTGGCGCGCTCTCACCCATCTTGCCTGAGGTGATATAGTCAGTGAATACAGTCCACATACCTACCCAAGCATGGCCTGCAAGTGCCACCACAGCGACCAAGCTAAACAGACGCATCGGTAAGCTGGTCATAAATGATGACCACTCAAGATAGGTAACATCGCCATGGGTCAAAAAGAAACCCAGCAACACCACACTATAAACGGCCAAAACGACCGCGCTGATACGCTGGACAATCCAATCACGTGAGCCTGAACCTGTCAGACCAGTTGCGCTTTTGATTCCTGAATCATTTTTAATCATTAGAACATCACCCATACAAATGACGCGACAATTAAAATCGCTGCAATCACAAAACTGACCTTAGATGCGGCGCGGCCAGATTTTAGCTCTTCGTTCATGCCCATATCAGCAAATAAGTGCTTGATGCCCATCACAAAGTGATAAGCAATCGCAGCCACAAATATCCATGCTAAAAAGCGCACAAGTACGTTGTCAAACACGGTCTCAAAACTCTCAGGCGACGCCAATGAGTTCTGTAGTAACCACAGCATGACAGGAATCAATAAAAATAAAATAATGCCAGAGATACGATGCAAGATAGAAGCGATCGCAATCGGTGAGCGATTAACGCTAATCACTTGGCTTAAAGGCAGATCAATAGGTCGGTTGCTTTTCACAGCGGGCATCCTTTTTGCGGTTATACTCCTGTATCTGCTATCAACGCATGACATAGATCGGGATTGTGTCAATTAAGCGTATAGCAACACACGAGACGAATAAAGTAAGGAAGAGCTAGCTGACTTCGTTTAGTTTGTGCTAAAGGTGAAGAAAGAATCATGTGGTAAGGTATTGATACTTTGTCTACGACTGCTCGGTTTACAACTGCTTGGCAAACAGATCGGTCAAACAACCTGTCTATTATACAACAAAGAAAATAAACATGAGTAAGATCGATTAACTAGTCTATTTTTACTGGTCGCACTTATCACAAGATAACCGTGTTTTGTTATCTTGCGATTGTGTTATCTATAAGGGTGCAAACCTGACGCTAAGTGTTTAAAAATAGAACAGTTAACAAGAACATTCAAACCATCGGTTGGGTTTGGGTCTATTGACATTGTCCAGCTGTAACCAAATATGAATACCAGTATGAATAGAGAAGCTCTAGACGACACTATATCATGACCACTTATCAATTCGCACAAAACTCGTGCCAGTTAAGTAGCTGCAATTATAAAATGACTGGGCGATAATTACAAATTTATCCATTATGTGGTAAAAAAGGAACAATCAGTTCACAATACAACAGCGTTTTGTCTTATCAAACATAGCGATACGGCCAGCAATCCTAAAAAAATTTGCCGCACGTACCTTGTCCGCCATATCCATACTGCCAGCTTGCACAGACAAATCATCTCGCCAATCGTGGATACCGAGTCTGATACTTATAAAATCCAAGTGACATCACAGCGCGTCTTTGCCACCAATAAAAAGTAAGATTTGCGGCAAAATAACCAATCAGACATATTTTGATACAAAAATTACAGTGAATAAACACGACTAAACCGTGCCAATTGACGGCATTGATGGTAAAAGTCTTTTCAAATCGCAGGGAATTGCTGCTAATATACCCAGCATATTAAATGCGTTAAATGTATTTTGACCGTTTGACTGAGCATGGCGCGAGGGTAAGCGCCTGTAGTAATCCTGGGCGCGAGGGTATGCGTCTATAGTAATTTTATTCTAACAAGTTAAATCAATGGAGAGCAATTTATGGCTGACACTAATGCCAAACTAACCGTCAATGGTGAAGAATACGAACTTCCTATCATCAAAGGTACTTTAGGGCGCCCAGTTATCGATATTGCTGCTCTACAAGACTCAGGCTTTTGGTCTTATGACCCAGGTTTCAAAGTAACCGCTCCTGTTGAGTCAAAAATTACCTATATCGACGGTGGTAAAGGTGAGCTGTTGCACCGCGGCTACCCTATCGACCAGTTAGCAAACAATGCTGAATACCTAGAAGTGGCCTATGCCTTGATTCATGGCGACTTGCCAAACGCCGAGCAAAAAGCGGACTTTTTTGAAAAAATCCGTAAGCACACAGGCGTACATGACCAATTACGTAAATTCTTTGAAGGCTTCCGCCGTGACGCGCATCCAATGGCGATTATGGTGGGCGTTGTGGGTGCCTTGTCAGCGTTTTATCATGACAACCTAGACGTCAGCAACGAAGAGCACCGCGAAATCACTGCCATTCGTCTGATCGCAAAAATGCCAACGCTTGCGGCGATGAGTTATAAATACTCGCAGGGCGAACCGTTCATGTATCCACGCAACGACTTTAGCTACGCGGAAAACTTCTTGTACATGATGTTTGCCACGCCTGCTGATGTGGACTATGAGCCAAACGACGTGGTCACCCGCGCGATGGACAAAATCTTCACCTTGCACGCAGACCATGAGCAAAACGCCTCGACCTCTACTGTGCGCCTAGCTGGCTCAACGGGTGCCAACCCTTACGCCTGTATCGCCGCTGGTATCGCCGCCCTTTGGGGTCCATCACATGGCGGCGCCAACGAAGCTGTGCTTGAGATGCTAGATGAAATCGGTACTGTCGAAAACGTGCCAGCATTTATGGAAAAAGTGAAGAGCCGTGAAGTGAAGCTCATGGGCTTTGGTCACCGTGTTTACAAAAACTTCGACCCACGCGCCCAAGTCATGAAAGAGACCTGTGATGAAGTACTCGGCGCACTAGGCATCAACGATCCTAAGCTTGAACTGGCCATGGCACTAGAAAAAATCGCTTTAGAAGATCCGTTCTTCGTTGAGCGTAACCTGTATCCAAACGTTGACTTCTACTCTGGCATCATCCTAAAAGCCATCGGTATCCCAACGTCTATGTTTACTGTCATCTTCTCATTGGCGCGTACCTCAGGCTGGATCAGCCACTGGTTAGAGATGCACAGCGCACCGTTCAAAATCGGTCGCCCACGTCAGCTATACACTGGCGAGACGCATCGTGACTTTGTCAAAGTAGAAGACCGCAAGTAATCTGCTTAGATACGGCATGTGTATAAAATAATCATAAAAAATCCCGCTATATGCGGGATTTTTTATGGTCGATAGATAAGCACTTTGATGCTGGCTGTCGCCGTTATAACCTGAGCGATGGATTTTTATTCAAATGCTTCAAGCGTTTTTTCGTACTTGGCAATTTGCTCATCATAACCCTTGATGGTCTCGTTAAACTTGGCCATAAGCGCTTCAAACTCTTGTTGTTGATTGAGCTTCATTTGCTGCATATCGATGACTTGCTGCGCCTCTATCTGCTCCCAAACCTGATGCTGAATGATAAGACGTGCCAGCGCCGGACTTTTGGCACTGAGCCTACCTGCAATCTCAGCATGCTCAAACAATTGCGGCACCAAAGTCGCTATGTTTATCAAGGTATCTACCTCGTCAGCGCTCAGCGGCGTGATCACTGGCTGATAAAGTGCCGCCGTTGCCTGCTGGTAGCTGTCGACGATCTCATCTTCTGTTTGCATGACAGGCTTGCGCGGCTCGAGGCTAATACGTTTGAGGACGGTCAAATCGCGCTCGCCCACTTCTGTGCTGGTATTGATGTCTGCTGCTGCCTCATCGCCACGCTCACTATTTTGAGCCGTCGCGGCGGCATTGGCATTAGCACTGATATTAGTATTAGAGTTAGCATTAGCATCGACGTTGCTATCGTTATCGGCAGGCGCGGCGTCACCGCTATTTGTCGTATTATCGCCTGCTGTCTCCGCACTATTTAACAATAAGTCTTCTGCGCTTTGGGGCGAGTCTGCCGCTTGCAGCGACTCGTACTCGGCTTGTAGCCGGCGCTGCAGCCTTTGCATTTGCGTGACAAAAATTGGCTCAAACTGCTTGATACGCGCCGCCGCCGATTCACTTTGTGGTACAGGCTTGCTGTCTTCGCTAGCTACTTGCTCAGTCGCTTGGCTATCATCGACGACAGGCGCGGTCTCGGTCTGCTGTTGGCAGCCGCCGAGTAGCAATGCACCACTCAACGTCGCAGCCAGTATAGTCGTGGCAGCATATTTACTATTAGGTGATGGTGTTTTATTCATATGACTATCATGAGCGGTATCATGACCCTTTGCTTTATCTGGTAAAAATTTATACATCAGAGTACATATCCTTTGTTGACGTAAAGACGCAAAACAATGAGTTGACGCAAAATAATAAAAGGTAGGCGTATCACCGCTATCCGATGCTGGCGATACTGTGCTAGCGTCTGGCTCATAAACCTCTCATAGCACCATTTAGCATACTTTTATCATAGTGGTTATTGATGCTAATAAGAAGCGTCAATTGTGAACGGAGTGTCGAGCTGGCGACATTGACAGTAGATTGATGACAACAGTAGACTTGTGGCATTAATCATATAACATCAGACTCCAGAAGCGGTCGTCAAAAACGGTATACAGCGCTCAAAATCACGGCAGTCCTGACCACGCTGGCGGCGGACAAAATAGTCCTGCACCATACGCGCCTGCTGCTCGATACCATATTTAAAAAAGGGCTTGCCTACTGTAAATACGTAGTCATAACGCCGATCAACCAACGCCCCGCGTACTACCTTGATACCCTGCTGTAGCTGCCAAACGTGCGTTAGCTCATGTATCAGCCAACTTTGCTTACTTAAGGAGGATTGGCTAAAATCTGTAATCCAGTCTGCTGGGTGAAAGTAAATATGACCATTGGGGCTGACAGCATAATGTCTAAGCACCCACCATGCTGTTTTTAATTGCACATCCTCCAGCCGAATACTGTCACCAAATACCGAGCGTGCCAGCGCAACCTCACCTGCGCTCAGATGGCGCGACCGTCTCTTTGGGCGCTGATGACTTGATAAACGCCGCGCTTGGCTCAATAACTGCTGTATGGTCTCACGTATCATAAACAATCAATGCCGTTATGTAGGTGCATAATATAAGTACCGTATAGGATAAGTGCCGTTATATAAGATATAAGTGCCTAGATAAATACCTAGGAAGTACCAGTGCTTTTATAACTGGTGCTGTCTTATTTGTTTAATAAGGCTTTTGACATAAGAATAAAAGCCGCGAAGACATAAGTTATACATTAGGGTAAGGAGTGCTAGGATAGTGCTACGCGTCATTGATATCCTATGACATATAGTCGATACATTTTAATTTGATACTGAGCCTGTGCTTTTATATTGACTATCCTTTTGCCGCCCCATTGATTAACGATAGAGAGTGTTATGCCGCCAAACTTTCATGCCGATACCCCGCTTGCCCAGCGCATGCGCCCAGCGACGCTCGATGCCATCATCGGTCAAGAGCATCTGCTGTCAGCTGGGGCACCGCTACGACGCTTGGTCGAGCAAGGCCATCTGCCCTCCATTATCTTGCACGGTGAGGCAGGCATCGGCAAAACCACCATTGCTATGCTATTGGCTGATGCCGTGGGCCGGCCGTTTCACGCGTTGTCGGCACTCAATACGGGTGTCAAGCAGTTACGCGAAGTGCTGGAGACTAAAGGCTCGTTGAGCTTTGAGTCGCCGGTGGTGTTTATCGATGAGATCCACCGCTTTAACAAAGCGCAGCAAGATGCCTTACTTGGCGCGGTCGAGTCTGGGGATATTACCTTGATTGGGGCAACTACCGAAAACCCCTCATTTAGCGTCAACAATGCTTTGCTATCGCGTTGTCAGGTTTATCGTTTGGAGCCACTGACACCCGAACAAATCGCCGCCGTATTGCAGCGCGCCATTTCAGAAGATAGCATTTTCAAAGACTTGGCCGTGGATTTGCAGGCACAAGACACCATTAGCCAACTGGCGCACGGCGATGCCAGAAAGGCACTTAACCTGCTAGAGCTGGCCATACAAACGGCGGATACCAGACAATCGCCGCTGATCATCGATGATGCGCTGGTCGCTCGCGTCGCGCAAACGGCGCTGGTACGCTATGACAAAGACGGCGAACAGCATTACGATATTGTCTCAGCCATGATAAAGTCCGTGCGCGGCTCCGACCCTGATGCGGCGCTCTACTGGATGGCGCGGATGCTGGTGGGCGGAGAGCCAGCTGAGTTTATCGCGCGGCGCTTGGTCATCTTGGCGAGCGAAGATATCGGCAATGCTAACCCCAATGCCCTACTCCTCGCTGATGCCGCCCTGCGTAGCGTTCAGTCCATCGGTATGCCAGAGGCGCGCATTATCTTAGGACAAGTGGTGGTGTATCTGGCGACCAGTGCCAAAAGTAACAGCACTTATAAAGCGATAAATGCGGCGATGGCCTTGGCAGAAAAAGACGCCTCTCCCGTACCACTACATCTGCGCAATGGCGTGACCAAATTGATGCGACATCAAGGCTATGGGCAGGGCTACGCCTATCCACACGACTATCCCAATCATTATTATCCGCAGCATTATCTGCCAGATACGCTGCTGGGTACGCGCTTTTATTATTTTGCTGATAATCAGCGCGAGCAGCACAGCAAACAGTTTATGGACTGGCTAAAATCCCAATCTGCCAGTAACTCTTAAAACCTACCCGTTTATTAGTAATACTGAACGCTGTTTTTGACAGACTTCGGGATATAGTTTGGAGATGGGGCAGCACGATAGGATGAAAAGCGTTAAAATGTCCTCATAATGATATATAAGCAATGAGACAATCGTGCCTAGCGTCCGTACCTATAGCCGGGGCGTGCCCATCATCGAATAAATGTAGCCAGCGGCGCGTTGCCTAATCACAACAGCCTATGGCGTCAGCGGCTGTTACAATAGGCGGATCATGCTATATATGTTACCTCACACCTATCTACACATAATAAAATATTGAGACTTACTATGAGTTTAAATACCATTCCTGAGATTATCGAAGACATCCGTGCTGGAAAAATGGTCATCTTGATGGATGATGAAGACCGCGAAAACGAAGGCGATATCATCATGGCCGCCACCCATGTACGCCCTGAAGACATCAACTTTATGATCACCCATGCTCGCGGCCTAGTGTGTCTGACCCTATCGCAAGCGCGCTGCCAACAGCTAGCACTACCGCTAATGTCTGATCGCAACGAAGCAAAGTTTAGCACCAACTTTACAGTGTCTATCGAAGCGGCTGAAGGCGTCACCACAGGTATCTCAGCGGCTGACCGTGCGCGCACTATTCAGGCTGCGGTCTCTGCATCAGCCAAACCCGAAGACATCGTACAACCTGGCCATATCTTCCCTATCATGGCACAAAACGGCGGCGTCCTGCACCGTGCCGGCCACACCGAAGCAGGCTGCGACTTGGCTCGCCTAGCAGGATTGGAGCCTGCAGCAGTCATCGTCGAGATTATCAACGCTGATGGTACGATGGCACGTCGTGACGATCTTGAAATCTTTGCCAAAGAGCACGGCATCAAGATGGGCACAATCGCTGATCTGATCAATTACCGTATCGCCAACGAGCAAACGGTAGAAGAAGTAGAGACGCGTCCTTTTGAGACCGAGCATGGGACTTTTACCTTGCACCGCTTCCGTGAGTTTGGCGCTGAAGAGACGCATTTGGCGTTGGTCAAGGGCGATGTCAGCGAAGGCGTCAGTACTGTCCGTGTCCATGGCTTCCATCCGCTGCGTGACTTGTTTGCCGCCAAAAACGATATGACGGGTCGTAGTGGCTGGAGCGTACAGTCAGCGTTGGAAGAAATCAGCGCCTCGGAGCGCGGCGTGCTGGTTTGGATTGGTAGCAATCAGCCCGTTGATCTAGGCGATGCGCTGGATAAAGCGGCGGACAATCAATCGCAATCAACCATCACCCAGCAGCCGTATCGTAGCATCGGGGTTGGCGCACAGATTTTGCGTCATTTAGGCGTGCGTGATATGCGCTTATTGTCATCACCCATGAAGTTTTATGCACTATCAGGTTTTGATCTAAACGTAGTAGATTTTGTGCATGCACCCAAGCAAGGCTAGGCGCTGTGATCGTTATTTAATCACTATTCGATAGTGATTAAATAGCCTTATCAATCATAAAAAAAGCACGCTTATAAATTGAGCGTGCTTTTTTTATGTGCAAGTAATTTTTATAAAAGTTGACGCTCAAACCTCAGGCGTATGACCAACGGTCGCTTCTAATGCCAATAGGCGCGTGCGCTCGGCGCTGCTCCACGGCAATTTGTCTTTGCCAGCGCTGTCCAAACGCACCACCACCGCCTCAGCCGTCGCCACTACCAAACTTTGCGCCGTACTATAGTAACTATACTCCATCACGATACTGGTACGGCCCAAGCGCTGGCAGCGCACCCCTAATAACAAAGTATCAGGGTAAACCACAGGACGCAAATACTGACAGCTTGACTGCGCCAATACCGTCACCATGCTGCCATCAAACATGCCTAATGCCTGCAGATAAGCAATACGCGCTGACTCAGCATAACGATAAAACACCACGTTATTTAGATGGTTAAAGGCGTCCATCTCGCCCCAGTGAATCGGCTGATGATGGATAACGGGATAGTGAGCCAGCTCAGTCGGCAGAGGCTCATTAACTGTCGGTAAATCGGTTGGTAGAGAGCGGTTCATAAAGTATCCTTTTTTATCATCCTATTTTTTATTATTTGGGTGTGTCTTATCGTCAAGCACCCAGCACTAGCGCTGCGGTTTGGCTAAGACTTGCGTGGTCAATAGCGCCGTGGGCTTGGGTGCTTCGGCAATCAATTGATCTAGCCAATTTATCACCTCTGCCACGTCGTTGGGGGCTTGCATCATCGTGATATTGGCCGTTTGATCTGACGCTTGCGGGTTGACCGTCTGTTTCTGCCGCTCATCAGCGCTTGGTGTGAAGGTTATGAGCTGTTTGCGTGCCTGCGACAGATAACTGATGAGCTGCCCACGGTCGCGCATATTGCTGGCTTGCATGGCCAAATTGAGCGTCATAATGGTCTCGTGGATGGCCAGCTGCCTACGGGTCAGTGCCTCCTTATTTTTAGCTGTGTCTTCAGCTGAGTTTTTATTGTCCTTGCTACCCTCTTTATGATCGTAACGCTCATGGCGCTGCAAAAAGGTTTGGATGTTTTGCATGGCCAAGTTATGCATCTGCCATGGACTTGGCTGCGCGCTTTGTGCTTGTAGGCGCTCAATGTCTTTTAGCAGGCTTTGCTTAATCACCACCGTCAGCGCAGGGGCAATCTCATTACTGCTTTGCGACAGCTGCCAGTGTAACCCCCGCAGCAAATCAATCGCCGCGCTATCGTTGTTATCCACCAGCAGCCTATCCACCGCTTTTATTTGAATACGTAGTAAATCCAGCTGATTTTGCGCTTGGCTACTGGCTGCCACGCGCGGCTCAGGTAGGGTCTGCTGACTCATGGCAAACAAGCGATCATCCATCTCGTTTAAACGGCTGATGACTTGCTCGTTACTTTGCAGACGCTCGTGAACACTCTGCTCAAAACGCTGCTGGCTGATATATAACCAGAGTAAGGCGGCGATAAGCAATAAAATCGTCAGCCATTGCAAGCGTATGAGTAGCATATTTGCTTGCCGGCGCTGCTGAATAGCAGAAGGGTCCTTGGATGAAGACTCAGGGTTCATAGACATAGTACAGCACCGTTACTGGTAGATTGGGTCATGGTTGTCGCAAGCCGTATGAAACATGAAGACGCATCCTGATGACAAAACAGCCATATCCTAGGCGTATCAAGCACTGATCGCAGCCAGTATGGTGGCTGGTGCCAAATCCTCCACCCGCCAGTAGCTCAACTGCTCATCGGCCACCATATTGGCCAAGCGCTCACCTAGCACCACATAAGCAAAGTCCGACAGCTTGAGCTTGGGCAACCCATCAGTCCCTGTACTGTCTGCCAATGGCTGCTTTACAGTATCCTTAGCACTCGTTTCATCAGTTGCTTGTCGCTTACCTTGACTGACCACTTGCCGCCAATGCTCAAAGGCGGTGGCACTACTAATGATAACGACCGGTTTTGACTGTTTGGGTATAGGCTTTGGATGCTGAGCGGTGCTTGGCGCTGCTGGTTCTGCAAGTTCTGGTGCTGATGCTAATGTTGATGATGGAGAGCTAGGCAAAGAAGCGGCCGTAGCAAACTGCTGTAACCACTGGTTGTATTGCCTACAGGCCTCATGAGGCATGATACGCTCGTACCAAGCGATACTATCGATATGGACACCGCGCGCTTGTAACGTGTTGACCAATAAACGGCGGCCACCAAGACCGCGCCATACCAACAGCTTGTCCCCTGCTTGCAAGCTGTCGATCTCTGGCATCGCAAGCATGCCTTCATTATTGGCCACGCGCGGCTGCAGCACGTGATAGCTTGCCGCCTTGATTTTTGCCTCATTTAAGACCGCAGCTGTCGCTTCTCCTACCGCAATCAAGTGACTGGGAGCGCTGAGGGTTTGCAGCTCGGTGGTTTTTTGGCTTTCATCATTTTGGTTATCACCATTCGTCTCAGAGTGCTGGGCATGGCTCTCGCGGGCAAGCGCTTGCCAAACCGCTAGTCCCGCTGCTGCTGCCGTAGGACTGACGATGACCAGTGCCTGATAGTCGCCTGCAAACCACTGACGCATCAGCGCCATGTCCACATCTGTGGTAGGACGCGGCTGTAGCGTCAGCATCGGAATCTCTACCACGCTTAGACCCGCAGCTTGTAGGTGCTGCGTCAGCGGAGCGGCACGCTCTACCGGTCTGGTATTGATGACCACGCGCGTAGGCGCTGATGGGGCCGCACTCTTATGCCGAGCGGTAGATGTTGGATGAGATGAGGTAGATGACATAGACGTACCATGACAAAAATCGAAAGAAATAAAGAAGTCGCAAACCTGTCTTAATTACTGGCTTGCAGCTTAGACGGCGGTATCTGCGTATTATTTGGTATCATAAATCGCTGATAAAATAGCGCCTGCGCCATCTGCAAGTAACATATCAGCCACATCGATACCCAGCTGATTGGCCTGAGCTTCTTGCTCGTCTTGGTTACCAGTTAAGGCAATGCGTTTTTCTGCTTTTAGCAGCTCGCTACCATCGGCCTGCCCCACGCGCCCGCGCAGCCACAATATGTTGCCGTCGTCATTGTTGCCATTTTCGGTATTTTTCGCACGGTCATCCTCGGTCTCGTCTGCCATTTGCAAGACCGCATAGGCTGCGATCGGTACCTGACAGCCGCCTTCTAAATGACGGTTGAGGGCACGCTCAGCAATCAGGCGAATACGCGCTTTATTATCATTTAGCGGCGCCAATAGCTGCAATACTGCATCATCGCCCTCGCGGCACTCAATCGCCAACGCTCCTTGCCCAACCGCAGGCAGACAAGCATCGATATCCAGCTCACCGCGAATACGCTCGTCCAGCTCAATACGCTGCAAACCACTGGTGGCCAAAATAATCGCGTCATACTCGCCTGCGTCCAATTTGCTCAAACGGGTACCAACGTTACCGCGCAGGGTTTTGATTTGTAGATCTGGGCGATAAGCCTTGATTTGACACTGACGGCGCAAGCTTGAGGTGCCAACGACAGCGCCTTGCGGCAACGCATCGATACTATCGTATGTATTGGATACAAACGCATCGGTCGGGGCGGCGCGCTTGCAGTACACCCCCAACGTCAAACCTTCAGGCAGCTGCATGGGCACATCTTTTAGCGAATGCACGGCGATATCTGCGTCTTTATTATAAAGCGCTTGCTCAAGCTCTTTGACAAACAAACCTTTGCCGCCAATTTTTGCCAGTGGCGTGTCCAAAATTTTGTCACCCTTAGTGACGATTTTTAGCAAATTAATCGTCATCTCAGGATATAGCGCCAACAGACGATCGCGGATATGCTCAGCTTGCCATAAGGCTAATGGGCTTTGGCGCGTGGCGATGTTTAAGGTAGTCAAAGCAGGTTGCTGCAGATTGCTCATAAAAGGCCTCAATAAGTTTGATATACAATATCAGTGCGAATCATCTCTATATGAAACGATACGGTCGATTTGCCACAAAAATGGGCGCTATCACTCGTTGATAGTAAACGCTGACGCAAAAAAATACCCCTATTTAAGCATAAATAAGGGTTTGATGATATGGGATGATTATTTCTCTACAAAAACAGTCAGTTACAGACAGCGTTTTACATGCTTTGGATTTTATCACGTAAGGCTGGCAGGTGGCGACGACTCACCGCCAATGTCTCATCGATGCCTTTAAAGCGCACTTGATATTGGCCGGCATCCAAGGTTTCTAAGTAGTCCAAAAAGCTCAGATTGATAATGGCATTGCGATGGACGCGAAACAACCGGTCTTCAAACTCTTGCTCAAGCTCTTTTAGTGTCTCATCAATCAATACGATACCATCCTTGTGACGGACTTTGACGTATTTTTGATCGGCAGTAAAGTAGTAGATGTCTGTGAGTTTAATCAATTCGACGCCGCGATGGGTACGAGCGGCGATATGCTCACGTATTGGCCGCGCTGTCGGGTCCTCAAGCTTACGGATTTCGTTGAGCTGGGCGGCGTTTAGAGTTTTGGCTTTGTTTAGCGCCTCCAGCAGCTCATCTTTGTTGGCAGGTTTGAGCAAGTAGCCGATGGCATTGGCTTTAAGAGCAGCAATAGCATAGTGATCGTAGGCGGTGACAAAGATAATGGCTGGCGGATGCTCAAGCTCGTTTAGCGCTTGCGCACAGCGCACCCCATCCATCTCAGGCATACGAATGTCTAATAATATGATATCTGGCTGCTGGGTTTTGACAGCGACAATGGCTTCTGCCCCTGTCGTGGCTTGTGCCACCACCTGATGGCCTGACTCTTGTACAATTCTGACCAAACGCTCGCGCGCCAATGGCTCATCATCGCAGACTACGATCCGCATGCAAACTCCTGTCTTAGGACATACTTAATACGATTTAGTGAAATAATTCATCAACCTACTATCAATAATAACACTAACGCCCAAGGACTTAGCATAAAAAAATGTTTGATTATTGCAGGTATTTTAAACATTTAATGTAGGTCTGGCCGCGCTTATTGATCGGTCAAATATATAGTAGATATTGACGATTATCGTGCCGATTATAAACTGTATGGTGCAATAATTGTGCCATACTTTATATTAATCGTATTGAACAAAAGTTTGTATTATTAATAAATATCTATTGATAATCGCTAGCTTACAGATAGCTAGATGACAGACCACTATATCCCGACGTCTTGTAGCGGATAATCAATCAAGGTAATGATTTGACTGTTGGTCACTTTGCTTCTGATATCGGCGCTTTGGCCAAAGTACGAGCGCAGACGCTCTGCTTGGATATAAAAATTCATGTGCTGGCGCAAGTCATGATTGATCATCAAAGTTTTTTTGGGGAGCTGGACGCTGATGGTGATGGTGACGCGGTGCTCATACCAAGTGACTTTGATATGAATAAAAATCGTCTCTGTGGTCATTTCCACCACGTTAAGGAGCATTTTTTCTAGCACACTTTGCAGCGTCAAAGCGGTGATGACCATGTCATACATAATGTCTTCATCTGGCAGTTGCCAAGTGACATCAAGCTTGTCAGATAGCCGGCTAGACTCGATGGCCAAATAGTGCTCACACAAAGCGATCTCTTCTTCAAAGCTGATCTCACGCGCGCCACTAAAGCTGGCGCGAAACAGCGCTGAGACGTGCTGTAGTAACTGGGAGGCGCGTTCTGGATTGGACTCAATCAGCGATACCAGAGTGTTGATGGTATTAAAGAAAAAATGCGGCGTGATACGGGCTTTGATTAAGTCGTTTTGGGCGTTTAGTTTGTGCTCAAAGGATTGATTCAGGGCATTCATCTCACGATAACGGCGCAAAAAGTACAACAAAAACACCAAGGTAAAACCGCCTGCAAGGATTAAGTCAAAAATCACTTCTAACACGAAATTTTGTAGGCTGTATTCGTGCCAGCCCATGTTTATCATGACCAGCAAGACCAGCACCATAGAGACAGCAGAGGCCAGCATAAGGATGGCGAGCACATACATACTGACCTTGGGTATGCTCATGCTCTTAAAGACAGGGCGCAGATAATCGATGATATATAAAGAAGGGATGATGCTTAAGGTGTTTTGTATCACTCGGCTGCCAAACTTGATTATAAAGTCAGACCAAGTAGCTAGGTCATGGCGGTCGATCACCGTCACAAACAGCGACCAAAAAAAGATATAAATCAGCCATTGCCAAGGCTTCATGACTTCCATGAGCTTGGGGATAAAAAACTCTAAGCGCTCCGCTAGTAAGGCAACCTCATCATTTGCTATACTTGAGTTCTTATTCTCTTGACTTGTCTTGTATCGATATGAACGCCAACTCTTCAAACCCTAGTAATCCTGAATTAAATAAAAACGTGTCAGTCTCTGATTCTAGCACAGATGACTCTACAACAAATAACACGGCGCAAAACAGTCCTGCCAGCGCGCCAGGCCAGCAGATGTGGGGCGGACGCTTTAGTGAAGCGACGGACAGCTTTGTGGCCGCTTTCACCGCTTCAGTCGGCTTTGATCAACGCTTTGCTCGACATGATATCCAAGGCTCTATCGCTCATGCGACCATGCTCAAAGAATGCGGGATTTTGACCGCTGATGAGGTGGCGACCATCATCGATGGTCTACAGCAGGTATTAGCTGAGATTGAAGCAGGCGAGTTTAATTGGTCTATCACCCTAGAAGACGTACACATGAACGTCGAGTCACGTCTGACTGATATCGTCGGCGCGGTGGGCAAAAAACTACACACTGGCCGTAGCCGTAACGATCAGGTGGCCACCGATATCCGCCTGTGGCTACGCGAAGAAACCGACAACATCATCGCGCTGTTGGTGCGTTTACAAAACGGCTTGCTGGATTTGGCCGAGCAGCATACGGACACCATCATGCCAGGCTTTACGCATCTACAAACCGCGCAGCCTGTCAGCTTTGGCCATCACGTGATGGCATGGTTTGAGATGCTCTACCGCGATACCGAGCGCCTCGTCGACGCCCGTCGCCGTATCAATCAGATGCCACTTGGTAGTGCCGCGCTTGCTGGTACGACCTTTCCGATTGACCGTACCATCACCGCCAGACTGCTAGGGTTTGATGGCATTTGCCAAAACTCACTCGATGCGGTCTCAGACCGAGATTTTGCCATTGAGTTTACCTCGGCGGCCTCTATCCTTATGATGCATATGTCACGCATGAGTGAAGAGATTATCCTATGGATGTCGGCGCAGTTTAACTTTGTACAGATACCCGATCGCTTCTGTACTGGCTCGTCGATCATGCCGCAAAAGAAAAACCCTGACGTGCCAGAGCTGGTACGCGGTAAAGCGGCGCGGGTCTTTGGTCAATTAATGACATTGTTAAGTCTGATGAAAAGCCAACCGCTTGCGTATAATAAAGACAATCAAGAAGACAAAGAGCCGTTATTTGACTGCGTCGATACCTTGACAGGTTCGCTACTGGCATTCGCTGATATGCTACCAAACATCACACCAAATAAAGACAGTATGCGTCAAGCGACCATGAAGGGCTATGCGACAGCGACTGATTTGGCAGATTACCTAGTACGTCAAGGCGTGGCATTCCGCGATGCCCATGAAGTGGTCGGCAACGCGGTGGCTTTAGGCATCAAAGAGGGCGTTGATTTAAGTGACTTATCATTGGCGCAGCTTCAGCAATTTAGCGACGCGATCGGCGATGACGTCTTTGATTACCTAACGCTAGAGGGCTCACTCGCCGCCCGTGATCATTTGGGTGGTACCGCGCCCAATCAGGTCAAACAAGCGGTGGTTAATGGCCGCGCGCGCTTAAAAGCTTTTGCATAATTTGCATAAACAGAGACATGATATTTCGACGCAGAACAGGTATAAATTTTCCTTGTGTGCTGTGCCTGTGCGGACAGATGCTGCGTAAAATTCATCCCAGTCCCACTGTATCTTTTTTATCCTGAACTCACTATACAACACCCGCGCCTAGCACTTATGACTTAGCGCGGGTGTTTTTTGTCATCACATCGCCAAAACTTTCATCAAACAACTTAGCTGTTACCGTCTATACACCCGATAGCCTTTGCTAAATTTACTCAGATCGTTATCATAGGGTGATATTCATAGTTTATAAGGAGCCTCTAATGACTGAGACTTTTAACCCGCAAGCCAATACCGTGTTTTGCCGCAAATACAAGCAAGAGCTGCCAAAAATGCCGCACCCACCCTTCCCCAACCAAAAAGGCAAAGAGCTACAAGAAACAGTCTCTGACAAAGCGTGGAAAGAATGGCTAGAGCAGCAAACCATGCTAATCAACGAAAACCATCTCAGCATGATGGACCCTGAGGCCAAAAAGTTTTTGACCGAGCAGCGTGAGAAGTTTTTGGACAACGAAGATTATGAGCGCGCGCAGGGCTGGACACCAGAAAAATAAAAACTCGGCATCACTTTTATACTTATATCAGTATAGTTAGCTGAATGTAAAACTGTTATGGATTTAAACGCGCTACTGGTGTAAATTTTACTTGCGTGCTGCGTTCCCAGAGGCTGCGCAAAATTCATCCCAGTAGCGCTATGACATTTTTAGAGTGTATCGACTATATGTTAAATATTAGAACGCGCTATCTTTAAATAGCGCGTTTTTTTAGTGCACACTTAGTGCACACAAGGTAGGATTTTTATAAATTCCCTTATCACCTTTAATCCGTATCTGGCAATTCACTGTTAGTGGTTGACATGCTGGCTGACATATTCGCTGACATTGCGCCAACGTGACGCGCCGCCATCCGATCATTGGCTTCTTGCACGGCTTTTTCGACCAGTGCATAGTCTGAGTGGCGTACATCTTGGCCGCTGATATAGTTGATGACCAGCTCGGCGATGTTTTGCGCATGATCACCAATACGCTCGAGCGCGCGCAACACCCACACGATATTGATGACCTTGGAGACGTGGCGCGCGTCCTCCATGATATAAGTCATCAACGCACGCATCGCTGATTGATATTCCTCATTGACCACATCATCATTGCGCATTACCTCAAACGCCTGCTCAGCATTGGACTGACTAAAGGCCTCTAGCGCATTGTGCAGCATCAGACGCACCTGATTGCTCAGGTGCTGCACTTCGGCATAGCCATACGCTGACTTGCCTTGGGCGGCGAGCTTATTGGCCATTTTGGCAATTTTGACCGCTTCATCGCCGATGCGCTCCAGATCCACCACACCTTTACTGATGGACATCACCAAACGCAAATCACTGGCCGCAGGCTGACGCTTGGCGACCAATAACAAGATATGCTCATCGAGCTCGACTTCCTGCCGATTGATTTCAAAATCCATCTCGATGACTTCTTGCGCCAGTGTTTCATTCTTGTCGATAAGGGCATGAATGGCTTTGGCAACTTGGCTAGCCGCATGGTCGCCCATCACCAAAAACAGACGAATGGCTTCATCCAAATCTTGATCAAAACTTTTGGAGATGTGCTTGTCACTTTGCATAAGAGGTATTCCCTGAATATCTGTATATTAATGGCGTGCTGCTGGCATAGCTGTATTGTTGTTATTGAAAATTAACGATAGTTTTAATCTGTACAGCATTAGCCATAACGCCCCGTAATATAGTCTTCCGTGGCTTTTTGCGCCGGCGTGGTAAATACTTGATTTGTCTCGCCCATCTCAACCATATCGCCCAGATACATATAGACCGTATAGTCTGAGACGCGCGCCGCCTGCTGCATGTTGTGAGTGACGATGGCGATGGTGTAGTCGTTTTTTAGGTCTTCGATCAGATCTTCAATAGCGCCTGTCGAGAGTGGGTCAAGCGCCGAAGTTGGCTCATCAAGTAGCAGCACTTCAGGTTTGGTAGCGACACTACGAGCGATACACAGACGCTGCTGCTGACCGCCTGATAACGACAAACCTGAGGCTTTGAGCTTGTCTTTTACCTCCGGCCATAGTGCCGATTTTTTTAGCGCCCATTCCACCCGATTGTCCAGCTCAGCTTTGCTTAGTCTTTCATAAAGACGCACACCAAAGGCGACATTGTCATAGATAGACATCGGAAACGGCGTCGGCTTTTGAAAGACCATACCGACTTGCGCGCGTAGCAAATTGACATCGATGTCTTTGCCTAAGATATTTTTGCCATCGAGGTTGATACTGCCTTCTGCACGCATGCCAGGATATAAATCATACATACGGTTAAAGGTACGGAGCAGGGTTGACTTGCCGCAACCTGACGGGCCGATAAAGGCAGTGACTTTTTTATCAGGAATGTCGATATTGATGTTTTTTAGCGCCTGAAACTCCCCGTAATAAAAGCTTAAATCACGAATCTGCATCTTCGCTGCTGGCATGTCTTTGGGAATATCATGCAGTGTTTGCTTAGTTAAGTTTGCCGAATTTGGCTGCGACAGTTGCGTGGGTGTCGCCATCGATCTATGTAGTAAGCTGGCTGTGGTCGTATCAAAGGTGTTGCTATCTGCTGTGCTACGCGTTTTGCTGATGACGTCATTCATAATGTTATCCAACCTAGCTTGATGAATATAAATTTAAGTAAATGCTGTATGTAAAGTGATTTGGCGGTAGGCGTTATCGACTCTGGCGACTATTTGCTGGAGCTGCGACCACCGATAAACCTTGCCAATACATTTAGTACCAGTACCGAAGCGGTAATCAGCAATGCAGCGGCCCATGCAAGTGCATGCCAGCTGTCATAAGGGCTCATGGCAAACTGATAAATGGTGTTTGGCAAGTTGGCAATCGGCTGGCCCATATCGGTACTAAAGTATTGATTATTCAATGCCGTAAATAGTAACGGTGCGGTCTCACCGGTGATTCTGGCAAAGGCTAACAATACGCCTGTGGTCAGCCCCGCTCGAGCCGCCTTAATCGTCACTTGCGTGACCATCTTCCACTTCGGCGTGCCCAGTGCATAGGCCGCTTCACGAATGCTATTGGGCACCAAATTGAGCATGTTTTCAGTCGTGCGTACCACCACAGGCACTACAATCAGTGCCAATGCTAGTGCACCCGCCCACCCAGAGAAGCTTTGACCTTTGACCATCAGCGCATAAATAAACAGACCAATGACAATCGATGGCGCAGAGAGCAAAATATCATTTAAAAAGCGCGTCACTTTGCCAAGCAGGCTGCCTTGCGCAAACTCAGACAAATAAATCCCTGTCATCAGGCCAATGGGCGCGCCTATAAACAACCCCGAAAACGCCAACATCACCGAACCGACAATGGCGTTACGTAGGCCGCCTTCGCTCATCGGCGGCGGGGTATCAGCGGTAAAGATAGGCATTTGCACCATACCCTGAAAGCCTTCGACAAACAGCGTCACCAGTATCCAAAACAACCAAATTAAGCCAAATACCATCGCTGACATGGCAAAGCCCAAGCCCAGCTTATTGGCCCAGCGCCGTTTGTTATAAAGGCGCTTGTCGTAGCGGCTATTAAAACCAGTCTGCGCAGGTAACGCTGAATTCATAGCATCAGTAGACATAACACTCATTTCCCATATTTTCATCAGTACCAATAATCATCAAAATCTATCAAACCAATCGAATCATTAGCGATTGCCTGCTTTTTGATCCATACGCATCAGCATGAGCTTAGCCAGCGACAGCACAATAAAGGTGATGATAAATAGTATGAGGCCAAGGTGGAGTAGCGAGGCCAGATGCAGCTCACTGGAGGCTTCGGCAAACTCATTGGCCAGTGCTGAGGTAATGGTGACGCCAGAGGTAAACAGACTTGGGCTGATATTGAAGGCGTTACCAATAAGGAAGGTCACGGCCATGGTCTCGCCCAGCGCCCGACCCAGTCCCAAGATAACCCCGCCGACCACGCCTGCCTTGGTATAGGGCAAGATAATCTTAAACATCACTTCCCAAGTGGTCGCACCCATGCCATAAGCTGATTCTTTGAGCAGGTCTGGCACGACAGAGAAAACATCGCGCATGGTAGCTGCAATAAAAGGAATAATCATAATGGCAAGTACCAAGGAGGCGGTAAACATGCCCAGTCCCATTGGCGCACCCGTAAACAGCTTACCGATGATAGGCAGTGGGCCGACGTGTTCGATAAACCACGGCTGAATGTGATCGCCAAAAAACGGCGCAAAGACAAACAGTCCCCACATACCGTAGATGATAGAGGGAATACCTGCCAGCAGCTCAATGGCGATACCAAGGGGCTTTTTTAAGAAGATCGGACACATCTCGGTCAAAAAAATCGCAATGCCAAAGCTGACGGGCACGGCAATTAAAATAGCGATAAAGGACGTCACCAGCGTGCCATAGATCGGCGCTAGCGCACCGTATTCATTGGCGACCGTATCCCAGTTATTACTGGTATAAAACCCGAGACCAAATGCTTGAATACTCGGCCAAGCGCCAATGATCAAAGAGAGCAAAATACCGCCCAAAGATAGCAGCACGAGAATGGCAAATGCCTTGGTGGCATTGACGAATAGTGCGTCGTAACGTTTTTGTTTTGCCAGTTGCGACCTTAAATCATTCATAAGTGTCTCAGCATTAAATAATATTAAATCAAAATCTTGAAAAGACTCATCAGGTCTTATCACAGCAAATGAAACCTTAATAAAGGGTGCTATTAACGGTCATTAATGACGCTATTTTTAAATTTGTTGTGATAAAACCTTTGAGACAACCACCGGAGAATAGGTGTCTCAAAGGGGCTTACAAGTGCTGCTATACATATATAGAAAAACTACTGAGCTGGGGTGTAGACAGGCTGACCATCATGGCCTTTGACCTCATTCCACTTGTCTTTAAACAGTGCCACTGCCGTATCGGAGAAAGGCACATAATCAAGCGCCATGGCACTATCATCACCTTGGGCATACGCCCAATCAAAGAAGTTCAGCACGCCAGCCACTTGCTGCGGGTTTTCTGGCTGCTTGTGTACCAAGATAAAGGTGGCAGCGGCGATGGGCCACGCTTGCTCGGTCTCAGAGTTGGTGATGACTTTATAAAACCCTGCTTGCTGTGACCAATCGATATCACCTGCCGCAGCAAAGGTCTCAGCAGATGGCTGCACGAAGTTGCCCGCCGCATTTTTTAGGGCAGCGTGTGCCATGTTGTTTTGCTTGGCGTAAGCATACTCGACGTAGCCGATAGCGTTTTTCATGCGATTGACATAGCTTGATACGCCCTCGTTGCCTTTACCGCCTGCCCCTGTGGCAGAGGTAGGCCATTTGACGGTTTTATCGACACCCACGCTGTCACTCCAATCGTTTGAGACTTTGGCTAGATAATCGGTAAAGTTAAAGGTCGTGCCTGAGCCATCTGAGCGAAACACGGTGGTAATGGCAGCATCTGGCAGGGTCAAATCTGGGTTCATGGCAGTGATGGCAGGGTCATTCCATTTGCTAATCTTACCCAGATAGATATCGGCTAAGGTTGCGCCGTCCAGCTTTAGCTCACCTGGTCCGACACCATCGATATTGACAATCGGTACCACACCGCCGATGACGGTTGGAAACTGAATAAGGCCTGCCGCGTCCAGCTCTTCAGGAGTCATGGGGGCATCAGAGGCACCAAAGTCAACGGTTTTTGCTTGGATTTGTTTGATACCGCCTGAGGAGCCGATAGACTGATAGTTGACCTGGCCGCCAGTCGCGGCATTATAGTCATAGGACCATTTGGCATAGATAGGCTGCGGGAACGACGCGCCCGCACCAGTGATGTTCATGGCGATGTTTTCAGCTGATTTAAAATCGCTTGCTGGAGAGGATGTCGCTGTGCTGGTGGTTTCGGCCACTGTCGCCGCGCTGGTGTCACTCTGCGCTGCTGACTCTGCGGTGTCGGTGGATTTATTACAAGCGGTGAGTACTAAGGTGCAACTAACGGCGACTGCCAATAACGAATAACGCATGTAGGACTCCTAAAGTTTGACAACGATTGAACAAAGCATGATTGGTGACATGTGTGACATGTTGACAAGTTTTTATGACAGTTTGATGACAACCGCCCAACTCTTTTATGTGCGTGACAAATAGGGTCAAATCAGTCGCCGCTTGAGGCTAACGCTCATTAGCCTGCGTGTCATGATTCACGGTATTTTGCGCACGTTGATTGACATACCGATGGTCAAACACCAGTAGCCCTCATGGCAGAAGTTTGTTAGTATGAGACTGATTTACAACACTGACAGACTCGGGGTGCGGTGTACGAATGGCTGACTGCCTTTGTACATTCGCTGAGAGATCACCCGCCGAACCTGATGCGGTTAGTACCGACGCAGGGAAGTCTTCAGCACTTTATTATGTATGGCAAAGACGGGCAGAAATGCCTTGTTATCCTCATGACTGTTAGCCTAAATACCCGCTTGGTGGTGCTAAGCTTTATAGGGTTAAGTAGTGCTCAATAATGATGAGGGATACCAAGCGTCGCTTACAGGTTGATGACATCCTCCGCGAAGGCAGGTTTTCGCGATGATAGATTTGACAGCCAGTGACGACGACGCAGCAAAAATTGCCTAGATGATAAGTGCTACCCCCGCAGCTTCTGGCGGTGTTGCTTTTATTCAAAAACCAACACGCTAGGACAGCATATGACAACCTCAACCCTACCTCCAAAGACCCAGCAAAACGCTTCTGACAAAAAAACCGACGCGCTAAAAACCCCTGCGCACCGTAGTGCTAAAGACACGCGCTTTGAAGAAGACGCACGCGACCTGCACCGCATTCTCCCCGCCTCACAAAAAGTCTATATCCAAGGCTCAAGACCTGATATTCAAGTGCCGATGCGCAAGATCACGCTAGATCCCACGCCTATTCAGGGCGTGGATGAGTCCGACTGGGAGCAAAACCCGCCGTTTTATGTCTACGACACCTCAGGCGTCTATACCGACCCTGATGCCCAAATTGACCTAACCCGCGGCTTGCCCAAACTGCGTGAGGGCTGGATAGCCGAGCGCGGTGATACAGAGCAGCTAAGCGGTTTGTCCAGCTCATACGGGCAAGCGCGTGCGCGTGATATCACCACAGCCAATCTACGGTTTGCCCATATCGATAAGCCGCGCCGTGCCAAAAAAGTCAATGGTAAAGCAGGCAATGTCACCCAGATGCACTATGCGCGCCGCGGTATCATCACCCCTGAGATGGAATATATCGCCATTCGTGAGACGCAAAAACAGCATGAACTGACCGATATGCGCCAACATGACGGCGAGAGCTTTGGTGCCAATACGCCAAAAATCATCACCCCTGAGTTTGTGCGTAGCGAGGTCGCGGCCGGTCGCGCCATTATCCCAAATAATATCAATCACCCTGAGTCTGAGCCGATGATTATCGGCCGTAATTTTTTGGTAAAGATTAACGCCAATATCGGCAATTCAGCGCTCGGCTCCTCTATCGATGAAGAAGTGTCAAAAATGACATGGGCGACGCGCTGGGGCGCTGACACCATCATGGATTTGTCGACAGGCAATCATATCCACGAGACCCGTGAATGGCTGATTCGTAACTCGCCTGTGCCCATCGGTACGGTACCGATTTATCAAGCATTAGAAAAAGTCGACGGCATCGCCGAAGACCTAACGTGGGAGATATTCCGCGATACACTTATCGA
The DNA here is from genome assembly GCF_017498075.1 of Psychrobacter halodurans. Taxonomy (NCBI): domain Bacteria; kingdom Pseudomonadati; phylum Pseudomonadota; class Gammaproteobacteria; order Moraxellales; family Moraxellaceae; genus Psychrobacter; species Psychrobacter halodurans. The sequence continues at coordinate 84,921 of NZ_JAGBKN010000002.1, forward strand.
GCAAGCCGAACAAGGCGTTGATTACTTCACCATTCATGCAGGCGTGCTGCTGCGCTATGTGCCACTGACGGCCAATCGCTTGACGGGTATCGTCTCTCGCGGCGGCTCTATCATGGCGCAGTGGTGCCTTGCTCATCATACAGAGAGCTTTTTATACACCCATTTTGAAGAGATTTGCGAGATTATGAAGCAGTACGATGTGGCCTTTAGTCTAGGCGATGGTCTACGTCCTGGTTGCTTGCAAGATGCTAATGACGAAGCGCAGTTCGGTGAGCTACGTACGCTTGGTGAGCTGACAAAAATCGCATGGCAGCACGATGTACAGGTGATGATCGAAGGCCCCGGACATGTGGCGATGAACCGCATCAAAGAAAATATGGACTTGCAGTTAGAGACTTGCAGCGACGCGCCGTTTTATACTTTAGGGCCGCTGACCACCGATATCGCACCCGGTTATGACCATATCACCAGTGCCATCGGCGCGGCGATGATTGGCTGGTTTGGCACCGCCATGCTCTGTTATGTGACACCAAAAGAGCATTTAGGACTGCCGAATAAAAAGGATGTGAAAGACGGTATTATCACCTATAAAATCGCCGCGCATGCCGCTGATCTGGCTAAGGGTCACCCAGGCGCGCAAGCTCGCGATAATGCCTTGTCTAAGGCGCGCTTTGAATTCCGCTGGGATGATCAGTTTAATCTGGCGCTCGATCCTGATACCGCCCGCGAATATCACGATGAAACGCTGCCAAAAGACGCGCATAAATCGGCACACTTTTGCTCGATGTGTGGGCCTAAGTTTTGCTCGATGAAAATCACCCAAAACGTCCGTGAGTACGCCAAGGGTTTGGATGCGGCAGAAAGCTTAGGCACAGAAGCGATGAGTGCAGCTGAGATTGAACAAGGCATGCAAGAGATGACTGAAAAATATCATAGCGAGGGTCGACAGCTGTATAAAGAGGTATAACTTCTCTAATTTGACTGCTGTATATTTAATGACTTTATATAGCAAAAAGCTCGCTTCTACATGCATAAGAAGCGAGCTTTTTTATGATAAGTATTTCTTTATGATAAGTATTTCTTGGCCAAAGAGCTGTTTACACATTTGAGGCCTGATAGATCTCTGCAATCGAGGCATTCATGGTATCAGCAAACTCTTTATCGCTTTGTTGTTTGCTCAACCCTTCGGTAAACGCGCGTGAGAAGCTGGCAATCATACCAGGATTTTGCTTAAGCTTTTCGCAGGCCTCACGACGACTATAACCGCCAGACAATGCCACGACTTTGAGCACTTTTGGATGATCGATCAGCTCTTGATAGAATCCGCCGTCGGTGGGCAAGGTTAGTTTGAGCATCACTTGATGGTCGTTATTTAGACGCTCAAGGTTACGCAAAATATCCGCTTTGAGTATCACTTCACACTCATGCTTTTGGGCGCTATCGATATTAACCTCAGGCTCTACGATAGGCATAAAGCCTTTGGAGAGGATTTGCTTAGCCACATCAAACTGCTGCTGTACCACCAGCTCAATCCCATCGACACTTGGCTCATAAATGACTGAGCGCATTTTGGTGCCAAATACCGGATAGTTTTTGGCTTTATCCAGTAGCGCGTCTAGCTCTGGCATCGGGCGCATGACTTGTACGCCGCTCATTTGCTCGGCCAAACCCTTATCCACCTTCAAAAACGGCACGATGTTTTTATCTTCCCACAGATAGTTTGCCGTTGGCTTGCCATTGACCTCACGCTCCATGGTGTCTTCAAATAAAATTGCCCCCAGCACGCGCTTATTATCAAAGCAGTCGCAGGTCATGATGCGCGCGCGCATCTCGTGCACTAGATCAAACATCGCGTCATCATTGTCATAGGCATCGCTGCTGATGCCGTAGTTTTCTAGGGCTTTTGGTGTGCTGCCGCCACTTTGATCAAGCGCGGCGATAAACCCTGAACCATCCTTTATACGCTGTCGTTGTTTTTGGTATTCCATTGAAAAGGTATCCTATTTTTATTGATTAAAACCAAACATCACCAATCGACTCAATCTATATGAGCCTTGCTATTTGTAGACAACCTTACCATAGGATGCTTTATCTGCCTATATAGGATGCGTGACAGCGCCGCCAATTTTTATGATATATCAGTTGAAAATAGCCAGTTGAAAATAAAACGGTTATATAAACTTAAACGCGCTACTGGTATAAATTTTACTGGCGCGCGGCGTTCTCAGAGGCTGCGCAACTTACGTTTAAAAACAGCATCCCAGTAGCGCCATGCTCTTTTAAAGTGCATCGACTATAAATATAAGAGTTTTATGCCAAACCACGTACATCAAACTCTTATGCTAAAAACAGTACCGCCACACAGCCAATCGCCAGCAGCAAGCCTAGCACATTGATACGACCGAGCCGCTCTTTAAACACAGCCACACCGATGAGCGTCGCGACGGCGATGACCCCGACGTTCATCCCAGTAAAGACAATACTAGGAGAGTCAGACAATACTTGGTGGGCGCGCACATACGCATAGATATTGCCCATGTTTAGAGCACCCAGCAATAGCCCTGCTGCCAAGGCATTACCCTGCCAACGCACGCGTGTCACAAGCAAATAAATCAGCAATAACAATCCTGCGACGCCAAAGCTGACAAACAGCGTCAGTGGAAAGGCTGTGCCTTGTTTGGCGACTTGTTTAAACAAGATATCGACGATGCCATAGCCTGCCCATACGCCAAATAGCCATAGCGAGGTACGCGCGGCGGGCGGGCTTATACTAGCGTGCGCGCCGCTGCCGGTATGTTTGGGCCGGTAAACCAAAGCCCCCAACGCCAAAAACCCTAAGACCAAACCAAGCACTCGCGTACCCGTCAGCACCTCACCAAATAATAAAAAAGCGGCGATAATGGGAATAATCAACGACAAACGCTGGGCGGCATCGGTTGCGACCATGCCAACCGATGCAATCGCACGGCCCAAGACAATAAAAACCGTCGGCAGCAGTATCCCAAGCGCCAGAATAATGCCCCAAGCGTTGCCAAGCGTGCTGATGCCGCTGACATCTGGCGTTAATAAAAACCATGTCAGCAAAAAAGCCACAGGATAACCTGCGACGATGGTCTGGCGAATATCGATATTTTTTTGCCGCAGGATTTTGAGCAGTACCGAGACGGCCACACTACACAGTACTGCTATCACCAAATACATCATAACCCCTACCTCTACCCTTGATTTATGTCAAACCAACACCGCACGTCAGCAATACAAAACCATGGTAAACACTATAAAACCACTGAATGTAACAAAACATTTCCAATACAACAATGGCTTTTTGGTGTTTTATTGTGCTGATATTCATGGCATCTATATGCACGCAATTACAATTAGCCTGCAGGTCTGACAGGGAATTTTGCTAAAATAGCCAGCACTCCCAATCACAAAGTAAAGATTCAAAATAACGACTGTCATCGTTTGTTTTGGCGTACTGCTATTGATGTTTTATCACTGCCTATGAATGCTCTATTTCGCTTTTTTGAAAACCGCTTACCGGCCTTCCCCACCACCCCCATGCCGCTGCCCTCGCCTCGTGACGGTATGCTGCAGTTTTTGTGGGCTTGTACAAAGGGACTGCGCGGCTGGCTGCTGCTGTTTATGGTGTTGTCAGCAGGCATCGGTATCTATGAAGCGATGCTGTTTGCGTGGATTGGCGATATCGTCGACTGGCTTGGCGTCTATACGCCGCAGAACTTATGGCTAGAAAAAGGCGATATGCTGCTGCTGATGCTGGCGGTGATGATTGTCAGCCCGTTTTGGATTGCCTTATCCTCGTTTATTCATTTTCAGACCTTGCAAGGCGTGTTTCCCATGCAGATGCGCTGGCGTTTTCATCAGCGTATGCTTGGGCAGTCCATGCAGTTTTATCAAGACGAATTTTCTGGACGCGTCTCGGCCAAGGTCATGCAGACCGCACTTGCGGTGCGTGATACGGTGATGACCGTCACAGATATGTTTATGTATGTCACCGTATATTTTGTGACCAGTGGGATTATTTTATTTAATTTAGACAGCTTGTTATTGATTCCCTTTATCCTGTGGTTTGGGTTGGTGGCGCTGGCGATATGGTATTTTATTCCAAAGCTCAAACAAACCGCCATCGTACAAGCAGACGCGCGCGCGTTGATGACGGGGCGTATCACCGATGCCTATGCCAATATCATGACTGTCAAGCTGTTTAGCCACTCACGCCGTGAGCTTGGTTATGCCAAAAACGCCATGGGGCAGTTTTTAGGAACGGTACATGCGCAGATGCGCTGGGTCAGTTATTTAGAGATCTTCACCCACCTTATCAGTGTAATTTTGGTCAGTAGTACCGCAGGGATTGGTCTGTATCTATGGCAACAAAGCGCGGTCGGGGTCGGGGCGATTGCCGCGGCGACGGCGATGGCGCTACGGCTCAATGGTCTGACGCGCTGGATCATGTGGCAGACTGCCAGCCTCTTTGAGAGTATCGGCACGGTACAAGACGGCATGCGCACGCTATCCGCGCCGCAGACGATCGTCGATAAGCCAAACGCAGCTGCACTAAGCGTCACCGAGGGACATATCGTCTTTGATCATGTCGACTTTAGCTATGAGAATGAAGACCACGATACCCATCACGCCACCGATAAAACGTTTAAACCGTCGGTAGCGACCACTGACATGGCGCAAGACAACTCGGTCAAGCTGCTTGATGACTTTTATTTGGATATCAAACCAGGAGAAAAAATCGGCTTGGTCGGGCGCTCAGGAGCGGGCAAATCCACGTTGGTCAACTTGCTGCTGCGCTTTTTTGATGTCGATCGCGGCAAGATATATATCGATGGTCAAGCGATCGATGACGTCACACAAGACTCTCTGCGTCAGCAGATCGGTATGGTGACCCAAGACACCTCACTGCTGCATCGTACCGTACGTGAAAACATCGCTTATGGCCGTCCCGACGCCTCTGACGAAGAGATTATCCATGCCGCCAAACAAGCCCAAGCATGGGACTTTATCAAAGACTTATATGACGATAAAGGCAATACAGGTCTTGATACCCAAGTGGGTGAACGCGGCGTCAAACTCTCCGGCGGTCAACGTCAGCGCATCGCCATCTCTCGTGTTATGCTAAAAAACGCGCCGATCTTATTATTGGACGAGGCCACCAGCGCGCTTGACTCTGAGATTGAGTTTGCCATTACCGAAAGCCTCAACGATATCATGACCGGCAAAACTGTGATTGCCATTGCCCATCGCCTCTCTACCATCGTCGCGCTCGATAGGCTGGTGGTGATGGAAAAAGGCCGAATCATCGAGCAAGGTAGCCATGACGAGCTGTTGGCACAAGGCGGCGTCTATGCGCGCTTGTGGCAGCGTCAAAGCGGCGGGTTTTTGGGCGAAGACACCCCCTAGACCGCCATCATCATAAAAATAAAACATAAGGAAGTGGGCAGTTTATGGAAGCCTTTACCCATCGTATCAACCTAAGCGGCAAACAAGCACGCTACTACGACCTTGGCAGTCTCAACCCATCAGTAGCAGCAGAGCATAACAAACGTGCGCCTGCGCACTTTTATGGGGGCAACAGCTTTACGGTCGGTACTTATACGCCGCTGCTGCATGAGCTGGCAGCAGTGTTTGATATCAGTGCGCTTGCCCTACGCGGCTACTGGTACGATAAGCCGCAAAAACGCCGCCTCACTCGTGAGCAAGACGCTGAGCTATTGATTGAGTTTTTGGAGCGCACCCAAGATCGGCCTGTGGTGGGTATCGGTCATTCGCAAGGTGCCACTGCCACCGCCATGGCCGCCGCCAAACGTCCAGATTTATTCTCCCAGCTGTATCTGATAGAGCCGGTCACCTTTACCAAAAACCAAGCGCGGCTATATAACTTATTGCCGCGGCGGTTTTTGCTCAGTCGAGAACCTTTTAAAAGTACGCTGACCAAACCCGCTATTTGGACGAGCGTTGATGCGTACTATCAAGCCCTACGCGCCAACCGAGCCTACAAACGCATCAGCGATGCGCATTTATACGTGTTTGCTGAGCAAAGCTTGAGCGTCAATGTCGATGGTAGCCACACGCTGATGTTTGCTCCAGAGCAAGAGCTTGCCAACTATTTTGGTGCGCCGCATATCGACACCGCTCTAAAAAAACTCCGCTGCCCTTATACACTGATCACGGGCAAGCCAACCTTATTTATCAGCAATAAAGTCCGTAAGCAGTGGCAAAAATTCGTCCCTGCCGACAGTATCATCTCTTTGCCAGATTACGGCCATCTGTTGCCAATGGAAGCGCCCAAACTGTGCGCCCAAATTATCAATGAGCATTATGAAAACAGTCACTAAGCTGAGCAATGTAAGCCATGAGCGACCTTTTTGCCCCTGCCCCAACCGATAACTTATTGCCTTATGATGGCAGGGTAAATGACTTCGGCCGTATCATCGAGGATGACTGCCAGCTCTACGATGCATTATTGACCGAGCTACCATGGCAGCCTGATAGGGTGACCTTATTTGGCAAGACGCACGTCACCACTCGCCAAGTGGTATGGATGGGTGAAAAAGATCTGAGCTATCAGTACTCAGGACATACCCGTCACAGCCTGCCATGGTCAGATACTGTGTTTCACGTGAAACATCATATTGAACAGCAACTATCAAGCATCGGTATTGTTACCAATTTCAATTCTTGTCTGCTCAATTATTATCCGACAGGTCATGATGGTATGGGCTACCACGCCGATGATGAAAAAGAGCTGGGCGCGCAGCCTGTGATTGCTTCTTTATCACTGGGTGCCACACGCAAATTTGTTTTTAAGCACAAAAAAACTCAAGAAAAAGTCGCGCTTTATCTTGAGTCCGGTCAGCTAATCGTCATGCATGGCGAGACGCAGCGCTTTTGGAAGCACAGCATCACTAAGACAAAAACCGTCGCCGATGGGCGCATCAGCCTAACCTTTCGGCACATACAGTCAATTTAACGAATATAACTGCATGGGTATGGCTAATCGGTCTTTTATTTTACTTGTAAGACTATCTTGCCAAAGGCATCGCCTTTTTGTAGTTCATGATGCGCCGCCACCACTTCCGAGAGTGGGTAGACGCTTTGAATCTTTAAGCGTAACTTTCCATCAGCGATGAGCTGTAAAACGCGTGCCATATCATCACCGCTGCGCTGTGCTTTGTAGCCTGTGACTGTTAGCTGCTTTTGCTCACCTGCTGCTTTGAGTTTATCAACCCAGATAGTCGGCAACACAAAAACCCGAGCCGCAGGCTTGAGCACGCTCAGCGCTCGTACGCCTGCCTCGTCACCGACCAGATCCAGTAGCACATCAGCTTGTAGATCAGGAAAGGCCGCGTCTTTGGTATAGTCAATCCAGCCTGCCAGCTTGTCTTTATCGATTAAGTCTGCAAGCTTGTCATACTTCTCAGGTGAGCAAATGACCGTGACCTTGATATCGTCGTTGTCTACTTTATCCATCAATAGCTGTATCGCTAGGTGCCCCACCCCGCCTGCGGGTGCATTGATGACAACGTGCTGGCCTTTTTTGATATCAGCAAACTCAACAAACTGTAGCGCGGTTTGGCCAATACAAGGCAGCGCGCCTGCTTGCTTTAGTGTGACAGGGTTGGGCACTTTGGCCAGCAGTTTGGCATCCACTGCCACATATTCAGCGTAGCAGCTGCCCTCAAAGCTCAAAGCCGCCACCTGGTCACCGATGGCAAACTTATCACTACGGCTATCTACCACCGTACCTGCGACATCGAAACCCAAAATTGCTGGCTCGTTTTTATCAAACCTATTGTTTTGAATAGCCTCTGCACCCCAGCCTTTGCCTTGACGCGTCTTATAATCGACGGGGTTTATCCCTGCATACGCCACTTCGATCAAAACTTGCTCGTCTGCCAACGATGGCATCGCCACCCCGTCTTGATACTGCATCACTTCAGGTGCACCAAACTCTTTGATGAGGACAGCGTGCTGTGTGGTTGGCAGTGGTTTTTCGGTTGTTAAATTAGACATGGTATATATCCTTATTCGTCTATTGATTAAAGTATTTTTGGCTTTTTATACATACGTTTATACACGTACTCATACATCAGGGTCGGTGTCGTAATTCTCATAAGCTGCACCCGCTATAAGGTCAGCTCAGCACTGAGCGGCAGATGATCAGATAGGGTCGACCAAGGCTTGCCCGTGTGCACCCATGCGTCTTTGACCGTCAGATTGCGCACATAGATGCGATCTAAGCTGAGGACTGGTAGCTTGGCTGGAAAGGTGGGCAAGAGCTTGCCATGACAGTGCTTAAAGGCTTCTGTCATGCCGAGGCTGGCCGCCAGCTTATCACAAGACATTTTCTTCCAGTCATTAAAGTCCCCGGCCAAAACCAGAGGTTGGTCGTCATCGATTTCGTTACGTACATAGTTGGCGATGGCCTCGTACTGTTTGATACGGTCGCGCTCAAACAAGTTTAGGTGTGCGCACAATACCACCACTGGCCGCTCCCAGCCGACGGGTTGTACTTCACAGTGGAGAACGCCGCGCTGCTCTAGCTTATTGACGGTGATATTGACGTTATGCTTTGGGTCTAAGGGGAAGCGGCTGAGCACCGCGTTGCCATGATGGCCATTTTCATACTCTGAGTTTTTGCCGTAGCTGTTTTGTAGTTTTAGGTACTCGCCAAACCACTCGTGCTGAGACTGGTCAGGGTACTCATTGTATTGCATATTGCGCTTTAGGTTTTGACCCTGCACTTCTTGCAAACACAGCACATCAGAACCTATGATATCGAGCGCTTGCGCGATGCCTTGTATTTTGACTTGACGGTTCATCGGCGACATGCCTTTATGAATGTTATAGCTGGTTAAAACAAAAGAAGTCGTGGTAGTCATAGGTTTGGTCATAAACTCAGTATGTAAGATAAGGGTGGCCTGGTCTGCAGTGAGCCAAAACCGACGTAAAAAGAGCATTGATTCGTTGTGAACCAATGCTCTTATGTTATACCTAACTGCCGCCGATGGCTAATGCGTCATCGTATAACGCCAGTATCTGGCAGCCCCGGTTTAGTAGCGCGTCACCAGAGCAATCGGTTGGTCTTCACCCATGATATCTTGTGGCATAAACACCGCTTTACCACCATTATGAATGACATGCTCAATGATTTCACCGATGGCATCATCCGTCACGCCATCAGCAGCTGGGTCGTCTGCGAGGCTCAGGGTCTGCGCTTGTTCATCTATCTTTGCAGGCTGGATATAACCACGGCGGACATAGAGGGTCTCGCCTACGCCTTGATAGGCACTGCGATAGACTTCTTGCAAGTCAGTCTGGAGCATACTGGCGCCACGTGCTTTATCTATCTCACCGAGGGCTTCTTGATGTAGCGACGAGCGATAGCCCTCGACCGCTTCTTGTACGCTATCGATGATATGCTGAGCGCTGCCATCTTCTAGGTTGGTCGCATTGGTGACGGTAGCAATGATATTGTCAGGACGGTCACAGACTTCTTTATAGTAGCCGATGTTTTTGGCATCACCCACGATGACCAGCGGCATTTTATTATCGCCCCACAGCTCTTGCACGCTTTTATCGACTTGATTAAAGAACTCTTTAAGATAGCTGCTTTCGTTGTTTGATGAGCGATCTGAGCCACCATCGCCTGTGGTATAGGGGCCATTATTTTCTACAGGAAATGGGATATTTTCCATGTTGTTTTGAGCATCGTCATCTTTATCAAACTCTCTGATGACACGATCGTTCGAGGCTTCGATGAGACGCGCATGTTCGCGGGTCAGCACCACGGTGTAGTAGTGGACGGCACTTGCCATATCACGTACTAGATCACGGGTGGCAAAGCGATCTGAGATAACGACGCGCTCTTGGGTATCGATCGGCATACGGATGACTTTTACATCATCGGTGCTGGCAAATATCGCTAAGGTGTCAAGGTTATAATTATGATTAAGCTCTTTGGTTTTTGCGTAGATATTGTCCAAAATAGTAGTAGCCGTACGCTTATCATACTCACTATTTAAGCGCTCTTCGACGACTTTTAATTGGTTTTTTAGGGCAATAGGGTCTTGATCGTTGGCAGGGTGCTCACGATGCGTTTTGACAAAGATACTGACCGCAGGGTTGGCTTTGGTTTCACGTAAGCTCTTTAGAGTTGCTTTCATATATTGCTCCTTGTTTTATTATGGTTTCACGGTTTTTTAGTATTTATTAAACCTAATGTTTATTACACTTATTGTTTATTAAACGGTGTCTTCTATTAAAAAAACCGCTTAGAAAAACATCCATTTAAAAGACAGCGCTGTTTATTTTTAATATTGTACTGTCTGTCATGTCTGTGCTGATAGTCCATTACCTTGATGCTAACAGCTAAACCTCACGCTCTATAGGGTGAATTTGCAAGCAAATGATAGCGCTTTGTAAGCGAAGCACTCTTTATTGTATAAATCATTGTATATAAAACCACTTGACTCAAAAAATGCCGCCCTGCTTACACCGTTTGCGATTTTGCACTGTTTGCGGTATGACTGGCGCGTAGGTTGTATTTTTGGCAAACGAACCCATCTTTTATACAGCTTATAAATAAAACAATAAGGCCGCCTACACCACCTCATGCCAAACGCATGATTGTCAATTATTCATATCAGATATCGGACGCCACTATGACAGCCATTTCTCCAGCATTACACCTTGTCGATTTTGACAACGTCTCACCCGCCACTCTACAAGACCAAGTCCGCAGCGCCATTGATGCGGCCAATGCTTTTTTAGATACGATGCCAGCTTTAGACTCCTTGCCAGCTGACCGCCAAATCAGTGCTGAGCAAGCACTGGCAGATGTGATGAGCTTTGACCATATCAATCTGGCATTGGACCGCAGTTGGGGGATTTTGTCGCATCTAAATAGCGTGATGAGCAATGATGATATCCGTCAGGTACATCACGAGCTGCTCCCCAAGCTCTCCGCTTATGGCACGCGTGTCGGACAACACCAACCGCTCTTTGGCCGTTATCAAGCCATCAAAAATGACACAGCTTTTTTTGCAGCGCTTGAGCCTGCGCGCGCACGGGCGATTGAGCTGGCACTGCGTAGCTTTGAGCTATCAGGCGTGGCATTACCAAAAGAGGAGCAAGCGGCTTTTGCTGATATTCAAAGCAAGCTCTCAACTTTATCTGCGACGTTTTCAGACCATATTTTGGACGCCACTCAGGCCTATGCCCTACCGCTTAGCCAAGCGCAGTTGGCAGGGCTAACCGACAGTGGCTTAGCACTGCTAGCAGATGCAGGTGAACAATATAAAACGCGTGAGCTGGCTCGTGGTACGCTCTCACAGGCCGATGTCGATGCCCTACCGACGCCTTATTATGTGGCCAGCTTAAACATCCCTGTATATTTGGCCATTATGACCCATGCCGACGACCGCGATTTGCGCGAGACGCTATACCGCGCGTATGTGACCCGTGCCTCAGAGTTTGACACGCATACCAATGCCAAAGGCGAGTCGCTAAATAACGCGGATATCATGAGTCAGATTTTGCAGCTGCGTGAACAAAAAGCCAAGCTGTTGGGTTTTGATAATTATGCAGAGGTTTCTTTATCGACCAAGATGGCGGACAGTGTGACAGAGGTCGAAGACTTTTTGCGCAACTTGGCCACGCAGGCCACGCCAGCGGCGCAACAGGACTTAGCGCAGCTACAGACATGCGCCCAAGACTACGGCATTGATGAGCTACAGCCCTGGGACAGCGCTTATATCGCCGAAAAAGTCAAACAAAGCAAGTTTAGCTTGTCGCAAGAAGAGATCCGTCCATATTTCCCCTTACCAAAGGTCATCAGCGGCTTGTTTGCAATCGTTGAGCGCTTATATGGTATCAAGGTACAAGAGCACAGCGAGTCGGTATCGCGCTGGCACGATGACGTGCGTTTTTATCAGTTGTTTGATGCCGATGATACATTGCTTGGAGGGTTTTACTTCGACTTGTTTGCTCGTAGTGGCAAGCGCGGCGGCGCATGGATGAGTGGCTTTCAGTCGCGCTATCGTCATGAGGCCACAGAGCATCAGCAGCTACCAGTTTGCTTTATGGTCGGCAACTTCACCCCTGCCTTAGATGGCAAGCCAAGCCTATTGACCCATGATGAGGTATTGACCTTATTTCATGAGTTTGGTCACGGTCTCCATCATTTATTGACTCAAGTGACGGTCGGCGATGTGGCTGGGGTCAATGGGGTTGAATGGGACGCCGTCGAGCTGCCCAGTCAGTTTATGGAAAACTGGGCATGGGACAGCGAGGGCATCGCGCTAATTAGTAGTCACGTCGATACTGACGAGCCACTACCAACCGATAAGCTTGATGCTCTACTGGCGGTAAAAAACTTCCAAAGCGGCATGCAGACCTTACGTCAAATCGAGTTTGCCTTGTTTGATTTGCTGATTCATGCACACACGCCAGCACTTGATTATGAGGGTATTTTGGCGACACTAGATGCGGTACGTCGTGACGTCGCTCTCATGCATACCCCCGACTACAACCGTTTTGCCAATGGCTTTAGTCATATCTTTGCAGGCGGCTATGCGGCTGGCTACTATTCGTACAAATGGGCAGAGCTACTCTCTGCCGATGCCTTTAGTAAGTTTGAAGAAGACGGTATCTTTAACCCAATCACCGGTAAGGCGTTTCGTGAGACGATTTTGTCGGTCGGTGGTAGCTTCCCTGCCAAGACCAACTTTGAAAACTTCCGTGGTCGTAGTGCCAGTATTGATGCGTTATTGCGCCATAGCGGTTTTGTCGCGACTCAAGGCATGCAAAACACCGATACTACTCACAGCACGCGCGAGGGCATCTAAATGCGTTATCAATCATCAACCCCCAAGCGCCGATTTTTAGCAGGCGTTCGTTGCCCTAAATGTCAGGCGATGGATGCGGTGGTGCAGGTAAATATCGTCACGCCCATAGCTGATGAATATATCGAGTGTACCCAGTGCGGGCACACAGAGCGCCGCCCAGACCCTGACGCCATCAGTGCCAAAAACCATGCCGAAGACCAGCTCGCTCGCGATGCCATGACGACAGGCACCAGCGGGACAGTGAAGTTTAAGCCCTAAACGGCACATATCGCTATTTGATGATAGCGACGTGTTTTATTCTTTAACGGTGTTTTAAGCCTATCTTTTAATAGATAGGCTTTTTATTTTGAGTTTGCTATAGTATGGCCTCTGATATCTTTGACATAAATCGACCAAAGTATGAAAAACAAAAAACCGCACCCTTTATTAAATAAGCATCTAAACAACAAGCCCTCTAAATCGCACTCAAAAGCCGCAGTCGCTGTGATATTGGTTTTGCTTGTTGCAGCTTTTGGTTACTTTATTTGGACGCAGTCTCAGCCTAAAGTAAGCGAGCCTATCGACCAATCCTCGTCGGCCTTAGCTGAACAGACTAAAACAACAAATACGGTAGCGTCTCCCAATGTCTCATCAGATGATATAAAGAGCGATATAGAAAAGAGTGATGTAGAAGGTAGTATAGATGACACGGCTGATGATGGCACCAGCCGTGATAATGATACGATAAATACCGAAAACAATAGCACTGCGATGGCCAGCAGCCAAATACCAGATCCAAAAGCCATCCTACAAGCACCGCTACCACAGAATAATAGCTTAGCCAAAGAAGAGATTGATCGGTTAGAAGATGAGCGCCAACGTCTCGCCGAGCAAGAAAAACTCGCCGCTGAGCAATTAGCAATGAATAAAAAACTTGCAGATATGAAGGCAGAGCAAATCGCTCTACTCGAACAGCAAATCGCCCAGCTAGAAGCGGATAACGCCAGCAAAACCACTGAGCAATAAACATTGGATTTTTTAAGGGGCTGATCATGGCAAGCATCCAACTCACTCACGCCCCTATCTTAAATAGTAGCGCGCAGCTGCTTATCCTGCCTGTCAATACTGCTGGCATTTTGTTAGACCCTATTCTCACGCGCGCCAAAACGCTGTTTCCTGACAACTACCAGCGCTATCATCGTGCCTGCCGCGACGGTAGCTTGCACGTGGGCAGCTGTCTTTTGCATAAGCGCATGCGCGAGCAAGCGGGACTTGCAGCCAGTAGTAATGGCAATCAGCCAAGCCACATTGCCAATCTTGTGATATCAGACCATCCCTACCATTCGGCTCGTATGCGCTGGCTGACTGCCGCGTTGATACAGCTACGTGAGCAGCTGATACCACTGATACGCTATCACGGAATGCGTAGGGCCGCTCTTCTGGCCCGTCCCCTAATTTATGATACTACGACGCGGCAGCACTCACCTGCTACCGCGCATTTAGCAAATGCCGTACCGCCGGATTGGGCTACAGAAATATTACCGCTTTTGATGCAGCATTTACAAGATCTGCCCAAACTGCGTATCAATGTACACGTCCCCAAGCATTTTGACATTTAAGCATCCATTAAAACAATCTGCCAAATAGCATCCGTGCTTGCTTAAGTCTAACCGACACACCAGTCGACACCAGCAACATGTATATTGCTTGTGTTGCATGACCTATCGGCTTTATAACGGCCAAAAAAAACCGCCTTAAGCATTCATAAAGAACAACTTAAAGCGGTTTTGGGTGTTTATAAAATGCATCACACGTTTATAACGACAGCTTAGTTTTGCTCAACACCCTTCATGGTTAGCTTGATGCGACCACGGTTGTCGACGTCTTGAACCAAGACATTGACTGACTGACCTTCGCTCAGATAGTCTGATACGCTCTCGACGCGCTCTTCTGCGATTTGTGAGATATGCACAAGGCCATCGGTGTTTGGCAATACATTGACAAAGGCACCAAAGTCTACGATACGGGCAACCGTACCGGCATACGTTTTGCCTACTTCCACTTCAGCCGTCAACGCTTCGATTTTGCCAATTGCCGCTTTGGTCGCTGCTTTATTTTCACCAAAGATACGAATCGTACCACCGTCATCGATATCGATGACTGCGCCAGTCTCTTCAGTCAACTGACGAATCATAGCGCCGCCTTTACCGATGACATCACGGATCTTGTCTGGGTTGATCTCGATGACCGCGTAGTTTGGTGCATGCGCGTTGATTTCAGTGCGGCTTTGCGGCAAGACTTTATTCATCGCCTCAAGGATATGAATACGACCAGCATGCGCTTGCTTTAGCGCTTGCTCCATGATGTCAGGGGTGATGCCTTCGATTTTGATATCCATCTGCAGCGCAGTGATACCGTCTTTTGAGCCCGCCACTTTAAAGTCCATGTCGCCCAAATGATCTTCGTCACCTAAGATATCTGATAGAACAGCAAAGCGATCGCCTTCTTTTACCAGACCCATGGCAATACCTGCCACAGGGGCTTTTAGAGGCACGCCAGCATCCATCAATGCCAAGCTAGCACCGCACACAGACGCCATAGAAGACGAACCATTTGACTCAGTAATCTCTGATACCACACGAATGACGTACGGGAAGCGCTCGCTGTCTGGTAGCATGGCTTGAACACCGCGGCGCGCTAGGCGACCATGACCGATCTCACGGCGCTTAGGGATACCTTCACGGCCTGTCTCGCCGACAGAAAAGTGCGGGAAGTTGTAATGCAGCATGAAATGATCACGAATCGTACCGCTTAGTGAATCAATCATATTGACATCACGGCTGTTACCCAACGTCGTGGTTACTAGCGCCTGCGTCTCACCACGCGTAAACAGCGCAGAGCCGTGGGTATAAGGCAATACGCCAACTTGCACGTCTAACGCACGCACGGTCTCAAGGTCACGGCCATCAATACGCGGCTTGCCTGATAAGATATTGTCACGAACGGTGCGGTATTTCAGATCTTCGTAGATGTCTTTTATCTCAGAGACTTTGCTGTCGTAGTCTTCTGATTCGCTATCCCCTGCCAGTGCTTCGATGGCAGCATTTTTGATATCATCGAGTTTGCTATAGCGATCTTGTTTGTTGGTGATAGTATAGGCATCAGCCACTTGCTCACCAAACTGCGCTTTCATGCTACTCTCAAGCGTCTGATCTCGCTCAGGTGCCGCAAACTCTTGCTTGGCTGTGCCGACTTCTTCTGCCAAAGAGGCGATATTGTCGATGACGATTTGCTGCTGCTGATGACCGTATAACACAGCGCCCAACATCTGATCTTCTGACAGCTCTGCGGCCTCAGACTCTACCATCAACACTGCTGACTTGGTACCAGCAACCACCAAATCCAGATCACTGCTCTCTAGCTGCTCAAGCGTTGGGTTGAGTACATATTCACCATTGATAAAACCAACACGCGCTGCCGCGACAGGGCCATTAAATGGCGCATCAGAGATAGCAAGCGCCGCTGACGCACCGATAAGCGCTGCAATATCAGCAGACTGAGTCTTGTCTGATGACACCACGGTGGCGGTAATTTGGATTTCGTTTACATAACCTTCAGGAAACAACGGGCGAATCGGACGATCGATAAGACGCGAGGTAAGAGTTTCAAACTCGCTAGCGCGGCCTTCACGTTTGCCATAAGCACCTGGGATTTTACCCGCGGCATACATTTTTTCTTGATAGTTTACGGTAAGCGGAAAGAAGTTTTGACCTTCTTTGGCTTCTGATTTTACTACCGCTGCTACAAGGACAGTCACCCCGCCCATATGAACCAAAATAGAGTTGGCTTGACGAGCCACGCGTCCTGTTTCGATGACAACCTGCTGGTCGCCATACTGAAATTCGCGCTTAATAGTATTAAACATTGTCATATAATCTTCCTAATGTTGACTGACAAAAACTAATATCAGCATCGTATAAAGCTGATATCTGTCATTAAAATTCTTTGAATATAGCCGCCCGCTGACTGACATCGTTTGCTATGTCATCGCCGCGGCGACATATCTCATTACGATCTTTGTATCCATGCCTGCCACAGATATTTTGCTGGTATGTATATGTGGCTGTGCAGATGTGGTCTTACTATCGTTTGATCGATCTATTATCTAAAACCGATGCAGCGCGCTTAGCTACCTGCATCTTATGCTACCTTGTGCAATATATTTATGATGACTGCCTTATTGGCACTCCCTGCATAAACACCCTACCCACTGGCAAGTCCTCTATCTAACAATCGCTAAGCCATCAAGTTAACAATGCATTATTTTACAGTGATTTGTGGCTATTGACCAATCAATTACAAAACGGTACGTCCACCGCTGATGATCGACCATTATCACTATAACAGACAGTAAGAATAACACACAGCACACGTGCCACACGCATCACCGATGCAAACAGTATTACTTATTAACTTCTTATAAATAAGCATAAAAAAACGGCGTGAAACTATTCCACACCGTTTTTAGAAAAATCTATTGTATCGATATCAGCAAGTAAGTGTGACGCGCTCTGCTAGAAGCTTGACAGTTAGCGCCTAAAGGGGCGTCACTTATCTGAATGAGCGCTCGTACTATCGTCGCTGTATTAACGACGTAGACCTAACTGGCTAATAAGAGTGGTATAGCGACCAAGATCTTTACCTTTTAGGTAATCAAGCAATTTGCGACGCGTGTTCACCATACGGATAAGGCCGCGGCGGCTATGATGGTCAGCTTTGTGCTCTTTAAAATGGTTTTGCAAATCATTGATACGTGCACTTAACAACGCTACTTGTACTTCTGGAGAACCCGTGTCGTTTTCGCTGCGCTGGTATTGGGCAATGATTTGTTCGCGATCAGTATTGGTTAGCATAAATATCTCCGGCAATGCTAAAAGCTCTAAATACACTCGAATTTGAGCGGTATATAGAGCAGTAAAATAAAAAGTAAAACAGCTTATACGGCATTCAGGACAACCCTGCATTACTAGAGTTGACCTAGTGTCGCTAAGCTCAATCACATAAGGTCATCATCTAAAAAGGCAGATAAGTAACGGCTCTATCTCGCTCCTTATGAGCGCAATAATTTAAGCCTAATGCTATCTTCAAACCAAATTTAAATGTGGCGCCAATTATAACAAAAAACTGCTGAACCCGCAGCAGTTTTTCATATTAGTTTGTGATAAAAAGCGTAAGATACAAACCGACTCAAACGCGTCAAAGGGTGACAGTAGATCTATAAGTTATTAGACCAACTATAATGCTTCTATTTTTTTGCGTCTTTTTGTGTCGCATGCGCGCCCAACTCGTTGTCCTCTAAAGGCACCGTGGTGGCTTCCGCTAAGCTATCTGGCGTCGCATCTTCACGTGGATTGATATCCTCAGCCAGTTTTTCAATTTCTTGTTCTTGTTGATCCATATTATCTGTGGACTGACTCATAATCCCTCCTATTTTTATTATTTCCATTTAGTTACAGCTAAACTCAACTATAAATAAGCTGTATTGATTACTGATCTTTTTTTACATTTTCTAAATTATCAGCAATTCTATCAGCCGCTGCTTTAGAGTCCTCTGTGTGGTTGTCTTCAGTTTGGCTTTTTAGTGCCGCCTTTGCTGATTCTGAGCGTTGTTGCTCTAGCTTTGTATCGTTTGGATTTGAATTGGCCATGATAGTTTCCTCTTGATAATAAAACTTGATTGTAAAATAAGTGTAAATGTTAGCTGTTGAATCTTTTTAAACAGAACAAGTAATAGACAAAATACTGCACATACAAAGTTACGATAATGCTTTGTCAATAGCAGCAACAAAATTGTCAATATCGTCTGGATTACGCGAGGTAATCAAATTACCATCGACTTGTACGGTCTGGTCTACAAAGTCTGCCCCAGCATTTTGCAAATCTGTCTTTAGCGAATGATAAGCCGTAAGCGTCTTACCTTTTGCGATACCGGTATTAATAAGCACCCAAGGCGCATGGCAAATCACCGCTAAAGGCTTACCAGCATCATTAATAGCATGAATCAGCTGATGGGCGTCTTGCTTGCCGCGTATGGTGTCAGCATTGACGGTACCGCCCGGCAAGACCAACGCGTCATAGTTGTTCGCGTCTGCTTCGCTAGCAAAAATATCAGCAGTAAACGTATCTGCTTTATCGACGTCTTGCTGCATCGCTTGGACTTGCTTGTCTTTGTTGGTAGTAATCAACACTGTCTGATAACCCTTATCTTTTAGCTGGTTATTGACATCTTCATACTCGGCTTGTTCAAAGTGATTATGTAATAAAAAAGCAATGGTCTTCATCGTTATCCGTATCCTTATCGTTGTCTCTGTTAGGAACTACTTTTTATCGATTTATAGCCACGTATTTATTATTTTATTTTTAGATAGCAAAATCATAATCCATTATTTTTATTTGCTTATATTTTTATTAATAATTATTACTATGTTCCTTCTCAATCCTCTATAGTAAAACTACAATGCGTTTCTAATTTTTCTTATAATTTATGATTATTTTTATAATCCATTCAAACGTCCTGTTTTTTCTTATCTTAATAGAACTCTTAATTATTATCTTTATTATGAGTATTTTTATTATTATGATGTCACGTTTCCCTCGCTGACTTAATCAATGTACAAAAAAAACAGGTCTCACCATAGGCAAAACCTGCAATAAAATGTGACGATATGTGATTAGTGTAAACTGTTAGTAAGCCAACTGGGCAATAAGCTGCTGATCAACCAAAACGGTAACATTAACGTTGAATAAGCTTTTTCGGTTGTAGCCTACCGTTTAGACTGACAGCACCCAAACCCAAAAACTGACCTTGCTCATCTAGCAGACGAATATCTACTGGTACGTCAGAGGCGAGAGCTGTGTTGCTGACAGTCGTTTCGTGAGCCGCAGTAGCTTCTACTACTTGGCTGCTGGCAGACTGGCGAATGTTTTGGGATATATAAGCCTGTAGCTCATCTGTCAATTGTGCAGACACATTTAGACGCTGTCCCATATGGACACGCTGACATTGCTCGGCCGTCAGCGTCATTTGTGCAGGTATCTCGATACAGGCATCTATCGGCATCAGCTGCGTGAAACGCTCGGCCAATGGCAGATCTTCTAGAGCAGATAAAGTGATGGCATTATCAACCTTAAAGCTACCAACTTGTAAGCGGCGCAGGGCGGTGAGATGGCCGAGTGTGCCGAGCGCTTTAGCGATGTCTTCACCCAGCACGCGCACATAAGTGCCTTTGCTACAAGTGACGGTTAGCTGAATCTGCTCATGATCGAGCGCTGTTAGGCGAATAGAGCGGATAATAATATCTCGCGGCTCACGCACGACGTCGATGCCAGCGCGGGCATATTCGTAGAGCTTTTTACCGTCTTTTTTTAGAGCAGAGTACATCGGTGGTATCTGCTGCTGCGCGCCTAAAAACTGCTGGGCAAGCTGCTCTAAAGCGGCAGCATCAAATGTCGGCACAGAAGCCGTTGCAACTACTTGACCTTGAGCATCTCCTGTATCTGTCTGGCCGCCAAGCAAAATGGTGGCTTGATAAGATTTGTCGGCATCTAGCTGATAGTGGCTAAACTTGGTGGCCTCTCCCAGACAAATCGGCAACAGACCGGTGGCCATGGGGTCGAGCGTCCCCGTATGGCCTGCTTTTTTGCTGTCATGGTTTGGGGATTTAAACAAATACTTAACCTTGGACACTACTTGCTGCGAGGTCAGACCATAGGGCTTATCCACCAAGATAACCCCTGAGACTTTTATCTTGTCATTTTGCTTCGCTGGGATAGACATAATATAGGCTTACTCGTCATGCTCGTTTTTTTCGGTTTTGCTGACGACCTGATTGATCAAATCCATCATATAATTACCATGCGCTGTCACTTCATCATAGTGAAAACGCAAACGCGGGGTCGTACGCGTTTTTAGGCTGTGGCTAAGCTCGGTGCGCAAAAATCCTGCTGCTTTATTGAGCACACTGATGCTCTCTTCATGATTGGTCTTGGTCATCGCATCATCGAGCCCTGGCTCCATGATAGTGACATAAATGTCAGCGTAACCCAAATCAGGACTGACTTTGACACTAGAGATGGTGACAAAACCGGTCAAACGCGGATCATTGACTTCGTCGCGAATAAGGACGGCAAGCTCACGCTGGATTTGATCGGCTAAGCGTTGTAAACGTTGATTCATGTTATTACCTTAATATGAGTATGGCTTAGTTAATATGGCTTATTTTTATTGGTTAAGTGACTTGGTTATGAGGACTTATCTATGGTAAAAAAGGCCTAGCAGGATGTACCTGTTAGGCCTCTGTACTACGGTCTATCCACCACACCTTTCAGACTTGGCTGATAGAGCCAATGTTCTGATAGGCGCTTGTATCTAGCTTTGTTTTTAGATAGTACGAGCGAACTCTTGGATTTCAAAGACTTCGATCTTATCACCCGCTTCGACATCATAACCACGAACCGCAAGACCACACTCCATACCAGTACGTACTTCATTGACATCTTCTTTATAGCGACGTAATGACTGCAACTGACCTGTAAAGATAACCTTGTCATCACGCAAGACGCGAATAGGCTTGTTACGGTAGATTGTACCTTCAACCACCATACAACCAGCGGCGGCACCAAACTTACTAGAGCGGAAGACTTCGCGAACCTCAGCGATACCAAGGATTTTTTCGCGATGTTCAGGCGCTAGCATACCGCTCATTGCCGCTTTGACATCATCGATTAGACCATAGATGACGCTATAGTAGCGGATATCGATATTGGCGACATCAGCTTTGCGGCGTGCTGTCGCATCGGCGCGGACGTTAAAGCCTAGCAATACCGCTTCGCTAGATTCAGCAAGCGTGACATCAGATTCAGAGATAGGGCCCACACCTGAGCTGATCACTCTGACTTTGACTTCATCCGTTGATAATTCGTTTAAGGCGGCCAGTAAGGCTTCTAATGAGCCACGAACATCCGTTTTTAGCACGATGTTTAAGGTCGATACATCGCCTTGTTCCATCTGATCAAACATGTTCTCTAAACGCATTTTGTTCTGACGCTCGAGTTGACGCTCGCGCTCACGATTGGTTCTAAAGTCCGCAACTTCACGTGCTTTTTTCTCATCGGTGACGACTAAGAACTCGCTACCAGCGGCTGGCGTTTCAGGCAAACCTAAAATCTCGACAGGAATAGAAGGGCCAGCTGACTTGATACGCTGACCGTGCTCATCTGTCATGGCGCGCACTTTACCGTAGTATTCACCTGCCAATACCAAGTCGCCTTGCTTGAGTGTGCCTTTTTTGACCAACACGCTCACCACAGGACCACGACCTTTTTCTAGTCTTGACTCGATGACCACACCTTGCGCTGAACCATCAAGTGGTGCTTCTAGCTCCATCAGCTCAGCTTGCAATCCGATAAGCTCTAATAACTCGTCGATACCGTCGCCTGTCTTAGCAGAGATACGTGCCATCGGGGTATCGCCGCCCCAATCTTCTGACACCACTTCTTTGGTCGTCAGCTCATTGAGAACGCGATCTGGGTCAGCACTTGGCTTATCCATTTTGTTGATAGCAACGATAATCGGCGTACCAGCAGCGCGCGCATGGTCGATGGCTTCTGCTGTTTGTGGCATCATACCGTCGTCAGCGGCCACGACCAAGACGACGATATCAGTCGCTTGCGCGCCGCGCGAACGCATGGCACTAAATGCTGCGTGACCTGGGGTGTCAAGGAAAGTAATCACACCGCGGTCAGTCTTAACATGATAAGCACCAATGTGCTGAGTAATACCGCCTGCTTCGCCAGTCGCTACTTTGGTCTCGCGAATCTTATCGAGCAATGAGGTCTTACCATGGTCAACGTGACCCATGATAGTGACGACAGGTGGACGGGTTTGCACGTTACTGCTGCGCTCATCGACAGCATCTTGTAGATCGTCTTCGACCTTGGTATCACTGACAGGGACAGGGTTGTGGCCCATCTCTTCAACGAGCAGACTTGCTGTCGCTTGGTCGATGGTGTCTGATTCGCGAGCGATTTCACCCATTTTCATCAGTAATTTAATGACTTCACGAGCCTTGACTGCCATACGCTGCGCAAGATCTGCAACAGTGATATGCTCACTGATTTCGACGTCATAGATGATTTTTTCGACAGGTTTTTCAAACTTGTGCTGTGAGGCTTGCGTTGAACGTAAACCGTTTTTGCGGTTTTTGAATTCACGCTCATCTTGGTTTTTACGGCGGCGGCCACGAGCGCCCGTGCTACTAGCACCACGCTTGATCTCACGGCGCTCTTTTTCAAACGACTCTTCTAGAGCATCACCGACCAGACCTTCGGCCAACGGCTCATCTTTACGCACTTCTGCCACAGGCTCACGATCGGTATATTTGCCTGCCATTTTACGCATTTGCTCAAGCGTACGCTTTTGCGCTTCTTCTGCTTGCTTACGGCGTGTTTCTGCTTCAATTTCACGCAGACGCGCTTCCTCGGCTTCGCGCGCTTCACGAGCTTTACGCTCAGCAGCGGTTTCTACCTTTGGTTTGGTCGTAGCGGCTTTTTTCTTCGGTTGCTCTTTTGGCTTCACTTCAGCGGCTGCTTTGCCACCTTTTTTTACCACCACAGAGGCTGAAATATCGTCGTTTTTATCGTCAGACTTTTTGCTTGAACCTAGGCTTGCACGCATAGCGGCCAGCGTTGCCGCTTGACGCTCTTCTGCTTTTTTCTTAGCAGCAGCACGTTCTTCTGCTTCTTTAGCAGCACGAGCTTGGGCTTCGATTAAGGCTTGCTCACGAGCAGCCAACTCTTCAGCCATCTTTTCTGGATTGGGTTTTTCAAAGACTTTCTTTTTACGCACTTCCACATTGACGCTCTTAGACTTACCTGAAGAGCCGGTCACACGCGCGGTGCTAGTCGTCTTAGACTTCAGACTAATACGGCGCTTTTCTTGCTGACCATGACTTTGCTTTAAATACGTCACCAACTTCTCTTGCTCAAGCTCGGTGACTGGGTCATCCTCTGCGCGAGCAGGCAGCCCAGCATCCACCAGTTGCTGTCTTACAGCACTTGCGGTTTTGCCTACCATATCTGCCAGTTCTTTGACGGTCTTATCTGCCATTTATTATCACCTACTGTCTATTATTTGCTATATGTTCAATTCAGTTGTTGGCTACAAATGATTGGGGTAAGGCTGATATAGATGCTGCTTATATCAGCACTTTATTATCAATAGCATATCACCAAAAGACAGCGATATGCAGTTACCGCTTATTCATCGAACCAAGATTCCCGAGCTTTCATGATGAGTTGTCCTGCAGTTTCAGAATCTAATCCTTCGATATCTTCTAAATCGAAGACGGCTTGTTCTGCCAAGTCATCTACGGTAATGATGTCTTTTTGTGCCATTTTATAGGCCCAGCTGACCGTCATCCCTTCAAGCTCTTGCAGCTCTTGACTTGGCTCTTTCATGTTTTGTTGTTTGACCAGCTCATCTGCGATGACCACTTCTTTTGCACGCTCTTGAATGATGTCAATCGCTTCGTCGTCCAAACCTTCGATATCATAAAAAGTCTCTACAGGTACGTAGGCGACTTCTTCGATACTGGTAAAGCCAATATCCACCAGCGCTTGTGCCAGATCATGATCGACCTCCAAACGCTCATAAAACAGCTCAATAAAGGCTTTGGATTCGTTTTCTTGACGCTGCTGATACTCTTCTTCTAGCATCATGTTGAGCTTATAACCAGTCAGCTCTGAAGCCAGACGGACGTTTTGACCTTGTGAGCCAATCGCACGCGCGAGCTGGTCGTTGGTGCTAAAGATAATATCAGCGGTTTGGGTATCTTCATCGAGGATGATACTGCTAACATCGGCTGGCTCTAGCGCACTGATGATAAATTGGGCTGGGTCATCTGACCACACCACCACATCGATACGCTCACCATCGAGCTCTTGCTGCACCGCTTGGATACGCGTACCACGCATACCAATACAAGCGCCAACTGGATCAATACGATGGTCGTTGGTCTTGACTGCTATTTTAGCACGAGTCCCAGGCAAGCGAGCGACGTTACGGATTTCGATGATTTGCTCTGCAATTTCAGGCACTTCTTTTTGCATCAAGGCTGAGAGCATCTCAGGGTGCGTGCGTGATAAAAGCAGCTGCGCACCACGGTTTTCACGGTTAACATGATATAAAATAGCGTTGATACGTGATTTTGGACGTAATTGCTCACGAGGCAACATCTGATCGCGTGACAAATAGCCTTCGGCATTGTCACCTAAGTCGATGATATAGCCATCACGAGTTTGTTTTTTTACTTCGCCATACATCATCTCACCGATACGTGGCTCAAAAGCGTCTGCAACCAGTGCACGCTCCGCTTCACGGATCTTTTGAATAATGACCTGTTTGGCTTGTGTGGCAGCGATACGGCCAAATTCAATCGACTCGATCTGCTCTTCTTTGATGTCACCGATGGACCACTCGTCTTGATCTAAGTCACTGATGGCCAACTGACAAGCAGGCATTTCGTGATCTTCATCGGCAACCACTGTCCAATAACGATAAGTATCATAGTCGCCAGTTGCACGGTCGATTGATACGCGCACCGCCACTTCTGGCTGCTCGGTATATACTTTTTTCTTGGTTGATACCACCAAAGCATCTTCTATAGCTTCAAAGATATCTTCAGGATTTAAGCCCTTTTCATTACTGACAGTTTCTACTACCGTTAAGATTTCACGACTCATGCTATACCTGTCCTATCATTTTTTAATTGACTTAAATTTTATCATTAATGTATTAACGTTGTTTTTCACCATAAACCATCTAGGTCATTTGTGCAGTCGCTCAGGTAGGCCACCTAAGCATCTTCGTATACCAGATTGGCTTTATCAATATTACTTAACGCAATATCAAACTGCTCGCCATCAGCGGCCGTCAACTTCAATGAAGTGGCATCGATACTGTCTAGCGTACCTGTCACTTTGCGGCGTTTTTGCTCACCTGTCCCGATCGCTTGGATCAAACGTAGGCTGATGGTTTGACCAACATACGCATGCATTTGCTCATCTGAGAAAAACGCGCGATCAAAACCAGGCGATGACACCTCTAAGACGTACTCACCTGCGATGGGATCATGCACTTCAAGAATACCGCTGACTTGATGGTTCACCGCCGCACAGTCTTCGATAGTGACGTGTTTGCCCTGAGCCTGCTCTTCTGGCAGTGCTTCGATATAAATACGCAGCAATGAGCGACGGCCTTGCGGCGCAAACTCTATGCCCCATAGCGCCACATCACAAGCAGCAACTGCAGGCGCGATGATATTGGTCAGTTCTGCAACTTTGGTCGAAAGTTTCATAATTTATTTATATTTTCCTGTTCACTTATCTATCATACTCACAAACTCTATTAAAGTTATGCTGATCGTTTACCGATGATAATCACTCACCGTGATGAGTCATACTCATATACTGTAAACCAAGACAGATTGTTATATGTATGCGCGTTTATATAAGGCTGAGCAAAAAAAACATCAAGCTCAGCCAAACATTGCTTTTATTATTCATAAAGCAGTACTATCGATAAAGGAGTGGGGAATAAAAGATAGTGTGCTTACGAAACAATCGTGCCAATGGCGGCAAGTGACGACCCGTATCGTGCTCTATAGACATAGAGCTTAGCATAAGTAGGATAGATACCGCGATAACACTGACCTTCAGATACAAAAAAACCCACAAACATTATGGTGGGTTAATCGTTACTGACAAATTTAGTGTACAAAACATCAGTATAAAAAGTGGTAGCGGGGGCTGGATTTGAACCAACGACCTTCGGGTTATGAGCCCGACGAGCTACCAGACTGCTCCACCCCGCATCAATCTAGAACGCATATTATAGGGAAGGTTTGTATGATTGTCAATACTTATTTTAAATAAAATTTAAACAAGCCTTTTATCATCAATCAATCTGCCCTGACGTCATGCTGCGTCATAAAACTTGGTGCGATTGGGGGGACTTGAACCCCCACAGCTTGCGCTACCACCCCCTCAAGATGGCGTGTCTACCAATTCCACCACAATCGCGTTTTTTACTGCTTTTATTTGCCATTCAGCTTATCAAGTGTCTATATAAGCAACTCTAAAGCCAGACTGCGAAAACAGAAAAGGCATTGTAAATCTAACGTCTAAAAATAGCAAGTACTGCTGGAAAAAAGACCGTCATTCAAACCCTAATCCATAAAAAACCAGCCATTTACTACTCTACTGCCTACAAGGCTTCCCCTGTAGGCCGACAGTGAGCCAGCCGTTATTGAGGGTTTTGGGTCAAGGGGCGCGGCGTTTGCGGCGCTGACACCGGTGCATCTAAGCGAAACTGATCTTCTGCTTGCTTACGCGCATGTACTGCTAGTGTCATACTGGTGATAAAAAATATCACTGTCAAAACAGCAGTCGCTCGCGTCAAAAAGTTTGCGGAGCCTGCCGCCCCAAAGACGGTACCAGACGAGCCTGCACCAAAAGAAGCCCCAGCGTCTGCCCCTTTACCATGCTGTATCAAAATCAAGCCAATCATGGCAATCGCCACAATAATATGCAGGGCTAATATAAACGTAAACATGCTGGCCTCTTTTGCCGCGTAATGACGACTGATAACGGAAAATAAATCTAAGAATCAATATATAAGCTGACTTGAATCTAACAAAGCGACAATCTAACAAGGCGACTTCAAAGTCCGGACCATTAGCAAATAACAATGTTAACTTTCTATTGCTAACCTTTTACGTTACCTACTAACTCTACTTTACCTACTATGAAAGCACAGAGGCGACTTCACGCAAAAGTCACTGCCCGATCGCTTATATATGAGATTATATAAATAAGGCGCATTGTACACGATTACAAGGGCACTGTTAAACCCACTTTTATCAACTGATAAAGACATTTTGTATACAAATGATGACCTTACCATAACCGTATGTTTATAGTGCCCGCATCAGTACCAGCATCACTATACATACCAGTGAACCAGTTGCGATGTTAGGCGTAATGTCAGACGCCTTAGGCTCGCCCATTGCCAAAAGCTTGCGCAATTGCCAAAAAGCTGGCAGCTTTTAATGAAGCGCCGCCGACCAGTGCGCCATCAATCATAGCATCTGCCGCAAAACTATCGGCATTGTCAGCATTGACGCTACCTCCATATAAGACTGTGATATTGTCCAATGCTTCCCCGTAGCCTGCGACCGTCTGCTTGATATGCTGATGCGTCGCGCTGACCTCGGCCACGGTAGGCACTTTACCTGTACCGATGGCCCATACTGGCTCATAAGCGATGATAAGGCGATCGAACAAGGTGTCAGCAAGCGCAGGCTGCTGCGTTAGTATGTCTTTTATGACGGTGAGCTGCTCATCGATAACTGCAAGTGTTTGTCCAGCGTCATACTGTGCTTGTGTCTCTCCGATACAAAACACCACGCCTAGGCCTTGGTCAAACGCATGGGTCATTTTACTGAGTAAACAAGCATGCGTCTCTTGATGATACTGACGACGCTCAGAGTGACCAAGTAATGTCCAAGTTGCGCCAGCATCGGCCACCTGCTGCGCTGAGCAGTCCCCTGTATAGGCACCTGTAGTGCCACTATGTGCGCTGATATCTTGCGCAGCACACAATACTGGGCTGTCTTGTAGATGGTCGCTGACACCGGCCAAGTGGATACAGCTAGGAGCCACCATTAACTGGCAGCCAGCGCTATTGGCACCGTCATTTTTATCAGCAGTCGCCAATAAATCGCTTAATAATGTCTGGACATCATCGCTCGTTGCAGGATTTTGTTTCCAATTACCAATTACCCAAGCTTGCATCTGTAGTTACCCTGTCTTAAGTATTTATGCCAATTCGGCTAATGTGCGCGCCAGTATAACAAATAATTCACAACTGCTATAGTATGGTGCTGCATCGGCTGTCATGGCTGGATATGGCTGCAGCGGCTGACCGCACTAAGCCATCTGGCGCTCTTTATTGATCTCTTATTATCTTTTTGGTGTCGTCAATAAACAGTTTAATAGTTGCCATAAGTTCTTTAAACTAAAGTAATGTTCTATATTATTACCCTAATACCCAAAAAAACTGCATAGTAGCATTCGTTTACTACCTATTTATTCGTGCAACAGCAGATAACGATACAAACGTTTGTTATTGAGGAGAGGTCGTCATGTCTATCACAACCAGCAAATATGGTGGTTTAGCGCAGCAGCTGATTAGCGAAGGTATCGTTAGCGAAGCAAATATGAAAACCGCACAGACCGAGTCGCAGCAGCAGCAAATAGGACTGGTGTCATACTTGGTAGACAACAAGCTGGCCGACGCCTATCACTTGGCACAAATGCTTTCACAAGCTTTTGGCGATCCTTTGTTTGATCTAGACGCTCTGAGCCTCGATGTCATCCCTAAAGACTTGGTCGATGAAAAAATCGTCCGTAAGTTTAATGCCTTGCCTTTGTTTAAGCGCGGCCAGCGTTTGTTTGTCGCCTTAAGTGATCCAACACGTATCGATGCCATTGATGCCATTGCATTTAACTCACGCCTATCTATCGAAACGGTGGTGGTCGAAGAAGATAAGCTCAAAAAACGCATCGAAGCGCTTTATGCAGACAGTATGCAGGGGCTTGATAGCTTTTCTGATAGCGATTTAAACGTCGGTTTTGAAGACGGAGATGACGCGGCTGATGAGGGCGAGACCAAGCTCAGTGATAGCGTCGATGAGGCCCCTGTCGTTAAGTTTGTCAATAAGATGCTGGTGGATGCCATTCGTATGGGAGCTTCAGATCTGCATTTTGAACCCTATGAAAAGACCTACCGCGTACGCTTTCGTGTTGATGGGGTCATGCAAAAAATGGCCAGCCCGCCTGTCCAGCTTGCCGGTAAGATCGCAGCACGCCTAAAGGTCATGTCACAAATGGACATCTCTGAGCGCCGTATCCCGCAAGATGGCCGTATCAAACTAAAACTGTCAAAAAACAAAGCCATCGACTTTCGGGTAAACTCCTTGCCGACGCTGTTTGGCGAAAAAATCGTACTACGTATTTTGGACCCCTCATCGGCCATGCTCGGGATTGATGCCTTAGGTTATGAGCCAGATCAGCAAGAGATGTTTTTAGAAGCTCTTCATAAGCCGCAGGGCATGCTGTTGATCACCGGTCCGACAGGGTCTGGTAAAACCGTATCGCTATATACTGGTATCAACATCCTCAACACGGGAGCAACCAATATCTCCACTGCCGAGGATCCAGTGGAGATCAACCTTGAAGGCATCAATCAGGTCAACGTCAACCCAAAAGTTGGCCTAACCTTTGCCAATGCTTTGAAGTCGTTTTTGCGTCAGGATCCCGATATCGTCATGGTCGGTGAGATTCGAGATTTAGAGACTGCGGAGATTGCAATAAAAGCGGCGCAAACAGGCCACATGGTACTCTCAACCCTGCACACGAACTCTGCCCCTGAGACGTTGACGCGTCTACGCAATATGGGTGTGGCTTCTTTTAACATTGCCACCTCTGTCAACTTGGTCATTGCTCAGCGTTTGGCACGGCGCTTGTGTAAAAACTGCAAAAAAGCCATCAATGTACCGCGGCAAAGCTTGCTTGAGCTTGGCTTTACTGATGCCGATCTAGATGATCCAGACAACGTCATTTATGAGCCTGTCGGCTGTAATGAATGCCGTGAAGGCTATAAAGGCCGAGTGGGTGTTTATGAAGTCATGAAGGTCAGCCCAGACATCTCTCGCATCATCATGGAAGATGGCAATGCCATGGATATCAAAGACGCTGCGCTCAAAAACGGCTTTCGCGACCTGCGCCGCTCTGGCATTTTAAAGGTATTACAAGGGGTGACCAGTATTCAAGAGATGATGCGAGTAACGTCTGAATAGCACCAACTCTCATCGCGTCAAAGAGGAGCATACTGCGTCATTGCTAAATGATGTTTTTATCAAAGACACTAGCAGTAATTTTGGTCATCATTTGCCAGTCATAAGTAGGTATGGCTTTTCTTTTATAAACTAGCAATAATATCTACCAGATATATTTCAAAATAAAACAGATGAGCACTGGTTTTTTAGGCTAAAATAAAGTAGGGAATGCAAAAGGTTATGCTATCGCTACTACGCTATGCCCAGTTGTATTTACAAGAGCAGTGCCATAAAACCACTGTTATAAAAATGGCTAAAGTCAACGTTATT
Organism: Psychrobacter halodurans; assembly: GCF_017498075.1. Taxonomy (NCBI): domain Bacteria; kingdom Pseudomonadati; phylum Pseudomonadota; class Gammaproteobacteria; order Moraxellales; family Moraxellaceae; genus Psychrobacter; species Psychrobacter halodurans. The sequence goes on from NZ_JAGBKN010000002.1 coordinate 116,065, forward strand.
GGCGAACCATCGTTTATATATTTGCAATATCTAATAAGACAATTTTTGAGGGTAGAAACATGGCAAAAGCGAAGACCGACATGCTGTCAGACTTTGTCTACGATGGCGTAAACCGGCGCGGACAAAAGGTAAAAGGCGAGACCACCAGTCGCAGCTTAGAGCTGGCCAAAGCCACCTTGCGCAAACAGGGTATTACGGTTAAGGGCATCAAGAAAAAACCTAAGCCGCTTTATACGTTTAAAAAAGCCATTAAACCCATCGATATCGCGATTTTTTCTCGTCAATTGGCCACCATGATGAAAGCTGGGGTGCCTTTGACGCAGTCTTTTGAGATTGTCGCTGACTCATTAGACAATCCCAGTATGAAAGATTTGGTATTGCAAATAAAATCTGATATCGAATCTGGTGGAACCTTCGCCTCTGCCCTACGCAAGCATCCGCGCTACTTTGATGACCTGTTTTGCTCGTTGGTTGATTCTGGTGAGCAATCAGGCTCGCTTGAAACCATGCTCGAGCGGGTGGCTACTTATAAAGAAAAAAGCGAGATGCTCAAAGCCAAAATCAAAAAAGCGGTCAAATACCCGATTGCCGTTATTATCGTCGCCGTCATCGTGACCATGATTTTGCTCATCAAAGTGGTACCCGTGTTCTCTGATCTTTTTGAGTCTTTTGGCGCTGAGCTGCCCGCCTTTACCCAAATGGTGGTGGGTATGTCTGAGTGGATGCAGTCATGGTGGTTTGTTTTGATTGTGCTCATCGGCGGCGCCATTATCGGGTTTTCAGAAGCGAAAAAACGCTCCAAAAAATTCCGTGACTTTTTGGACCGCGCTGTTTTGAAGGTACCTGTATTTGGTAATATTGCTTATCAAGCGATTATCGCCCGCTTTGCTCGCACCCTCTCAACGACTTTTGCCGCGGGGGTACCGCTCATCGATGCGCTGGACTCCACAGCAGGCGCGACCAACAACGTGGTGTTTTATAATGCCACTCAGCAGATCAAAAACGACGTCTCTACCGGTCAGCAGTTACAGTTTTCGATCCGTTCTACCAATTTATTTCCCAGTATGGCCATACAGATGGTCGGTATTGGTGAGGAGTCTGGTAGCTTAGAGGAGATGCTAGACAAGGTGGCGGTCTATTATGAAAGCGAAGTCGATAACGCGGTTGATGGCCTGACCAGTTTGATGGAGCCTATGATTATGGCGGTGCTTGGGGTATTGGTCGGTGGCCTCGTGATTGCGATGTATCTACCGATCTTCCAAATGGGCTCAGTGGTCGGCTAATACCTCACTCAAGGACTGCGATTTCATGCAATTTATACAGTTATTACAAGACAATACGATTGTGGCTTTGGTCGTATTTGGGTTATTAGGGCTTTGTGTCGGTAGTTTTTTAAATGTGGTCATTCATCGGCTCCCGCTGATGATGTTTGCAAGCTGGCGACAAGAATGTAGTCAGTTTCTGGCTGAGCAAGCAGACATGCCGCGCGAGCATACGCAGCCACTGTCCCGTATCGTCGCAGGCGACAGCGCGATTACCTTGAGTCGGCCGGCATCGCGCTGCCCGCACTGCGCTCATAAAATCACCTGGTATCAAAACATCCCTTTGATCAGTTGGCTGATGCTGCGCGGGCGCTGCGCTGCTTGTAACGCCGCCATCGGTATTCGCTATCCACTGGTGGAGCTGATCACCGCCCTACTCTCTGTGCTGATTATTTATCAATTTGGGGTGAGTGCAACAGGCTTATCGGCATTGGTCTTAGTATGGACGCTAATCGCCTTAACCGGTATCGATTTTGATACTCAGCTCCTCCCTGATCGCTTAACCTTCCCTTTGGCGGGGCTAGGTCTAGCAGTCAACAGTCAAGGCTGGTTTGTCTCACCCAGCCAGTCGATTTGGGGGTTGCTGTTGGGGTTTTTGTCGTTATGGGTGGTGGTAAAGCTGTTTTATTTGATCACCAAAAAACACGGCATGGGTCAGGGCGACTTTAAGTTGTTGGCCGTATTGGGCGCTTGGCTGGGACCTATGATGCTCCCGCTTATCATCTTACTCTCCTCCCTGCTAGGCTCCATCGTCGGGCTGGTCTTAATAAAAAAACAAGGCGAGAGCAGACCCTTTGCCTTCGGCCCTTATATTGCTATTGCCGGTATAGTCGCCTTATTATATGGCACAGATATCGTCAGTTGGTACTTAGGCATGTATACTTACTAAAACAGGCGTGAGTTTTACCATACGTTCTAAAAAACATACTGTAAAAGTAGCAGGGTAAGTGGCAATGGCGCTTATCTCTCTCATCTTTGTGCCAGCCTCAAATCATCAGCACAGATGGGGCAAAACAGCTGCGCACGTTTTCCTCTCTATCATATCGGTCAGATAAGTCATTATTATGTCAAACTCTAACGCTTCACCTTATTCTCACAAGCCGCAAACCCGCCAAAAGCAAAACAAGACACTGGTGGTCGGATTGACAGGCGGTATCGGTAGTGGCAAATCTGCTGCTAGTGACTGGTTTGCGCAGCAAGGCATCGATATTATCGATGCCGATGTGATTGCCCATGAGGTGGTGGCAAAAGGCAGCGCGACATTGCGCAAAATCCAAAGAAAATTTGGCGATTGGGTGTTAAATGGCGACGGCTCGATGGACAGAGCGGCGGTGCGTACGCACGTTTTTACCCATCCCGAAGCGCTCATCGAGCTTGAAGCCATTACTCACCCAGCGATAAGAGAAGCGGCAAAAGCACAGTTAGCCGCCAGCACCTCGCCTTATGTGGTGCTGTCCGCGCCGCTACTCATAGAGGCGGCAGAAGCGGGGCTGGCAAACTTGTGCCAACGAGTACTGGTGATTGATGCCAGCGAAGACACCCAGCTTGAGCGCGCCAGCCAGCGTGATGAGCAAAGTGTCCAAAAGATCAAAGCCATCATGGTCAATCAATTAAGCCGCGAAGCGCGCAACCGTCACGCTGATGATGTCATCTTAAACGATCGCGACCTAGCGGCTCTATATGCACAGCTGGAGCCGCTACACCAAAACTATCTTACGCTTGCCCAGCAGCTAAAGTACGCTGCCGATTGACTTCATATAGCGCCATACCGGTGGCCACGCTGACGTTTAGGCTTTGTAAGTTGCCATGCTCATTGCCTGACATCGGGATATAGACCAGCTCATCACAGCGCTCTGTGGTCAACCGGCGCATGCCCTCTCCTTCTGAACCCATGATAATGGCCGTTTTGCCGGTCAAGTCCGCTGCATGTATGGGCTTGGCCGCATCACTAAGCGCCGTACCAAACACAAATACACCAGCATTTTTGATGTGATCAAGCGTACGAGCCAAATTGGTCACACTGACAATCGGCATCAACTCAGCGGCGCCGACAGAGACTTTTGCCACTGTTGGGGTGAGGCTGGCGGCGTGATGTTTTGGACAAACCACCGCATCCACGCCCATCGCAACAGCCGTACGCAGACATGCACCGAAGTTATGCGCATCAGTGATTTGATCGAGTATCAGCAACAAGCACTGCTCGCGCCCCGCGATGGTGTCTAGCAGCGCTTCGTCCGCGAAACCTAGAGGGCGGGCATTAAGTACCACACCTTGGTGCTGCGGGCTGCCGCACAGCTGGGTCAGCTTGTCTTTTTGTGTGGGCTGAATGCTGATGCCATTGGCTTCGGCTTCGGCCATGATTGCTTGCACGTGAGGGTCGCTGTCACGACCTTGTTGGACAAACAAGCTAAGACCATCGAGCGGACGATGTTTGAGTAAGGCATCAATTGCGTGAATGCCATAAAAATAAATGGGTTTTGCCATAATAGGCCTACTTAAGTATCAAATGGATATCGCCAAAGCGATAAAAAACAACAATAAAAAAACAGTGTAACCTCATCAAAAACAAATAAACCATACCGACTGATATGGTTTATCCGCGATCGATTGAGATTTTTATTTGGGGTGACGCTTGATGAGTACGTAATTTGGTTGATTTTGCTAAGAAGACTATATGCAGACTATCTAGCAAAATGCAGATAATAGGCGGTGGCCTGCGCCATTGCCGAGTGTATGCGTCTTTAGCCTTCTAAATGACAGATATACTGTACGATCTCTTCGGTTCTGAGGTTAAAGCCGCTGTTGCCTTCGACCACAAATGACTGGCCTGCACGGTAGTAGCTAAACGCTTCCTCACCATTGATTTTGACCTCGCACTCCCCGCTGGTGATCTCGATACGCTCAGAAGTATTGGTACTAAAATGATAATGCTCCACCAAATTATCACAAGGTAAGATGATGCCTAGCGTCTTATGACGTCCATCCTCAAACATAATGGTATGGCTTGAGCAACGACCATCATAAGAGACCGTCGCATGAGCATTGACTGTTACATTGGTAAATTGCGCCGCTGTCATAGTGGCTTCCTTATCAAATAATTATGGTAAAACTAAAAAATAAGTACAGATGAAATGACTTTATGAATCAGCATTGCAAGCGGCCTAGCCTACTATAAATGTGCTGTATTCGATCGAGTGACAGTCTTTGCCCAATCGCGGACACAGACTCTCGCACACATACTGACATTAGCCTTAATATCTAGTTGATATCTGGTTGACAGCTTAAGATGCCTACCCGCGTGTACCGACTATGGTATCGATGAGATATTACGATAAGATGACTTATCATTATCAGACGCCAAGCATAAAACAAGCTAGCAAGCGTTTGTCATTATGTGAGATTATGCTACCACATTATATCTATAAAGTTTGTTACAGGGGCAAGGAAAATATTGCGGCAGGCGCAAGAGGTGCCACCGATGGCCGCTGACTTTATCCAAAGCGGGCTGCAAAGATTTATGTTATTGCGCGGCTTTATGATTTGTATTTAGCGGCGTTTGCCACCATAATATTTGCCAATCACTATAGTCTATTGAGTACCATAAAAGAGCCATTTTATCGTTGTATTTATTCTATTTTAGCGATGACTTCATCTAAATAATCGGTGAAACTCATTGTCTGTCATGAGAGGCGTTGATGCTAGTATCACTCACTTTACATCAGTTTGCATTGATCGCTCAGCATGAGCTGAGTATGGCGGAAGGCTTTAACGTCATCACCGGCGAGACAGGCGCCGGTAAGTCGCTGCTGCTCGATGCGCTGTCTTTGTGTGCAGGTGAGCGAGCCGACAGCGCAATGATCAGACATGGGGCGGCACATGCCGATATCTATGCTCAGTTTGATGTGGCAAACAATGCGCTCATCGCAGAATGGTTTGCCGAACATGATCGCGCCTTAGATGAGCCAGATGTGTTGATTCGTCGCCAGCTTAGTCAAACAGGGCGCTCAAAGGCTTGGTTAAATGGTACGCCCGTCAGCTTAGCTGAGCTAAAGAGCCTCGGTACACTGTTGGTCAATATTCATAGCCAGCACGCCCAGCAAGCACTGCTAAAGCCGCAGTTTGTGGTGCAGTGGTTGGACGCCATGGCACAAACCACCACGCTGGCTGCGCAAACCGCGAGCAGCTATCAACACTATCAGCAGCTAAAACGCCGCGCTGATGAGATTGCCAGTCGCGAAGCGCTGCGCCATGACCGTATCCAGCTGTTACAAAGCCAACTGGCAGACATCGAGCCGCTCCTCGCTGTGGATTATACCGACATCGAAGCGGAGCACGAAGAGCTGTCTAATATCGAAGCTTTGATGATGGAAGCCAGTCATGGTCTGCATCTGCTCGACAACGATACCGATGAGCCAGACGTCATGACCCTGCTTGGGCAAGCGATCAAGCTGTGTGATAATCAACTGGGAGTCAGTCAGACGTTTGAGCAAGCCTCAGAGCAGCTACATCTGGCTCAGCAGCAAATCACCGAAGTCACAGGATTGCTATCAGATTATGCCGAACAACAACTGCCCGACCCTGAGCGCTTGCAAACATTAGACAATCTCATCGGCCTCAGTCATCGCCTCTCGCGCAAGCACGGCTTACCCGCTGTTGATTTGATTGAGGAAGCCAACCACTGGCAAGCGCAATTAGAACAATTAGAAAACGAACCAAGTAGTGATGCCATGGCCGCGCAAATCGAGCAAGCGTGGCAGCAATATCTGCTGCTGGCCACCAAACTCCAGAAAGCACGCGAAAAAGCCGCGCCACATATCAGCGAACAACTGGTCCAGCAGCTGCAGCCACTAGCGCTACCCAATGCGCGCTGCGAGTTTGTCTTTACCAAAAAACCCGACCCAAGCCAATATAATGCGCAAGGCTGTCATGATATCGATTTGTTGTTTAGCGCCAATGTCGGTATGCCCATGCAGCCGCTGCATAAGATCGCCTCAGGCGGCGAGCTGTCGCGGATGGCACTGGTGATGCAAGTGCTACAAGCCACCAATGCGGACAATGATGCCGCCAAGCCCATGTTGGTCTTTGACGAGGTCGATGTCGGTATCAGTGGCGGCACCGCGCAGGTGGTCGGTGAGCTTCTGCGTAAACTGGGGCAGACTCAGCAGCTACTGGCCATCACGCACCAAGCACAGGTCGCCGCACAAGCGCACCAACATATCTTGGTACAAAAACATCATGACGAGCAAACCGAAAGTGAGCTGGTCATCTTGACAGATAGCGCGCAAGTCGATGAGCTGGCACGCATGTCGGGCGGCGTGACCATCACGGAGGTCACTCGTGATCACGCTCGTAGCTTGCTAACGGATGTCAAATAAGGCATTTGCTATCCTGCATAGTAATCCTACGGCTCTGTATAGATGGATATCATTAGCCTACTTTAAAACAGCGAGCGCAGGGCTAAAAAACCATTGCGAGCGAGACCACTAAAGTCAAACCGCTGATAAATATTTGCTTTGGTTGATTTTTTTGGTCATCATCGCCATATAACCTTCTCTTACTTGCGTGGTTGTGTTTTTAATGCAGTAATGTCTTTATCCTTTTATTGTTGATTGTATTATTAGGTTGCAGTTGCTTCTATGTCTAAAGCCAATTTGACCCATCATTTCTTAATCGCGGCACCAGAGCTGCCAGACCCACGGTTTGAGCAGGCGCTGATTTATATCTGTCGTCACGATGCGCATGGCGCGCTTGGTCTGATGGTCAATCGTCCCTTGGAGCAGTCGCGCGTGGGCAAGCTATTAGAGGATCTGAGCATCGAAGTGACAGACCCGCAAGTGATGGAAGACGTGGCCTTAGAAGGCGGGCCGATGTATCCTGAGGTCGGTTTTGTGCTGCATACTGGCCAGCCGGAGTGGGCATCGTCGTTTGCTATTTCAGAGAATGTCTGTATCACCACCAGCCAAGATATCCTCAAGCGTATCGCTGCAGGCCAAGGCGTTGGTCACTATCATCTGTGCTTGGGGCATGCCAGCTGGGCCAAAGACCAGTTAGAGCGTGAGCTTGCAAGTGGTGACTGGCTGGTGTGTCCGGCGGATCTCAACTTGTTGTTTGATACCCCGTTTGCGGAGCGCTGGCAGATCGCCGCTGACAAAATTGGCGTAAATTTCGACTACTTAAGCAGCGATATCGGCCATGCTTAATGGCAGTGACTCAGCCAAACCCAGACACCAAAGCTCGCTACTAAGCTGCAACACAGGAAAATTTTTTGATTATGGTAGACCGTTCTTTTATGAATGATAATGCAGAGATGAGAGACGATGAGGGCGCTCAAGCACCCCATGTCGCCACCGATATCGATAACGATACAGCCGAGCCGAGCGCTACCGAACCGAGTGTCAAACCGCATCTGATCTTAGCGCTAGATTATGGTGTCAAAAAAATGGGCATGGCTTTAGGCAATACCATTACTGAGACGGCGCGCGCCTTTGATATCTTGGCGATGAACAATGGTCAACCTGACTGGGACAACTTACTGGGTATCATAAAAGTATGGGGCGTGGCGAAGGTGGTGGTCGGCTTACCACTCAATATGGACGGTAGCAGCTCCATGCTCTCTAAACGGGCGCACAAATTTGCGCGGCGGCTGGCGCATAGAGTCATGGAGCAGCGCCTACCAGTGACTGTGACGCTGTGTGATGAGCGTCTGACATCGGTAGCAGCGCGCGAAATCGCGTGGGAGAATGGCTGGATCCAAAACGAGCGCGACCCGATTGATGATATCTCTGCGTGTATTTTGATGTCGACGTATTTTGCCGATCCAAATAGCAGCTTGGCTATCGATGCGATCAAGCCTGACTAGGGTGTGTCCTCAAGTAATGTCGCGCAGATAGTCGCGCACAAACGGACGGCTAGTATTTAACGCTTAGGTATTGCCACGCCCATCCTCTAAACCAATATATACGACTGATGATTATGACCACCGCTTTAAACCAACCTGTATCCAATAAGTCGCGGCATGGTTTTGCGCCGCTTGCTATCGCTCGTATCAAAGGCGCACAGCGAGCCAACCAGCTGGCGATTTATCTGATTTATGCGGCCATTTTTGCTTTTGTGGTCTTTGGTACCATCGCTAGTATCAAGGCCTTTCATGACAATCAGCTGCTTTATCAGTTATTTTATAACCTGCCTTATGCCTTGGTGGCGCTGACCATTCCTGCCAGCCTTTATGGTGCCTTTATTATTTATCGTTATCGCCTAAACCAAGCATCAATGGTAATCATGACCATCGGCGTCTCAAGCATCGTGCTACTCGGCGGTTTGTTATTTGCTGATACGGCTTGGCTAGGACTGTCTTGCTGGGTGGGCGTGGCGTTTTTGTTTAAAGTTAGCTTTACGCGCTTTTTTAACTTTTTGGCGGCGCAAGAACAAACCGGCAGCCCTGAAGGTACCACTAAAAAACCATAACACCCGCTCTCGTTTTCAATCACACACCACTTTCACCTTATTTTATTGACTCAACACCAAGACTATGACAACTTCCATACCAGATACCATGACACAGACGGCGGTTCACCATCATTTAGACACTCAAGGATTAATCTGCCCTGAGCCGGTCATGATGCTGCATCGCACCATACGCAACGCTGATGCAGGCGAAGTGATAGAAATACTGGCCACGGACCCTGCGACGACGCGTGATATTCCTAATTTTTGTCGCCATCTTGGCCACACTCTTGTACAACAAGAAACGCTGGCTGAGAATATCCATGTAAACGCCGATGCCGATGAGATTACGGTGTCAGACGATGATGACGCCCCGACGAGCGCCACGCTATATCGCTATTTGGTCAAGAAAAAAAGCGCGTAAACCGACGTGCTGACGTTACGCGTCCTAGGCATGCCCTCATCACATAAAGATATCTTTGCTTTGTACGAAATATATCATTCACAAATTAAAGGTAGATCGTGTGTTAACACCTGAAAAACAGTACGTACAGTGGTATGAAAACCAAACCTTGCGTCACGCGCGCTGGCTGTCTGAAAGCAATCATGGGCCGCCTGCGCGCATTATGATAGTTGATGACAAAACCACAGCAGATGAGGCCTATCGCTTAGCGTGCGAGGGTACATCCTTGCTATGGCGCGGTGACTTTTATAATGCCCAGCAACTACTGCAAGCGCTTGGTCGGCGCATCGAGCGTACCGAGGAGCGCGCCGCGCTTCGCAAAACAAAAAAAGCCGCTAAGGCTAATAAACGGGCAACCTCCGAGCCATCGACTGATGCTACTGTATTGATACCCAATTTGTTTCATCAGCAGCGCCAAACCCAAGCTCAGCGCGCTCGTATATTGGGCCGTTTGCTCCTAGAACTCGATACCGACTATGTCAGTCAATTACGCCGTGCTCCTGATATGAGCGCCGCCTGCATAGCGGCGTTTGGCCAGCTAGAAGGAGCCGCAGATCACTCTTGTGTCCTATCGCTTCGTGACATACAAGGCGCGCTTGGCGCGGCGCAGTGGCGCGCAAAAGGCGTGCCAATCGACACTCTGGGTTTATCGATATATCCGCACTACGGTGTCTTTGCCCCTACGCGTCATGAGTATGTATCGCTACTGCTCAAGGCACCGCTACCCAAGACTTGTGATGTCGCCTACGACATCGGCACTGGCACAGGGCTGCTGGCGATTATTTTAGCCAAGCGCGGTGTCAAAAACGTCATAGCCACCGATCTCAATCCACGGGCGCTGGCTTGTGCTGATGAGAATTTTACGCGGCTAGGATTGTCTAGCATAGCGTTACAGCAAGTGGATTTATTTCCCGCCGATGCGCCACCTGCCAATCTGATTGTCTGCAATCCACCTTGGCTACCTGCCAAGCCCAGCTCGCCGCTTGAGTACGCCGTCTATGATGCCAATAGCGCGATGCTGCGTGGCTTTTTGCAAGGCGTCCGAGATCATTTAAGCGAGCACGGTGAAATTTGGCTGATCTTATCGGATTTGGCTGAGCACTTACAACTACGCACCCGAGAGGAGTTATTAGGCTGGTTTGCTGCTCACGAATTGACCGTAAAATATCGCCTCGATACCAAACCTACCCATGGCCGCAGTCAAGACGACTCTGACCCACTCTATGCGGCGCGCCGTGCTGAGGTCACCTCGCTGTGGTGCTTGACACCTAATAAATGCTAGCCTGATGAATGATAAATAACTGAGTAACATGCCATGAGCCGTGACCGTGCCGTACAACAGCGCCAACCCAAAGCATTGGCTGTCGATGACGAGCCTGCCTATATCACCGAGTTTCGCCAAGCCATGCTGGCGCGCGGTCTGGCAACGCGGACGCGTAACGCTTATGTCCGCGACCTACGTACCTGTGAGCTGACCAATACCGCGCCATTGACCAAATGGCAAGCGGATGACGTGTTACACTGCCTATCTACCCTCGCTATAGAAAACAAAACCCCGCGCACCCAAGCGCGCATGCTCTCAAGCCTGCGCCAGTTCTATCTATGGATGATTGCCAGCAACCTGCGCGAGGACAATCCGTGCGAGCGTATCAAAAGCCCCAAGCTTGGTCGTCCATTGCCAAAGGATTTGAGCGAAGCCGATGTCGACAATCTATTGGCTGCCCCCGACACTAGTACCACGCTTGGCCTACGGGACAAGGCCATGTTAGAGGTGCTCTACGCCTGCGGCCTGCGCGTCAGTGAGCTGATTAATTTATCGCTTGAGCAAGTCAACCTAAACTCAGGCTGGTTGCAAATCACAGGTAAAGGCAATAAGACCCGACTGGTGCCCCTTGGTGAATATGCAAGCGATGCGCTAGAGGACTATCTGTCTCACGGGCGTGGCGAGCTGATTGCGCATCTCAAGTCAGGCAATTGCCAAGCAGTGTTTTTGACGGCGCAAGGCGGCTATATGACGCGGCAAAACTTTTGGTACTTATTAAAGAAATACGCCAAAGTCGCCAGTATTGATAAAGAATTGTCACCGCATACCCTGCGTCACGCCTTTGCGACCCATTTGCTCAATCATGGTGCCGATCTTCGCAGCGTGCAGTTATTGCTTGGGCATAGTGATCTGTCCACCACGCAGATTTATACGCATGTGGCGACAGCGAGACTGCAAAAATTGCATGCCGAACATCATCCACGCGGCTAGTATTGAACGGTTAACATAAAAACTGACTATTTATTGAAGATTGTAAGAGGAATATCACGTGTCGCAAGCTCAGCCATCTTTACAGCCTACGCTCACCAAAGGGCAGCATGCTGCCCTCAAAAACTTGACCATAACGGGTTATTTAGAAGGCACGTCTTTTTTATTGTTGCTTGGTATCGCTATGCCACTAAAATATATGCTCGGCATTTCTGAGGCGGTGACATATATCGGTATGGCGCATGGGGTACTATTTATCGCTTATATCCTGATGCTGCTGCTCACAACCAGCAAAATAAAGCTGCCGCTATGGGCCATGCCGGCTGGCGTGCTCGGCTCGTTTTTGCCGTTTGGCCCGTTTGTGTTTGATTACTTTTTAAAAAAGCGTTTGCGAAAGTAAGATTAAAGAACTTTATGACTCAAACCTATACTTATGTGGTGAAAGCGAGATTGTAGATTTGATATGCAGAGCACAATCTGAGATAGAGGCGGCAAGGTATAGAGTCTGCTCTATCAATCCCTAGCTGCAAACTAACCCTTTTCTCGCTACAATACCTGCCATAGCTTATTAACCTTTTACCTATCTATTATTTGAGAATCGCATGAGCCACTCTACAAACCACCGTCCCCCTGCCGACCTGCTAAAAAATGCTGAACACTGGCGTGAAGACATTCATTTTCGCCAAGAGGTACTGGGTAAGCCGTTTGATTTTTCGACCACTTGGGGTATTTTTTCACCGCAAAAGCTCGATGACGGTAGCCTAATGCTGCTCGATTATGTGGATTTTCAGGCGGATGATGACTCGATCGACTTAGGCTGCGGCTATGGCGTGCTCGGAATGACGGCAGCGCGTGAGTGCCCGAACGGTCAGCATACACTCATTGATAAAGACTTTATGGCGGTAGAATATGCGCGCCGTAACTGCGTGCAAAACGGTCTAAAAAATGTCGATGTGCATTTATCAAATGGCTTCAATCATGTGGCAGCGGACAAAGACTTTAGCCTTGTGATGTCAAACTTGCCAGCCAAGGTCGGCAAAGAGCAGCACTATCTATACTTCCTCGATGCCTATGCGCGTATGCGTCAAGGTGGGCGGTTTTATGTGGTGACCATCAATGGTTTGCGCCAGTTTATGAAGCGCTCGTTTACCGAAGTATTTGGTAATAGCGAAAAGGTCAAACAGGGCAAAACCTATACCATTACTATGGCGACCAAAGAATAAGCTTCAATAACTTAAAAGCTGCACAAACAAAAATCCCGCTAACATGCTGATGTGTTGGCGGGATTTTGTTTTTTTATTCTCTTGCTGAGGGCAGTAAAGATGGCATACCACCTACCACATTGTCTTACATCTGCCGTTTTATCAGATAAAAACCCAAGGCGGCGCTACCAAGTATCGGTAATAGCACCATCAATAATGGCGAAAATCCTGTCGCTAATGAGACAAAGCCGACCAAATCTTGCACATAGCTAAATAGCAAACCAAACAGTAGCGCGACGACGATACGCAGACCCAAGCTGTGCGTACGCAGCGAGCCAAAGACAAATGAGCAAGCAACGATCACCAGCGATAAAATCGATAGCGGCGACAGCAGCTTTTGCCAAAATGCCAGCTCATGCTCTAAAGAGCGATTGCCCTGCCCTCGCATAAACTGACGATGCTCATATAGTTGCGTCAGAGACAAATCCTCTGCCTTACGCGTCAGTAGATAAACCGACTCTGGGGCAAATGGCAAACTGAGCGTATCGGAGGCGAATACAGCTTGACTGCTCTCGAAGCCTTGGTTGATACTAAGCGTGGTCATGTCATTGAGCTGCCACTCGTAACGATACTGTCCGCTCGGTGTGCCGCTGCTACTATCTAGAGCTTGCCGGCCGACATATTGCCCATCTTTGGCATGAATAGCGGTTTGCAAATTGCCATCATTGTCCAAATGCCAGCGCTTCACCTCGCCGATGTTGCCTTGTACGTCGGCATAATCGATATATAAAATATCGCTGCCAGCAGGCTTTGCACTACCATCTTGTGCATTTTCAAAGCGTGGTTGCACCGTCCAATAGCCACGTACCGAGGTCACAAGCGAGCGGCTGCCCTCATCATTGATGTCTTTTGCCAACTGATTGGAGTGTGGCAAGACAAACTGATTGATCGCTAAGGCAAGCAGCACAAAAATTAGAGCGGGTTGTAGCACCCAACCGACGATGCGATAGATACTGACGCCAGCGGCGCGCATGACGACCAGCTCGCTTTTGTTGGCCAGCAGCCCCAAACCTACGACCGCCCCAAGTAGCGCCCCTGTCGGAATAAACTGCTCTAAAAAGTAAGGCGATCGATAAAAGATATACTTAATCGCCTCACTCATCGTATAGCTATCATCGAGCGAATCAAGCTCGGATAAGTAAGAAAAAATAAGCTGCAAGGCCCATAGACCGACAACGGCCCCGATGATAGCAAGCAGCGCATTGCGTCTGACATAGCGGCCGAGCACTTTTAGTTGACCGGGTTTTTGGGCCAGTGGCTCAGCGCTTGGGGTTTTGGCAAATAAGGAGCGCATTATGATTGCCCTCCTGACGTGTTGTCATTTGGATTGGCGCGACTGTCGGCCACTGTTTGCGGCGGCTGAGGTTGGCGAAAGCGCAGGCGATGCTGCACGCGGCTGCCCCAGTTCATATACAGCGCCAACGCCATAAACCCTAAGATTAGCCACGCATACGCCCACACGCTGACGCTGCCTTTACTCACCGCGTTTTTGAGCGAAATGATACCCAGCGCGCAGCTGACAAACAATAAAATCGCGGGAAACAAACGCAGCCAGCGACCTTGACGGGGACGCACTTGTGCCAGCGGTACCGCCAGCATCGGCGCGATAATCATCAGCCAAGGCAACGCAAAACGATAACCGAGCTCACCTTGCGCAGCGCGCTTGGCCTCGACCGTGCTCACTTGTGCACTGCCGCTACCGGTTGCCGCTTGCCACAACGGCCCGATGGCTTGGGTTTCGATATTGTCTTCGGTGACGACGTCTTTGGCAGACTCAGTCAAACTGATACGGTAGCGATCAAAGCCTACTTGATTGTACTTTAGACTCCCTGCGCCGACTTCGTATCGTCGGCCTTGAAACAAATCCAATTGCGTCACGCCGCGGCTCCCTGTATCGACCTGCTCGGCACGTTTGGCTAAGGTGATGGTGTCTTTGCTGATATCATGATTGACAAATGTCTCTGGCAGCTCTGGAATATCTAACTGCTCAGCGGTTTTGGGATCGATGCGATTATCGACAGAGACCGCGGCGCTTTGATCACGCTCATTTTTTGCTGTATTTGCCGCCGCGTTTTTGGGCTGACTGCCCTTTTCTGATTTTTCTGATTTTTCTGATTTTTCTGATTTTTCTGATTGAATCAATATCACATCTTGCAGCTGCTTTTTGTCCTCGCTCAGACTGCCGACATACAGATGATAATTACCACTACTGATAAACTCTTTTGGGCGAATCAAATCAAAGGCGCTGGTCAAGGCTTGCTGTTGCCACACCGCCTCAGATGAGCGCACCCCCCACGGCTTACCAACGATAGACAACGCCGCCTCGCCGACAAACAGCGCGAGGATAAATGGCGTCATCAAGCGTGCCAACTTACCACGCGACACACCGCTGGCATTGATGACTGCCATTTCTTGATCGACATATAGACGGCCAAATACCAGCATCAGCGCAATAAAAAACGCCAATGGCAGGATAAGCTCTAAGAAGTACGGCAGATTGTAGCCGATAATAGTAAATAACAAACTGATATCTAAGCGACCTTCAGCAGCTATCCCAAAGTAACGAATCAAGCGCCCACCGAGCATCATTACCACTAAAAACCCCAACACCAAAGCGGTGGTCGAGGCAACTTGTTGGGTCATGTAGCGGCGTAATATCACAATAGGGACTCTTAAACAGTTGGTATGCGCGTGCTGTATGATAGAGCGCTGGCTCAGGCGTGGCGCTTATTTGGCTATTATAACGGCTTTTTTTGGGCGGCAGGTTTGTACCGCTCGCCGATAGTTAACGGATAATAACAACTAACAGTAGTAGCGTTAGCTATACTACACAAATACAAGCCATTAATATAACCGTTAATGCTAGCATGTTTTGGCAAAAAATGGCTGTGAAAAATGTGCTAAAACATTACCTAACCCTTGCTAAGATTGAGGCGGTGGTTTATGCAGCATTCGCTCTTAAGATCGCGCAGCAAATATATACGAAAACATTACTTAACCGATGCCGACAGCACGCTGATTACCTGATATGCTACACTACAACAAGCGCCCAACCTTCCAATGCTTTGACTGAAGCTTTGACTGAACCAATGGCTTAATCTTGGATTTTATCGTTGGTTTGAGCATAGCGGTCAGATATCGGCTGGGCAAGATGACTCTATGTTTTTATCACCTTATCACCTCGAACCATACACATAATCTCAGGCATCGTCTGGCAGTCACTTGTCATGCGGCTATTGCACTGAGTCTGTGCGGCATTAAGCTTACGAAAAATTAAGCTGGTGATAAACAGCCGCTTGGCTCGGTGATTATTGATTTAACTGATTGAAAAGCTTAGCCATTTAGCAACCCAGTTGTTAAACAATTTGGTTGTTTAACAATCTGATTATGTAACAACCTGATTGTTTAGTACCCCGATTAAAAGGCGGCATCTATTGACCATTCAAATAAGGATAACTATATGAATATCAAATTAACTCAGCAGCTCCCCAAAACCCATACCCAAAAAATCCTCAAAAAAGAAGCGAAGAGCAAAGACGCGGCTTGTTTGGTGGTGTTGGTGGATGACAAAAAAAACCTCTTCGCTGAGTCTGCGCTAGCTGACTATAGCGCTCGTATTGAGCAATTGATGGAAGTGTCACACTTTAGTGGTAAGGCCTGCGAAACCGTTGCTGACTTGGCATTGGCCGGTGACAAAAAAACCACCAAGCAAAACCCAGTTCAGTTATTGTTGGTCGGTGTTGGTAATATCGACAAGCTTAACCACACTGCCCTACAAAAAATCGCCAAAACCATCTATAGCAATACGCAAAAACGCGTCGCCTCTATCACGGTCGCGCTCGGCGATGACCTAGAAGAAAACCACTTTGGCCAATTTGCGCTAAATCTACTAGCGGCCAGCTATCGTTTTGATAAATACAAGTCTGAGCAAACCACACCGGTACTCACGGATGTGTATTTGTTGGCCGATGCAGCATTGCAGCCAGCGCTAGACTTCGCGCAAGCGGTGTTCGCCGGTCAAAGCTTGACTCGTGACGTCGCCAATGAGCCAGGCAATATCTGCTTCCCAGCGTATATGGCAGAACAAGCCCAAGCGCTTGCAAAGACCTATCCTGACCTCCTAAAAGTGACGGTGCTGGGCGAAGAGGAAATGTCGGCGCTGGGCATGAACTGCTTTTTATCGGTGGCTAGAGGTTCTAGCAAAGAAGGCAAATTGGTACTACTCGAGTATCGCGGCAAGTCTAACTTTAGTGCCAAAGCAGGCGCGACTGATACTTATCCAGCCGGCAATAGCAGTGCAAAAGTCACCGGTGGCCTAAAAGCGTTGGCTGATAAGCTCCCCACCAAACTGCCTAGCAAAAAATCAGACAAAAACACTGATAGCAGCCATGACGATGCGCCTATCGTGTTGGTCGGTAAAGGCGTGACCTTTGACTCAGGCGGTATCTCTATCAAGCCAGGTGCGGCCATGGATGAGATGAAGTTCGATATGGGCGGCTCAGCGTCTGTATTAGGTACCATCAAAGCGCTGTGTGAGGCGCGTCTACCAATTAATGTCGTGGGGGCACTCGCTTGTGCAGAAAACATGCCATCAGGTGAGGCCACGCGTCCTGGTGATATCGTCAAAGCCATGAACGGCAAATCGGTTGAAATCTTAAACACCGATGCGGAAGGTCGCTTGGTGTTGGCCGATACCTTATGCTACGTCCAGCGCTATCAGCCAAAAGCCATCATCGATGTGGCGACGTTGACGGGCGCTTGCGTGGTGGCCTTAGGTCATGTACGCTCAGCGGTCTTTAGTAATGATGAAGATGTATTGTTTGAATTAGAAAACGCCAGCTACTCATCAGGTGACCTCATCTGGCACATGCCATTAGATGACGACTATCAGGCGCAGCTTGACTCACCCATCGCCGATATGCAAAACATCGGTGGTAAAGGCGCAGGCGCTGTGACCGCAGCTTGCTTCTTATCACGCTTCGTCGAAGAAGGTCAGCCATGGGCGCACCTAGACATCGCAGGCACCGCATGGAACTCAGGCAAAGATAAAGCGGCAACCGGTCGCCCTGTGCCTTTATTTATGCAGTACTTAAAAAACAGTGCAAACGACGCTTAATACAATGATGACGACCAATTTATGAACGTAAGTTTTTATGTATTAAGCGAGCGTAAAGCCCAAGAAATCTTGGGCTTTATTTGTCAGCTGACCCAAACGGCGCTCAATAAAAGCAGCCAATCGCTACTGATTTTGTCTCAAGATGAGGCATTACTCAGCTCGCTTGATGAAGCGCTATGGACGCACGACGCGACCAGCTTTATCCCGCACCAGCGCCTTTTGGGCCGCGATCCTCACTCCATAGAACCTGATACGATGGAGCCTGATGCCGCAAAGCCTGATACCTCCGATATCGAGGAGGCAGTATCAGCACCCGTCATGCTCGGCAGTTATATGCCAGCGGACTTCTCAGGTATCGTTCTCAATACCACATTGCAGCCTGTCAGCGATTTTATAGCCGCGACCAGTCCTGCCAAACCCACTCGAATACTTGAGCTGATAAAACCTGATGCCAAAAGTATGCAAGAAGGCCGTCATAAATATAAGCATTATAAACAGCTCGGCTATGAGCTAACGCACTATAAGGTATAGCTTATACAGTCGATTTGTTCTAAAGACGACATAGCGCTACTGCTATACACGTTACTTGCAGACTGTCTGCTGGTTTATTTTCCAGCTTTGTCATCTTAGCTTTGTCATCTTAGCTTTATTCCATCAGCTTTGTCATATCAGTCACCTCGCTATTCCATCAGCTTTATTTTATCAGTCACCTTGCTCAGTTTTCCTCGCGCGCTTGCCTGTCTTTCCTTTATTCTACTTACCATTTTTGTGGTTTTTACAGCGTGGTTTGGTGCTGTCTGATTTGCCGCGTCCAGTATGACTGGTAGGCGAGTATCCGAAAAAATGCTACCATCCTCCGACTGTTTTTCTATTTTTATGATTCATTTACTTCTGACTGACTAACTCGAGGGTGTACAAATGCGTTCATTGATTGCGATGTACCAGCGTATAGGGCTGGTACCGCTCATTATTATCGGTTTAATATTAGGGGTGCTAATAGGCTGGCTAGCACCAAGCGTTGGTATCGCCTTAGGATTGTTGGGGACGCTATTTGTCGGTGCGCTAAAAGCAGTCGCGCCGATATTGGTCTTTGTGCTGGTGATGGCGGCCATTAGTCAGCATCGTAGTGGCAACGAAGTGTATGTCAAACCGGTGCTCATCATGTATATGTTTGGCACATTTTTGGCGGCATTGACTGCTGTCGGCGCCAGCTTTTTATTCCCAACTGAGCTGGTACTCGTCAACGCAACTGTCGAGCAAGTGCCACCGGCCAACCTCAAAGAAGTACTCACCAACTTGCTGATGAATCTGGTGGCAAACCCTGTCAATGCCATCGCTGAGGCCAACTATATTGGTATCTTGGCTTGGGCAATTATCATCGGTTTTGCACTGCGTCAAGCCAGCGACACCGCGCGTACGGTCGTCGGCGACTTTGCCAATGCCATCTCACAAGTGGTGAAATGGGTCATCGCTCTCGCGCCATTTGGTATCTTAGGTTTGGTTGCCAATACGGTCGCTGAGACAGGCTTTGCATCATTGGCAGGTTATGCTCGTATCTTGATGGTATTGGTCGGCTGTATGGTATTTATTGCCCTCGTTGCCAACCCTATTATCGTCTTACTCAAAACCGGCAAAAACCCTTACCCTCTGGTATTTACTTGCCTGCGTGAGTCAGGGATTACAGCATTCTTTACGCGTAGTTCGGCGGCCAACATCCCTGTAAACATGAACCTTGCACGCAAACTGGGCCTACACGAAGACACTTACTCTGTCACCATTCCACTTGGTGCAACTATCAATATGGCAGGGGCGGCGATTACCATCAACGTCTTGACGCTGGCGGCAGCGCATACGATCGGTATCGAGGTGAGCTTTGCCTCTGCGCTCTTATTGAGTTTGGTCGCGACCATTAGTGCTTGCGGTGCCTCTGGGGTCGCTGGTGGGTCGTTATTGCTGATTCCTCTGGCCGCAAGCCTCTTTAGTATCCCCAATGACATTGCCATGCAAGTGGTTGCCATCGGCTTTATCATCGGCGTGATTCAAGACTCGGCCGAGACCGCGCTCAACTCATCAACTGACGTCTTATTTACTGCGGCAGCCGACCCTAAATACGCGCGTTAATCCGGCGCAATCCGTATCTGTACATCACACACTGTAAAATAAAAGGCCTCAATGATCGCAATGAGGCCTTTTTTATGAGCTGTGTTTTATCACTGGTTTGGTTACTTTAGATGCTCGGTATCTACTTCAATGATTGGCGTCTGTCCTTCTAGCTGGCGTTTGAGCTGACGCAGCTGTTCGACTTCTTCTAATAGCTCTAGTATCAGGCCGATCGCTGGCACACTGGCATCAAAATCACGGCTCAGACGAGAGGCGCGGCGCACCGTGGTGAGCTGATAGCCGGTAAACTGCTCACGCTCTGGCACATCGTACTCGATGATGTTTTCTTCCATCAGCTCGATGACCCATTGACGCTCTTGACCACAGGCAGATACCAGCTCATCCAAGCTCATGATAATATCGGTAAATTCAGGCGAGTGTTTCATTATTATTATCCTCTTTTGGTTGCTATCCTTATTTGTGCTTTATGTCATCGTGATAGTTTTCATCTCTCCCCGTTATCGCTTTTCGCTGACCTCTGTCGATAGCAGCGCGGCAGATATCAGCGATTGATACTGGTATCAGCAAAGGCTTGCTTTAGCTGCTCATAGGCTTTTGTCACAGCCTCGCTATTGCTATCAGTGATATCAGGGTTGACGATATTGAGGGTTAAGTATAAGTCGCCCGCTTGTTTGGCAGGGATACCCTTACCTTTTAGACGTAAATTGCTGCCAGATTTACTGTTTTTGGGAATGGTCACGCCAAGGGTACCAGCGGGCGTGCTGACATTGATTTTGTCACCCAATGCCGCTTCCCATGGCGCGATATTCACCGTCTGATAGACATCAGCGCCCTCGATACGGATATTGGCGTCGTGGCGGATTTTCACCTTTAAAAACAAATCACCGTTTTTGCCGCCACCCATGCCAGCTGAGCCTTGACCTGCTAGGCGGATTTGCTTGCCATCAGTGATGCCTTTTGGGATTTTAATCTTAAGGGTTTTATTTTCATAATCCACGCTGCCATTGGGCTGGCGTACCGGCACGTTTAGTTTGATACTATAGTCGTCACCGCTATAGACTGAGGCCAAGTCCACCGCAATCTCGGCATGCTGATCTTGGCCTTTATTATCCTGCGCGCCAAAGCCACCCCCAAACTGCTCGAAGCCGCTACCTTGCGTGCGGCCCCCTGCCTGTCCACCAGCTGAGCCACGCGCGCCGCGACCAAATGCCGAAAATATATCATCAAAGCGAAAGCCGCCATCGCCAAAGGCTTGTCCATCACCAAACTGATCTTTAATATCTTCCCAGCGAAAACCACCCTGTCCGCCCGCCGACTGACCACCAAACCCGCCAAAGCCTCCAGCGCCGCCTTGACCGGCAAATGGGTTGTCGAGCATGGCATCATATTGCGCACGCTTGTCTTTCTCTCTAAGCGTCTCATAAGCGTTGTTGATTTCAGCGATTTTGTTATCCGCGTTTGGGTCGTCGCTCACATCGGGGTGATACTGACGAACCAGCTTACGATATTTTTTTTTGATATCAGCGTCTGAGGCGTCTTTTTTGACCCCCAAAACGTCGTAGTAGTTTTTTTCTGCCATATTATTTTTCCTTATCGCATTTATTATTAACGATTTACTTAATACATAATATAGGGATGATGCGGCAATATTTCAGTGTTTACCATACCATAGCCACATAGTGACTGGTCAAAATTTACACTTGTCCACTTTATCTATACCAATTCATATAGTCGATCCGCTATAAAATAAATATAGCGCCACTGGACGTAATTTTTCTTGCTCTCTTATTTGGCCTATTTACTACCTGTACTTATTATTGGAATAATGAGTCATTTGATAAAAAACAGCACATATTTTTTAATAAGCGAATCAAGTAAAAACACATTTAATTACATAATATTAGCATTACAGCAATAATCTTTACATTACTATCGATACTGGCTAACTACTACTATCCTGCGGCGACCCGCTGGCTTAGCCCTTATATTTTAACGCTCCGGCTCATATCTCTTTATTATGGTCGCTACTTTCTCATATGACCCAAACAAAACCACTGCCTATATCATCACTAGCCAAACGTCTAACCCTCTACTTATTTACTCACCTGAACAAACCACGCTCAGCGCAGACGTGATATCTAGCAATGCTTTCAAGATATTTAATAAAGAGCATTATCCAACTGATTTTGTTGAAAAAAGCAGTGGTTTTTTATGAATGCTGATATTTGAACTGGGGCGTTTTTTAACAGAGCCGTAAGGATACGACAATTTACGTGCTATAAAATGAATATAACTTTGATACTCACAGGGAGTATCGATGATATAGGCAAGGTTATCTGTCTATTTTATAAACTGTATAAAGGTATTGAATGTCGTATTTAATCAAGTCTTTGGTTATCACCTTGTCACTGCTACTAAGCACCAGCGTTTTTGCAGGTAACACCAGTTATTATGGTAGCAAGTTTCATGGAAAGCGTACTGCCAGTGGCAGTATTTTTAATATGAATGCCTTGACCGCTGCGCATCGTACGCTGCCCTTCGGTACTAAGGTACAAGTGACCAATCAAAAGACAAAGCAAAGCGTGATCGTCAAAATCACGGATAGAGGGCCTTTTATACGAGGCCGTATTTTAGATTTGTCGAAAGCCGCTGCTGGTCAAATCAACTGCCAATTGTGCACCACCACCATGGAAATACTGTCTTATGGTGATGGTAAATACCGTAAAGAATAACGTGAAACAAAAGGGAGAGCCTATGCTCTCCCTTTTTTTATGTGCGGCGCTCCGTCTAGGTACGGCTCTATTCAAAACCCGCTTCCATTTCTTCCAGCGTTGTCATGGCCAGCAGTAATTTTTCTTCATTAGCGCTTTGCTGCTGCTGTAGGATGCTTTGCTCATCCAGCAGTTTTAGCAAGTCCGCTTTGCGGCTTTCTTTATACAGACTGGTATCGGCAAGCTTTTCTTCTATGGCCGTCAGCGCCGTTTCAGTCTTAGCCAATGCTTTTTCGGTATCTTCAATCTCGCGGCGAACCGGTGCAGTCAGTTTACGCTGTTCGGCGGCCATTTTGCGCTGCTCTTCTTTGCTCAAAGCAGGCGACGTAGGGTTGTCTTTGATTGCTTTCGTAGGCGCTGCTGTATTTGCTAGGCTATCGCGCGTTTCACGTGAAACAAACTTTTTACTCTCTTTTTTGCTTTTTTTCTTGCCTGCTACTTTATCTGAGCTATTTTCTTGTTTGCGCTTCTCGCTCAGCCATTTTCCATAGTCACTGATATCACCATCGAACGCATCGATTTGCCCGTCATGCACCAGATATAGCTCATCACAGACATTGGCAATCAGCTCACGATCATGCGAGACCAGCACTACCGCTCCCTTAAAGCCTTGTAAAGCTAGGGTCAGCGCCTGACGCATTTGTAAGTCCAAATGGTTGGTCGGCTCATCGAGGACCAGCACGTTTGGACGCTGCCAGACAATCAAAGCCAGCGTCAGACGAGCGCGCTCGCCACCAGAGAACAGCTCACTTGGCGTATCGATACGATCACCACGAAAATCAAAGCTACCGAGGAACGAACGCAAATCGGCGTCTGATGTCTTACCAGCTAGGCGGCGCATCATCTGTAGCGGGGTAGCCGCCGCATCCAGTGCATCCATTTGATGCTGGTTAAAGTAACCAAGCTTGAGTGTGTCGGACACGCGGTAAGTACCTGACAAAATTTTCAGCTCGCCGACCAAGGCTTTAATCAAGGTCGACTTACCAGCGCCATTCATACCCAGTAGCCCAAGACGCGTATCAGGCGTGACCTGCACATTGGCGTTACGAAGCAAAGGCGTATCGCTATAACCAATATCGGCGTGCGTCATCTCAATCAGCGGCGAGCTCATATGGGCTGGCTCATAAAAGCGAAAAGAGAACGGGTTGTCCGCCATCATCGGCGACAGCTCTGCCATACGCTCAAGCTGCTTGATACGGCTTTGTGCCTGTTTGGCTTTACTGGCTTTGGCACGGAAACGGCGAATAAAGTCATCCAAGTGGGCGCGGGTCGCTTGCTGTTTTTCAAACACTTGCTGCTGCTGCGCCATGCGTTCGTGACGGGTACGGATAAACTGCTGATAATTACCGGTATAAAGGGTGATTTTTTGTTGTTCGACGTGCAAGATATGACCGACCGTGGCATCCAAAAATGCTTGGTCATGTGAGATGACGATGACCAGTCCGGTATAAGCATTGATCCAAGTCTCAAGCCAGAGAATAGCATCTAAGTCCAAATGGTTGGTCGGCTCATCGAGCAGCATCAAATCGGCGCGGCTCATCAAGGTTTTGGCGAGGTTTAAGCGCATACGCCAGCCACCCGAAAACCCTGAGACAGGCAGCTCGTGCTGACTGGTGTTAAACCCAAGGCCTGCCATGATTTGTGCCGCTTTGGTCGGCGTACGGTAGCCATCGATTTCATCGAACTGCTGATGCAACACCCCAATTTGCTCGTCACTGACAGCGCTTAAATCACTGAGCGCGGCATTAATCTTGTACCACTGCTCATCACCGCTCAACACGTAATCAATCGCCGTCTGATCACTGGCTCCGACCTCCTGCGCCATGTGCGCCACTTGCCAGCTATCAGGGATACTCACCTCGCCTTTGTCCAGCGTGACCTCGGTGTCCCCCATACCCATCTGCGTAAGCAGTAGCGCAAACAAAGTAGATTTGCCAGTGCCATTATTGCCCGTTAGGCCGACTTTATGACCCGGATGGAGCTGAAAGCTTGCCCCTGCAAACAACTCTCGACCATCACGGCGTACGCTTACGTCTTTAAATTCGATCATATAATCTCTTCATCTCAACAATAATATAAAACTCAAAGCAATAAAAAACACACGTCTGGCATGTTTACTGGCGGCTATTATTTCAAACGCCTCGCCGATAGGCAAACGATTAAATCACTATTTTACAAGCAAATCTTGATTGCTATGATGGCCATCATCGCTAAACAGAATCGCTAAACGTGGTCAGTTAACATAGTCGGTAAACATAGTCGCCTCGGTGAAACCGTACGGCAGCATCACGAAGGCAGTTTTGCTTATTAATAGCGCATAACCAAGCGTCACTCTTGACAAACGAATCCACACCCCCATTATGATATACTGCGATACCATAAGTGCCTATGGCCGAGCATGTATTTAGCGCGTGAGTGATGACACTCATATCATATTGATAACAAGGATTGATAACGCGCGCATCGCTTTGCCATAATGACAGCATTCCATTGAATCAAACGCCGTGCGTATCTTTTTTTGCAAGACTGTGCTTGCAAACCCAAACAGGACGACAGCCTTTGATCCTAGTAACTGAGGTAGATATGAACGAATCAGCCAATCAATTTAACCCAAGCGCCACCCAGCCTGTAGACCCAACGGTTTTAAACCTAACAGACAGCGCCGCTCAAAAAGTGCGCCGCCTGCGCGAAGAAGAAGGCGATGACACATTGATGCTGCGCGTCTATGTCACCGGTGGCGGCTGCTCAGGATTTTCTTATGGCTTTAATTTTGCCAATGACCTAAACGAAGACGATGCCAACTTTAATAATGGCGATGTGACCTTGGTCGTCGACTCGATGAGCTATCAATACCTGCAAGGCTCTACCGTTGACTACACCGAGGGCTTAGAGGGCGCGCGTTTTATCGTGACCAACCCCAACGCCACCACGACGTGTGGCTGCGGCTCGTCCTTCTCTATCTAAATGACGCTTTTTTGCGGTTTGAGAACGACGGTTCAAGCACCTATGGATAAGGCTCCTATCTTATCTATAGGTGCTTTTTCGTCTCGTGCCTGCCCATTCGCTAAATGGGCAGTAAGCCAGACTGCTTTTTTCTGTGATTTGTGTGTCAATTTTTTTAGTAAAACCAGCCAAAACCGCCTTGGATAAAGCTTATCGTATTTGTAATTGTCCGTGGTTTTCAGGACTGCTTTGAGCTAAACTGACCAAATTCTTCATCCTTATATTTACCTCTTTTATGGTCAAACGCCCGTCGTGTTTTGGTCTACCATAATCAATAACAATAGATGCCTATTATGAGTAATTTTGCGAGTAGCTTTGTGAACTTTGAAATCCCCAATTGGTTTGACCATCAGCATCTGACTGGGATGCTCCGCGGTATCGAAAAAGAAGGCTTGCGTGTTAAACCTGATGGTTTTTTGGCACAAACCCCGCATCCAGCCAAGCTGGGCTCCAAACTTACTCATCCGTTTATTACCACAGATTACTCAGAAAGCCTGCTTGAGCTGATCACTGACCCAAAAACCTCTCCCAAAGAAACCTTAAACATGCTGCGCCAGCTGCATTTGCTGGTCTATCAAGGTATGCCTGAGGGTGAGCTGATGTGGCCGTTATCCATGCCGTGCATGCTGTCATCGAACGATGAAGATATTCCGCTGGCCGACTATGGCAGCTCTAATACGGGTAAGTTAAAAACACTGTATCGCAGCGGGCTTGGTATCCGCTATGGTCGCCGTATGCAGACCATCGCAGGCTTGCATTATAATTTATCGTTTGGTGACGATTTGTTTGCGGCTTGGCAAGCAAAGACGCCAGCGGCGCAAAACCTGACGCTGACGGCGTTTAAAAACGATAAGTATCTTGGACTGATCCGTAATTTTAAGCGCCTAACCAGCTTGGTGCTGTATCTATTGGGAGCCAGCCCCAGCGTTTGTCCTTGTTTTTTGGCGGGGCGCGAGCATGACCTAGAGCGCCTCAATGACTCGACCTACTACAGACCTACCGCCACCAGCCTACGGATGGGCAAGCTTGGCTATACCAACAGCGTACAAGAGCAGCTCGACATCCGCTACAACAACTTGCCTGAGTATATCAAAGGACTGCGCCGCGCGATTCAGACGCCGCATGAGAGCTTTAAAAAACTGGGTTTGGATGATGCAGATGGCAATCCTATTCAGATTAACAATCATATTTTGCAAATAGAAAACGAATACTATAGTCCTATCCGCCCCAAACAAATCGCCATGAGCGGTGAGACACCAACCGAAGCACTAGAGCGCCGCGGTATCGCTTATGTCGAGTTTCGCGCCATCGATCTCGACCCGTATAGCGATGTCGGCATTCGTCTCTCTAGCGCTTGTTTTTTAGAAGTCATGGCGCTGTACTGTCTGCTAAATGACTCGCCTGACTTGCTCCCTGAGGAAGAAGAAGCACTGGCAATCAACCTTGAGCGCGTGGTAAACGAAGGTCGCCGCGAGGGCTTACACATCATCAATAATGGCGAAGAGCAATCGCTTGAGAGCTGGATGCTCATGCATTTAGATCGTATGCAGCCACTTGCCGAGCTATTTGACGCGCACTACGGCGGCAATGACTACCGAGCAGCCGTGGCCTTGATGCAAGGCAAAGCCAGTCATCCAGAATCGACAATTTCGGCGCAAGTCAATGCCGATAGCAAACGCTTGGGCAGCTTATGGCAACTTGGCTTTACCTTGGCAGAGCAGCATCGTGACGCGTTGTTGCAGCAGACCTTGAGCCCCAACACCCAAGCCAAATATGAGGTATTGGCAGAAAAGTCTATTTTGCAACAAGCAGAGATTGAGTCAGCCGAAACAGAAGATTTTATGGAATTTTTACAACAATACCGCCAGCAACCAACTTAACCGTTGGTTTGATGCCTTAGACAACGACCTAATAAGAGTGACTGCCCCATGCTACCGCTGACCACTTACCGCAATCTACAAGTATTTTTGGTCGTTATGGCCGTGATAGGTATGAGCTTTGCGCTGTTCTTTTTACAGCGCTATATGGGGTTTACCCCTTGCCCGCTTTGTGTTTTTCAGCGTATCGGGCTGATTGTGATGGGCGTGTTTGCCCTGATGGCGGCTTTATTTCACCCCAAATCTATGGCGGTGCGTCTGGTATTATGGCTAGGTAGCTTGGTGGGTATTGGCTGGGCGACTGTGGTTGCAGGCCGTCACGTCTGGCTACAGCACCTACCTGCCGATCAAGTGCCTTCTTGTGGCCCGGGGCTAGACTACTGGCTAGATACCTTACCTATTTTGCAGGTGTTTAAAGAAGTTTTTGCAGGCTCTGGTGAGTGCGCCGCTATCGACTGGACGTTTATGGGACTGAGTATCCCTGAGCAGTCTTTGATTTTATTTAGCCTATTGCTGGTCGTCCACGGTTTGGTGTTGTGGCGTATCGTACGTCCTATCGCCTCTAAATAGTCCTCTTTATCCCCATATTATCCCCATACCATACTGATACATCTATCGGTATGGCATGATTTTATAAAAATAACCAATAACAAAAACGCTACAAAGATATTCTAAACCTTTGATATCTTGTCACAGCTTATTCTATTTGCTGATAAGCAAACCTGCATGATATACGCCGCTTTATAGAATTGCCAAGCGATTGAACGCTGTTTATCTACCTCAAAACCAACGATGAGTCATATGATAATCGCCTCATAAAAATCATGGTTTTTGATGGTTTGTCTGGTTTTTTCATTATTTCTCGATTTTGACAATACCCTGAACTTGCCGATATGATAGGCAGTCTTTTCAGATGTTGTATAAAAAACTGTTTTTGGTGTGACCATGATATACCGTGCGCCTAGTTGCTCTTTTATTGTATCGACGATCAGACGCTTTCATCGTCTGCTCTTAGGTATACCGCTTTGCGTGTTGGTGATTGGTTGCGATAGTGCCTCTTCTAATACCAATAAAGAAGTGAGTACTAAGGTTGCGCCGGTCAATAACGCTGCAGACAGCAGCCCATCTACCGTCGATCTAGCAGACAGCCTATCCAAATCTAAGGCTGATGCCGACGAGCTCGACGCCGTAGAAGGTCGCTCTCTGATCATGGCAGCGCAAGCAACTGCCGATAGCAGCATTGACACTGTAGATAGTGACGAGGGCACCGCCGATTATGGCTCGCTACAAGCCACGCTAATAGGCGACTACGGCGGTATGGTGCCCTGCTCTTTTTGTGACAGTATCGATATTACCCTAAACCTATTTGCCGATGGCTCCGTTCTAAAAACCAGTCTGTATAACAACCCTTCCCAGCCCAAAGTCCCGACGATTGAGTCTGGCATTTATCGTCAAGATAACGACCTCATTACCATCGTTTATGAGCAAGAAAACATAGAGACCTACCGTATTCAAGACAATCATCTGATATTGATGGACGATGACAAACAGCTGGATGACGATTATATTTTATCGCGTAAATAGCGTATCCGTTTGTTGCTGCCTCATGCCTGTTATGATAAAACCTTGATACCGCGCCTACTCGTTAGGCGTTTTTTATTGGTCATCGAACGACGTTTACTTTACAATGAATCCCACTCTTGGGCACCAAACGCTTGCGCATCCAACCTTGCGGACGAGCTCTAACAAGCAAGTCTAGCCAGCAAGGTTCAGCCAGTCAGTTTGCCCCCGATAGATCTTATGTCTTTGGATCTACCAGCTTGAGAGTCTACCCTTTTACTTCAGCACGTACGGAACGTCTATGCATATTCATATCCTTGGCATTTGTGGTACTTTTATGGGGTCGCTGGCATTGCTGGCGCGGGCGCTTGGGCACAAGGTTACCGGCTCAGACGCCAATGTCTATCCGCCGATGTCGACCCAGCTGCAAAATGCCGGCGTCGTCATCGAAGAGGGATACCTGATCGAGCATTTACAGCCCGCGCCAGACTTGGTGGTGGTAGGCAATGCCATGAAACGCGGTATGGATGTCATCGAGTACCTGCTAAACGAAGGACTGCGCTATACCTCAGGTCCGCAGTTTTTGTCTGAGCAAGTATTGCAGTCGCGTCACGTCATCGCGGTAGCCGGTACGCACGGCAAGACCACGACCACGACGATGCTGGCTTGGATACTGCACTATGCCGGTATCGATGCAGGGTTTTTGATCGGCGGTGTGCCACTGGTCGATACGCCTGATACGCACTTGCAGCAAGTGTTTGCCCACAGCAGTTATCTTGGTGCAGACAAACTTGCTGCGAATAAAGACAGTGAGGATAAAAACGGCGGCTATTTTGTCATCGAAGCCGATGAGTATGACTCTGCATTCTTTGATAAGCGCTCTAAGTTTGTCCATTATCGTCCGCGTACGGCTATCTTAAACAACCTTGAGTTTGATCATGCCGATATCTTTGCCGATCTCAATGCGATTCAAACGCAGTTCCATCATATGGTACGCATGATTCCTAGTACGGGTAAAATCATCATGCCCGCCGCCACAGCCAGCCTAGAAGATACCTTGGCAAAAGGCGTCTGGACACCTGTCTGGCACACCGCGATTGATGATACAAATATCACTGCCTCAGACAGCGCCACGGCTCGTAGCGACTGGCATGCTAAGCTATTAACCGCTGACGGTAGTCGTTTTCAGATCAGCTATCCTGCCGATAACGCAGCAGCGATTGTAGAGTGGTCGATGAGCGGTATGCATAATGTCAACAACGCCCTCGTCGCAGTCGCCGCCGCCTACGATGTGGGCGTGAGTGTAGAGACCGCGTGTGCTGCTCTATCAGACTTTGCGGGTATCAAGCGCCGTATGGAGCTGATTGGTAATGTCGATGATATCTTGGTTTTCGATGACTTTGCTCATCATCCAACTGCGATCACCACCACCTTAGACGGTGCCAAAAAGAAGCTGGCGGACCGACGCATTTGGGCCATCATCGAGCCGCGTAGCAACACCATGAAGATGGGCATTCATCAAGACAGCCTTGCACAGTCAGCGGCGCTAGCCGACGATACGCTCTGGTATGAGCCGTCTGGTCTGGAGTGGGGGCTTAAAGAAGTTATTGATACCGCGATGGCCGAGGATAGTACCATCGGTCATCAGCAAGTACTTTGTAGTATTGAGGGTATTATTGAGTATCTCTGTGCGCATGCGCAGTCAGGTGATGCGATCGTCATTATGTCTAATGGCGGCTTTGAAGGAATTCATCAGCGACTACTCACCGCCCTACGCGAGCGATAAGCGCAGCACGTAAGAAAAACAGCCTTCCATTGAGCGACTTGATAGCCACGTATCTGATTTTTAGATGCGACGCTATTATCAGTCGCCTATTACATACCCAAAGCGCCGTTTATGGATGATAAACGGCGCTTTTTTGTCTAATGTTTATCGTTTTTTACTTCAGCACATATCTTCGCCACCCGTTAGCGACTTTACTACCTTTGTAACCTTCCGTTTACCTATTTCCTCTGCTTGATAGCAAATAGCGGTTTTTCCTCACATAGCCCATACACAGATAACATTTTGTGCTTACTCTTCAATCCTTAGAATGACTACAATAAATTCATCAAAGCACAGCACGCAATTATAAATGATAAAAAATTAGGAGAATAATATGAGCTTTATTTGGATGATTATCGTCGGTTTGGTCGCAGGGTTATTGGCACGTGCTATCAAGCCAGGTAGCGATCCCATGGGCTGGATTATGACGATTGTATTAGGTATCGTCGGAGCGATGCTCGGTGGCTTTATTGCAGGGCTTATCGGTATCAACGCTGACGGCGGCTTTATGGGTCTTATCTTCTCTGTCATTGGTGCCATCATCTTACTGTTCTTGTATGAGATGATCGTCAGTAAGCGCCGCGTATAAGAAACACGTCTTAGCTAATTTGGTAGAGATAACTTGATAAAACCGCATTGATAAAAAAGATAGTGTTGAGCAAAATCAATCAAGCAAAACCTATCCAGCAAAAGCACGCTATCTTACCCAAAAGCCTTGCGATCAGCAGGGCTTTTGTATGTATAGGCACAAATTCTAACGCCCGCGAACCTAAGGGGAAAGTATTGATAAGCATTACTTTTGTCCCCATTTACCTTATAATATATACCCTATTTTATCCTTAGCATTGAGGTAAGCATTATGGCATTACTCCCTATTTTAAACTATCCAGATCCGCGCTTGCGTACGATCGCCGAGCCTGTCAAGGAAGTGACTGCTGAAATCAAAACCTTGATCGCCGATATGATTGAGACCATGTACGATGCTCAAGGTATCGGCTTGGCAGCCAGTCAAGTGGATCGCCATATTCAGCTAATCGTCATGGATTTATCTGAAGATAAAAGCCATCCTCGCGTGTTTATCAACCCAAAAGTGACGCCACTGGTTGAAGAAAAACAACCGTACGAAGAAGGCTGTCTGTCAGTGCCAGATGTCTATGACAAAGTCGAGCGTCCCACCAAGGTTCGTATCGAAGCCCTAGACGAAAACGGCGACAAGATAGACGAAGAGGTCGAAGGCCTGCTCGCAGTATGTATCCAGCACGAAATGGATCACTTAAATGGGGTCATTTTTGTCGATTACTTGTCTCGTCTCAAGCAAACACGAGCACGCGATAAAGTACGTAAAGTAATCAAAATCCGCGAAAAACAAGGCGCGCATGCGGCTGAACAACAGCCGCAAACCACTAACGCATAAGCCAAGCATATTTGCTATTCGCTTTTACCAAAGGTTTTTTATATGACGATGATCAAAATTGACCAATATTTTGACTCTGCCGCTTGGCAGAAATTTACCAAAGCTGCTGAAGGTCGCGAAACCCCATTTTTGGTGGTGGATCTTAGTCGTATCAAAGCCAAGTATCATGAGATGGTCAGTCTGTTTCCAAAAGCAAAAATCCACTATGCCATGAAGGCCAGCCCAGCGGTTGAAGTCATCGAGCTATTGGCAGAGCTGGGTTCAAACTTTGACTGTGCTTCCATCTATGAGCTGGACCGCGTGCTTGATTGCGGCGTTGAGCCATCACGCATCTCGTATGGCAACACTATCAAAAAAGCCGAGCACGTCAAATACGCCTTTGATAAAGGCATCGAGCTATATGCTACTGACTCAGAAGCGGATCTAAAAAACATCGCCAAGCATGCACCTGGTGCTAAAGTGTTTGTACGTATCTTAGTACAAGGGTCAGAAACCGCTGAATGGCCGCTGTCGCGCAAGTTTGGTTGCCATCCCAATATGGCGATTGATCTACTCATTCAGGCGCGTGAGCTGGGTTTGGTGCCTTATGGCATCTCGTTCCATGTCGGCAGCCAGCAAAAAGACGTGGCCGCTTGGGATGATGCGCTGGCTAAGGTCAAATATATGTTTGACTGGATGAAAAACGAAGAAAATATCAAACTGCAAATGATCAACCTAGGCGGCGGGTTTCCGACCAATTATATCAGCGAGGTCAACCCGATTCGGGTATATGCCGAAGAGATCACGCGTTATCTCACCGATGACTATAACGAAGACGAGATGCCTGAGATTATCCTTGAGCCAGGCCGCTCGTTAGTCGGCGGCTCAGGCGTGTTGGTCAGTGATGTGGTACTGATTTCGCGTAAGTCGCATACGGATCTCACTCGCTGGGTATATACCGACGTGGGATTGTTCCAAGGTCTGATTGAGACGTTGGGCGAGGCCATCAAGTATCCTGTGTATACGCCAAAAATGGAAACATCAACAAGCGAAGGCACCGTGGTACTGGCAGGCCCGACGTGCGACTCAACCGATATCATGTACGAAGAAGCGGGCTATCAGCTACCAGAAGAGCTGGAGATTGGCGATAAAATCTATTGGCTGACCACAGGCGCTTATACCAACTCGTATTCTTCGGTCGAGTTTAATGGCTTTCCGCCGTTAGACGTGGTTTATATTGATTAACTTTTAGACCGTTGGTATCCATCATAAAGCGCGGCACTGTGATAAGCAGTGCCGCGCTTTTTTGTACTGGTTTGATCATGGTTAAAATATCAGAAACACGACCGAGCGTTAGCACTACCGAATATGTTGATGATGACCACTCATTGTATTAATAATGAAATCGGCATGTTGTTGCTGCTATCTCGCGTACTATGACTGCCATAACCTGAGCGTCGGGTTTGATTGTTTTGTGAGATTTACCCGATAGTGACCCACTGCCCACGCGGGACGATCATCGTGCTATCAAGCCTTTGGCCGTGCATGCGATGATGGTAATCGTTGTCTCGGTTATCAGCAGAATGGTCGCGCTCGAGCTGCTCTGCAACTTGGACTAATCTTACTTCGATTTGCCCGCTTGGTAATAGCCTTGGCGTCACTTCAATGCCTTGCGTCGTTGGTAGTAGTACCTGCTGCTGAATCACAATCTGCCCTATAGGACGATGATAATTCGGATAGCCATTGACCATATAGGTTTGGTTTAATGAATACAGAATAGCTGTGCTAATACTGGCCGCACTGCCCGACAGCGTTTGGATTTGATATAAGTTGTTATCTTGCTGTCGACTGCTCTGCTGGTGAATAACACCTACACCTTGAATACCGCGATGATTAATAACAACCTGACCTTGCTGGATGCTACCTTGTGACTGGCGGTCATTACCAACGCGTACCGTCACCGTGAGCGCTTGCGGCTGACGATCAATCAAAGACAGTAGCTGCTGCAGCTTTGGGTAATTGGCAGGCGTGGTGCGAATGACCAGCTTGTCTTGATAACTGGTCACCGTACCACCGTCACGGCTACTCTCTAGCTGCTGGCGTACCGCTGGTATGAGTGCCTGACCACCATAGGTATCAATGACATAAGTCTCATAAGTCGCCGCTTGGACAGCCACCAGCGGCACCATCATACCAACAGCCGTGGCTAGTAGGCTTTTATAAATAGCATGGCTATAAAGGACACGGCGACTGTGTTTGACTGCCATCACTCACAGTCGCTACCGCACAACTGAGCGCTTTAAGATAAGCACGGGCAGAGCTATTCATTTAAACCCAGTACATCTTGCATATCATATTGCCCAGCGCTCTGCTCAATGACCCAAGTTGCGGCGCGTATTGCACCAGCGGCAAAGGTCATACGTGCACGGGCGCGGTGGGTAATCTCGACCACTTCACCATCAGCGATAAACATCACCGTATGATCACCGATGATCTCACCGCCGCGTATCGCATGAATGCCAATGCTACCCGCTTCGCGCTCGCCGGTCTGCCCTTCGCGGCCATAGACAGCGACGTCTTTTAATCTCTGTCCGCGCGCGCCTGCCACTGCTTCTGCCATCATGTAGGCGGTGCCCGATGGTGCATCGATTTTGTGCTTATGATGGGCTTCGATGACCTCAACATCGGCGTCATCACCAAAGGCTTTGGCTGCCATGCCGAGCAGCTTTAGCGATAAATTCACACCAGTCGAATAGTTGCCTGCGTAGACGATAGCGATTTGCTCGCTGGCGGTTTTTAGCACTTGCTCTTGCTGCTCATTAAACCCTGTGGTGCCAATCACCATCGCAACGTCATTTGCCGCACAGACTTGCATATTTTTCTCAGTGGCATCGGGCAAGCTAAAATCAATCAGCACATCGATGTCATGAATCACTGCCTTTAAATCATCGACGATTTGCACCTCTAAATGCCCAATCGCCGCGACCTCGCCCGCATCTGCACCGACAAGGCTTGAACCTTGGCGTTCAATCGCGGCGGTCAGGATCGTTTGTGAGTTTTCTTGTACCGCTTCGATGAGCATGCGTCCCATACGGCCACCAGCACCGATGACGCCGACTTTGATGGTTTGTTCTTGTGTTTGTTTTTTGGTTTGTTGAGTCATGTTTTATCCTAGATATTTATGTTTTTAGCACGGTGGTATTTATAGGCCATTTATCCTAAGTTTAGCAAATATCCCTACGTGGGTGGTTTTTTATACACCCATTAAAAAGCCCCTAGTGTTTCACGTGAAACACTAGGGGTCTGTTATTGATTCATTAAGCCACATGCGTGATCAACGCGATGGAAGCCCTTTGATCAATCAAATAGATCGCCAATCTTTTTAAAGAAAGACTTTTTGTGCGGCGATTGTTGATGCTTGCTATCACCATCTAGTGTGTCTTGGAATTGACGCAATAGATCTTTTTGCTCACGCGTTAGGTTCACGGGCGTCTCGATGACCACACGGCAGATCAGATCACCTTTCATGGTGGTGCGTACTGGCGTCACGCCTTTACCGCGCACGCGTAACAGCTTGCCACTTTGCGTACCTTCAGCGACCTTGATTTTGACCTTGCCATCCAAGGTTGGGATTTCCACTTCTTTACCCAAAGCGGCATCAGTGATGCTGACGGGCACATCCATATACAGATCCGCGCCTTGGCGAGTAAAGACGTCATGAGGTTTGACGCGTACCTCGACATACAGGTCACCATTTTGTACGCCAGCGCCGCCCGCTTCGCCTTCGCCTGCGAGACGAACTCGGTCGCCATCATCGACGCCAGCTGGGATAGAGACTTCCAGCGTGCGTGACTTATCCTTGACGCCGTTACCATGACAGTCAGGACATGGGTTTTTGATTTGCTTACCTGATCCGCCACACTGCGGGCAGGACTGCTGTACAGCAAAAAAGCCTTGCTGCATACGTACTTGGCCTTGACCATGACACATCTGGCACGTCACCACGTCAGAGGCGTCTTTTGCGCCTTTACCATCACAAGTGCCACAAGGCGCAGGCGCGGTAAAGCTGATTTCTTTTTTAGTACCGCGTACCGCTTCTTCGAGGGTGAGCTCGATCACATAACGCAAGTCCGAGCCGCGACGCGAGCGACCACCGCCGCCGCCGCGCGACTGACCAAAGATATCGCCAAAGTTGCCAAAGATATCACCAAAGATGTCTTGGAAGTTACCGCCGCCACCAAAACCGCCGCCGCCCATACCGTTTTCAAACGCCGAATGCCCCATACGATCATAGGCTGAGCGCTTTTCTTCATCGCTCAACACCTCATACGCCATCGATGCTTCTTTGAATTTGTCTTCGGCATCAGGGTCATCAGAGTTGCGATCTGGATGGTATTTCATGGCCAGCTTGCGGTAGGCTCGCTTAATTTCTTTGCTGTCAGCGGTCTTACTGACACCTAATACTTCATAAAAATCGCGCTTACTCATGGGCTCTCCTATCGTCTTCGCAGGGCCGCCGATCGATCGATTCATCAACCCATAGCAATTATCGTTTGTTGCTATTCAGACTCGCGGTAATGTTTCACATGAAACATGGCGAGACAATAAAAAGCAAAGAAGAGAATCGTCTGAATCGTACAAGCGAATGCGGCGGGGTGCTGCTTAGCCAAATCAATTATTAAAAGTTTGCGCTATTTATGGAGATGGCAAGGTGATTTATCAAGCGCATTAGGGGTGAAATTGTCGGACAGAGGATGATGGATGCCCAAAACAGAGTTCGTTAAGAATAGCACAAAGGTTTTTATACCTTTTTGGCAGGCCTTCATGCTAGTATTTATCGCCATATTCGTACGCATTTAAATTTAGGCTTTTAGATTGGCGATAAGGTAGTATTTTTTATGAAAAAGCTGTTGGTTTTATTGGTTGTCATTGCGGTGACAGTTTATGCAGGCTCGCCTTACTACAGTGCCTATCAGCTCAAAAACGCCTATGATACCAACGACGGTGCGGCGATTGCGGCCGCCATCGACTACGAGCAAGTCAGGCCAAGCGTACAAACCCAGCTCACCAATCAATTTGCGACCACCATACGCAGCTATCCGTTGGTGGCCGAGCTCGGCGGCGAGCCATTAATACAAGCGGCCAACACCTTTATCATAAAGGCCGTCAATGGTGCCATCACCGCACAAAATATCGAAACCGTCATCAACACCCAAGGTCAAGCCAATATCGCGACCAAAGAGCTGGCGGCGGCGTGGGCCATCGCCAGCAATCAGGTCAACCTAAAAAACTTGATTCAAAACCTCATCATTCATCGCGGTGATATCGATGCGGTGGTCAAAGATCAAATGCAACAGGTCATGCAAAAACAAGCGGCTGAGCTAGAAAAACAAGCCGTGCAAGGCAATGATAGTGACAAGCCAGCGCTGAGCTATTGTGGCATCAACTGCTTTACCATCAGTGGACAGATCAAAGGCTATCCGCTGACCATCGAGATGCAGCGGCAAGGTCTGATTGAATGGAAAATCGTCGATATTGTGTTGCCATAAGCGGCTTTTTATCAGTATGGGATAAGCGCCGTGTCATTATTGGTTGAGAGCACTAGCGCTACAACACGTTTGCGCTAAATCCAGTAGATAAAACAAACACCAAAAAACCGCCTTATGAGCCATATCATAGGGCGGTTTTTATGATTATTGTCGATTATAAGTCAAAAGCGCACAGCGTTTATGGCGTGCGACCGCTCATCTATTTAATCCACGCCCAAAAACTCTAAAAACTCCGGACTCTCAAAACTTGCTTGATACAGCACGCCGTCTTCGCGGTAGATAGCTGGCGTCGCCATCACGGCCAGCCCTGCTGCTTTTTCGCGATTGGGGGTCAGATGGTCGGCTTGGCAGCTTGCTGGGGCAGGTGTCATCTCTCCTTGCAGCATGGCTTTGTCAAACGCTTGACGGCGGCTATCTTCACTGCCTTGACACCAGATAGCACGCATCTGCTCAGGCGAGGCTTCATATATCGGATAACCAATAATATGCACCGTGACGCCTTTGTCATTGAGCATCGGTAGCTGCTGATGGAAGCGGCGGCAATAAGGACAGTTGACATCGTCCGCCACATAAATCACCGCTTTTTCGGTGGTGATGGCAGGATAGGTGATCAGCTGCTG
The DNA here is from genome assembly GCF_017498075.1 of Psychrobacter halodurans. Classification (NCBI taxonomy): domain Bacteria; kingdom Pseudomonadati; phylum Pseudomonadota; class Gammaproteobacteria; order Moraxellales; family Moraxellaceae; genus Psychrobacter; species Psychrobacter halodurans. Next base: position 154,641 of record NZ_JAGBKN010000002.1, read on the forward strand.
ACGGTCTAACCCCTGAAAAACTGACTGGTTTTTGCGCTGCTCAAAGGTTTCATCTAGCCCCATAAACCGACCGTTTTCGATGACAGATATCTCGCCATCGGTGATGTACTGCGCATCATCGGACAATAAAAACGGCACGCCCTCTAGCGTCGCGCCCCAGATCACCCCTGGCACCGCGGTATAAAAAAACGGCGTCTTGGCACTCATGTGTTTGAGCGCGCTCATATTGGCGAGAATGGCCGACTTGGTCTCGGCGCTTACCGGCTGCCCTGCTTGCTCACTACGGCTGCGGGCAGGGGTTTTGGTTACCACCTGCTTACTGGGATTTTTTTGTAGCTCGCCTTGGATGACGTACTTGCCATCTTCGGTGATATGTAGTGGCGGCTGGCCGGCGAGACCGACCTGATACATATTGGGCAGCTGCGATGGCACAATCGCCGTAATCTGAGCTTTAATACCCGCTTGGGTCAAGCGCTCACGCAGCTGACTGTCGAGCGTTTGGCTCACACTGCCTGCTGATTGCATTTGATTGGGCGTTTTTTTGCTGACGTCGGTGGCGCTCGGCTGCGCACAGGCGGTGGCAGTAAATAACATGGCCGCCATCAAGCTGGTAAATTTTAATACAGGGAGTTTCACAAAGACCATCCTATTTGGTGGATTGATAGCAAGCGTTTATCAAACAAACGGCGATAGGCATCACTATCAAATCGCTGCTAATAAGGCATCGGCACGTATTACTTATGTGTGCTGCCACAGGCGCTATCAAAACAGTTTTATCAAAAACGGCTATCAATAAAGACAACGATATTATGTAAAAAAAACAAAGTAAAAAGAATAAAAAGACTTTAGCACAAGAAGGGTATTTGCAAAGCGCTCAGGGCGCAAGTTTGCAAAATTGCTACCCAGCTTTAAGAGATAGGCAACACACAAGCGGCCATAGATGATCTTTTCATAAAAAAAGCAGCACACATGACGTGGCTGCTGATGAGGTGTCTTTAGTGACGTGTTATCACTTCGACCAATCGGCACTCAAACTCAATGTTAGAATTTGGCCACTTCTTCTGCGCTCAAAAAGCGGCTGTCGCCTTTTTCTAGTCCATCAAGCGTGATATGGCCGATACTGGCGCGGTGCAGCTCAACAACTTTATTGCCAAAATATCCCATCATGCGTTTGACCTGATGATACTTACCCTGCTCAAGCGTCAGACGCGCATGAGTTTCATCGATGAACGCTAGCGTAGCAGGTTTGGTCGGCTCGTAGTCACCGTCGAGCAAGATGCCCTCTGCTACTTTTTTGACAGCGGTTGCTTGCGCGTCGCTGTCCATAGGATCGGCCAGTGTCAGCTCGTAGACCTTGGCGTGCTCATGCTTGGGACTGGTCACGCGGTGTAGCCAGCTGCCATCATCACTCAGTAGGAGTGCGCCTGTAGTATCGACATCGAGGCGGCCTGCGATACGCAAGCTGGCAAGCTCAGGCACAGCGATCAGCTCGGTGACAATCGGATGCTCTTTGGCTTTTAGCGTACACTCAAAGCCTTCAGGCTTGTACAATAAGATATAACGGTTGCCTGTCGCCACAGATAGCGACTCACCGACCCACATCACCTCATCATTGAGTACATCAACGTGTAGGCCTGGGTCTTTGACCACTTCATCATTTACCGTCACCTCGCCGGCGTGCAAGATCTTTTTGGACTCTTTGCGCGACAGCTCAGTGGCTTTACTTAAAAATTTATCTAAACGCATGTATTTGCTACCATCAGTTTTGTATTACCAATCCCAGCTTTCGTAAGCCCCGTCTATCAATCCTGTGCGCTTTGGCGTCAAGATATTTAGAATAAATCGCTTAGCACGCAAGCGCGAGCGGCTCGTTATCTTCTTAGCTGAGACATGGTACTATAATGAAAATTAATTGCACACTGTGCTAGAGCGTGTTTGATCATTCACAAACAAGCACTGACAGTACAAGTGTCACCAGTTTATCATATCCAACCTAAACCTGATGAAATATGAGCTATCAAACGCTAAAACACGCCGTCACTGCGCGTTTAGAAATCAAAAAATCTGAGTTTATCGCTCATGCCTATCCTGTCAGCTCGCGTGAGCAAGCGATGTTTCACGTGGAACAACTGCGCGAGCAATATCCCGATGCGCGCCATTGGTGCTGGGCCTATATCATCGGCGACCCTGACAACACCACCAGCGCAGGCTTTGATGACGATGGTGAGCCAAATGGCACGGCGGGCCGTCCGATACTGGGCGTACTACAGCACAAATCTATCGGCAACGTCATCATCGTGGTGGTGCGTTATTTTGGGGGTATCAAGCTCGGGGCAGGCGGCCTGACTCGCGCCTATGCTGGCTCAGCACAAGCGGCCGTCGACCAAATGACACTAAGCCCTTATATACCGATGGCGAAGGTGCAGATAGTCGCGACGTTTGCCACTGAAGCCCAGTGCCGCTATGTGATTGAGGACTTGGGCGGGCAGGTTGAGGATGTTGCTTATAGTCAGCAAGTCATGCTGACCGCGACGCTTGCCCAAGCAGATATTGCCGACTTAAAAGAACGGCTAGCGATGGATGGGCGCGTCTTAGAGTCATCATAAATTTTGAGTAATCATACGTTCACTGAGCGTTCACTGAAAAGCATTGGTTTTGGCCACGGCCGTCGGTATGATAAGGCATTGATTGTTAAAGATGATTTTAACGATAATTTTAATAACTGTTAAATAAGAAGCCTTTATGCCCACATCTAGTAGCCCTGATACCGTGTTTTCTCCTACCCCGTTTAAGCCGCCATTTTGGCTAAGCAACCCTCACTTACAAAGCATTTTACCGAAGTTTTTTGCGCCCAAGCCCCCTACCTATCGCCGCGTCATCAAACCTGACTCACTGGGCGAGACAGACATCGCTTATGACTTTTATGATGCGCATGCGCTCACAGAGTCAGCGGATCAGACGCCTCACCAGACCCCATTGATTGTCCTGTTTCATGGCATGGAGGGCAGTAGTGACAGTCACTATGCGCGCGCGCTGGCGTATCAGATACACGCGCAAGGCTGGCATTTCGTCGTCGCCCACTTTCGTAGCTGCGGCGGCATTCCAGCAAAAGGTCGCGTGTTTTATAACGCGGGTGACACAGATGAAGTACATCATATGCTACAAACGCTACGCGAGCAGTATGCCAATGTCTATGCCGTCGGCGTCTCACTTGGCGGTAATGCCTTGGCAAAATACCTAGGCGAATATGGCGACCAAGCGCTATGTAAAGGCGCTGCTGTGATCTCAGCACCAGTCGATATGTCGTCAGCGGCGCTTAGTATGCACAGTTTTTTGAGCCATCGCATTTATACGCCATATCTGCTCAACCCCATTATCAAAAAAGCCCTCGCCAACGACATCAGCCCAGAGGAGATGGCATCGATCAAAGCGGTCAATCGTATCAGCGATTTTGATGATATCTTCACCGCACCGCGTCACGGCTACCGCTCAAACAATCACTATTACTATAGTGCCTCTGCCCTGCCGCACCTTATCAATGTCACCCGCCCACTATTGCTCATCAGCGCCAAAGACGATCCTTTCTTGGGCTTTACCGCCACAGAAAATGACGTATCGGACACTGTCACTATCTTGGACACCGAGCACGGCGGGCACGTGGGCTTTATTCGTTATCGCACGAGCAAAGACAAATCGACACCTCTGTATACACAGTCCCGATTTGATATTAATTGGTTACCCGAAACCGTCTGCGCTTACTTCAAACACATTGGCGTGCCTTCTGCAGCGTGATAGTCGAGCGGGCAGCGTTTTATCGCATCCCGCCAGCGTTACCTTTTACCTGACTCTCTGTCTTTTGAGACTACTGGCTTTTTAAGACTACTGACCCTTTGAGACTGTCCTATGTATCCATTTATTCGTTATGCCAGCACCATCGCGCATGCCGCGCTACAAGCAAAAAGAGGCCGCACCTTAACGTTTAAAGATACCAGCGAAATCCATTTTCGCTGTCGTCTGTCAGATATCGACAACTTCCTTGAGATGAATAATGGCCGCGTCCTCACTCTGTATGATTTGGGTCGTACGGACTTTGCAGTACGGAGCGGGCTGGGTCGTCAACTGCTCAAGCAGCGTTGGGGCTTGGTGGTCGCTGGCAGTACCATCCAATACCGCAAGCGTATTCGCGCCTTTGACAAAGTCACGCTCAAGACCAGAGTGGTGGGCTTTGATGAGCGCTGGATCTATATCGAGCAGTCAATGTGGGTCAAGGGCAAACCCTGCTCCTCCGCCCTACTGCGTACTGGCGTCACCGAAGGCGGCAAGGTAATAAAAACCGCACGCATCCTAGAGGTGATGGGGCAATCAGACTGGCAGCTACCGCCGACAGGCTACGTGGCAGAGTGGATTGTCAGTGATGCCGACCGTCCATGGCCGCCGCAAGCGTAGCGCCCAGATAGTCAATCCTCAATAAAAGAGCATGCAAGATACTCTGTATGACATGGTGTCGCGTGGTGCCACCTGCTACTGGTGTTTATATTGCGTAGCATCTGTCGGCGTCAGCACAGCACGCGAGACAAATAAATACCAATCGCGCGGTACCTGTTTGTGAATATTCAATGCCCCTTAACTGTATCTAAGCGGTAGCGTAAGTCACCATAGAGTAACTTTATGACTACTATTTGCCAACACGACATTATATAAATAAGTATAGTAATTGCTATAGTGATATCTAATCATAGGTTACTATAATCAATTGAAAATAAAACTGTTATATAAGTTTAAACGCGCTACTGGTATAAATTTTACTTGCGTGCTGCGTTCCCAGAGGCTGCGCAAAATTCATCCCAGTAGCGCTACACTCTTTTTAGAGTGCATCGACTATACTTAACATCGTCCATAAGGAGAATAACATGGCAAATAATACGGACTATCGCACGGACTACGTGGGCACGTTATTTGATAACGCAGAGTCCAATCCCAGCAAAATCACTCTCGCCTTTACCATGGCGGGCAAAGCGCTTGAGCAAGGTCACTCAGCCTCAGTCATCCTAATGGTCGATGCGGTGCACTTGGCACTGCCCAATGCACTAGATAACGTCGATATCGGCGCGCCATTTAAACCTGCTAAAGAATTGCTAGAAGCTTTTATCGACAAAGGCGGCAATGTGCTTGTGTGCGGTGCGTGTATGGAACATAACCGTATTGAAGACACCGCCATCGATACCCGCTTTACCAAGATTAGCGGCGATGATGTGGTGGCGCTGCTGATGCATGCCAAAGGCTCTCTGCAGTTGAATTAAGCGATTTTTTGTCCCTACAGGTCAGGTTTTAGAGGTTTAAAATCTGACCTTTTTTTGCATCAAGCTTTATGTTTTATATCGTTTTTCCTTGAGCTCGTTTGACGACGATTTACGGTGCCTCTGCTATCCTTATTTAGCAACTAAATAAACACTATCTCACCCACCGAGCACCCAGCTTTGCTACAGTAAGTCATGCTATCTCATAACCACACCACCAAAAAAGCCGAAGTGGCCGAGCAAACGAGCGCAGTTACCTTATTAGATGGCTGGCTAGGTAGCTGGGCGATTTGCCGCCATTTATCGTGCTTTTTTGGTTTGGTATAAAATCAACAGGAGACCCGTCATGTCCTTACTAGATACTCTGCAGTTGACCCATCCAATCGTCCAAGCACCAATGGCAGGAGCGACCACACCTGAGCTGGCGCTGACAGTGAGTGATTTTGGTGGGCTTGGCTCATTGGGCGCTGGCACCACATCGCCTGAGGTATTACACGAGCAAATCAATACCATCAAATCGCGCACCGACCGTCCTTTTATGATTAATTTAATGGTGTTGTCTGAGCATGAGTCTAATACCTTTACTAGCGACATCCCTGCTTGGTTAGATGAGTATTATCAAAAAAATCAGATAGACATCTCATTGCCAGAGCGGCCAGCGCTTAGGTTTGCAGACCAGCTACAAGTGCTCTATGACAACCCCGTGCCTGTCGCTAGCTTTACCTTTGGCATTATCAGTGCCGAGCAAGTGCAGCGCTTACAGAATCTAAGCACATGTGTCGTCGGTACGGCCAATCATCCTCACGAGGCAAAAGCATGGGCGGATATTGGCGCGGACGCCGTCTGCGTACAAGGCGTCGAAGCGGGCGGCCATCGCGGTGGCTGGCTACCACAAAGCGCAAATGACCCCATGGGGCTGCTGACATTGATTGGTCAAACGCGCGCTTGCACCGATATTCCACTGATCGCCGCGGGCGGCATCATGACGGGGCACGCCATCAAAGCAGTACAGACGGCGGGGGCTGAGCTGGCGCAAATTGGCACGGCATTTTTGACGACAGATAAATGCGGAATCAATGATATTTATAAGCAAGCCTTACTGGATGCCAGCACGGGCAAGCGCAGTAGCGAAACCCGCTTAACCCGTCTGTTTTCAGGCAAGCAGGCACGCGGTTTGTTAAATGACTATCTGCGCGACTTTGCGCCGTTTGAAAGCACTGATACGCTACCGCCTTATCCACAATTAAACGCCATGACCAAAGCGCTGCGCGCGCATGCAAAGAAAAATGACGATGCCGAGCATCAGTCTTTATGGGCAGGTCAAGGGGTGGCGCAGGTCAGACAAGAAAGCACGATTGAATTGTTAGAGCGCCTCATAGCAGTAGGATAAGTGTGGTCGGTGCCGCTAGGCTTTGTCGTGAATCGTCCTTATAGTTAACTCACTTTAAAAACGATACAGTGCAGCTGGTATGAATTTTGCGCCGCATCTGTCAGCGTAGATACAGCAAGCGAGGAAAATTTATACCAGTTGCCCGCTCATATGAGCGTACCGATTTTATTTCGAACGGACTTATTACAAATGATGTTTTTTATGGCGCACACTCATTAAGATATAACGAACTTGGTCATTAGTAATAACGATTTTACCCACATTTGAGCACGCGATATAATCTGCTAAAAATTCAGTGTCGTAGCGTCATCGCGTTTTTGACTGTTATCGACATCGCGTAGGACACCCAATACTATGGCAAACTTTCCTATCATCAGAATACGCACACGGCGCAAATACTACCGTTTGATATTTACCGGCCTGATGGCAATGATGATGTCGCTTATTATCTCAACTGCCCTACTACTGGTAAAAGTCGGCTTGGTCGATGGCTTTTTTGGCGAGCTGCTGCACTCGTGGGGGTTGGCCTTTGTTTTTGCATGGCCAAGTGCATATATCTGCGCCTATCTTATCCAAGAGCATGTCCTGAGCCGCATTGAGTTTTATTAAAACCATGAGCACAATGAGGCGACGACAACACTCCTTAACCAAAAAAGTACTGATAAAACGCTGCTAGAGTTGCTAGTGTTGATGCCTGTACAGATATTCGCTCGTTTAAAAACCGTTAAAACGACAATAAAGGAATGCTTATGCGTAGCGCAACTTATAACGAATTTGGCAAACCCACTGAAGTCCTCAGCCTCGGCGATCGCCCTATCCCTGAGCCACAGGCCAATGAGGTACGCGTCAAAACCATCCTCGCCTCTATCCACAACCATGACTTGCTCACCGTGCGCGGTCAGTATGGCTTTAAACCCGAGCTGCCGGCGATCGGCGGTAGTGAAGCGCTGGGTATTGTTGACGCCGTTGGTAGTGACGTTAAGGAGTTAAAAGTCGGGCAACGCGTGGCGGCGGCCAGCGTGCAAGCGACATGGGCGGAGTATTTTGTCGCTGACGAGGACATGGTGTTTGCCATCCCTGAGAGCCTAGATGATGAGATGGCCGCGCAATTGATCGCCATGCCGCTCAGTGCCTTGATGCTGCTGGAGTTCTTAGAAATAAAAAGCGGGCAATGGCTTATTCACAATGCCGCCAATGGCGCAGTCGGCAAGTCACTTGCCATGCTGGCGGCGGCGCGCGGCGTCCATACCATCAACGTCGTACGGAGTGACGAGGCCATAAAAGAGCTAGCAGCCCTCAACATTAAACACAATATCAACACCGAAGATGACGACTGGAAAGACCAAGTCCGACAAATCATCGGCGATGATAGCATTAGCGCAGCGGTTGATTCTGTCGGCGGCGACGCCAGTGGCGACTTATTATCACTGCTCGGTCATGGTGGCACCTTGGCGTCCTTTGGCATCATGTCAGGCCAGCCCATGACGCTCAATCCGACGCATCTTATCTTTAAACAAGCCATCTTAAAAGGATTTTGGGGCAGTAAAATCAGCCAAGAGATGAGCGTGGAGAATAAACAACGCTTAATCGATGAGCTAATCGAACGTGCGACCAGTGGCAAGCTCCATCTGCCTGTGGAGGCTGTGTTTGATTTGGCAGATATCAAAAAAGCGGTCGATGGCAAATTGCAGTCTGGCAAAAACGGTAAGGTGCTAGTAAAGCCATAAGATGTTTTTTACAAATACCTGCCTACCTATATTAAACCGCTTAACCTAGAGAGTTATGCTAAAGAGATTACCTTTGAGCAGACACCTGAGTACTTAGATCGCTTTATGGCGAGTCAGACGGTTGGGCGTTATGTGGTGAATGTGCGGGGTTAAGGTTTTGGTTTAGAAGCTCAAGCTTAATAGAGAATGGCAGTGCTCTTTTGGGGTGCTGTCATTTTTTTAAAGTATTTACGAGATCTTAAGCGCTTGAGCAGCATCTGAAAACATACTTACGTCGTATAATAGAAATACCAACCATCATGCAGCTCCGTGAGAGATATGACGGTAAGGGCATAGGACGGTATCATATAACCAACTTCAATATCATTATTCGGCGCTTTTAGGTAGCCAAATTCATTATCCAAAAAGCCACCCATCGTTAGCACGATATAACCGTCCTCTCGTGCCATACTTACGATATCTGAGCGATCTAGCTTCTTACGCAGTAAAGCGACTTTTTCTACCTCTAAGTTATCTGCTCTAATTTTTCCAGCATAAGCTGCCGCTATCTCTCGCTCAGTTGTATAGCTATCATCATTGGAGATAAGCTGATCATTTAGTATCTTATGGTGACGCCGCATATTACTTATTTGATAGACGTTGGCCTCTTGGCTGAGGGTATCTATAGCTTGTAAATTACTTTTATTCAGCAAAAAATGTACTTGATTACCCATACCGATTGCTGAAAGATAAAATGCAATCACAGTAACTATGGGAAATATCGCTAAAGGCATATAAGAAGATGGCTTTTTATATCCTTTGATAAATATATTTAACACCGAAAATAATAACCCAGCAATGAGAAAAAATAGCAGAGTCAGCAAACTCAAAATCGGTCCAAAACTGCCAAAATAGGGAGAGTTAAGTAAGCTTACCGAGAGAATAAATAGGACAAGATATGTGACGTATTTTTTATTTTTTGCGGTCATAACAGTCTCACACTGGGTTTGATTATTGCTATATCTTAACGTGAGTCTGTTATGAGTAAGATGAAATAAAGATGGAGCGAATGACTTTCAAATGCAGCCATTTTTACATTATCAACAACTAGCCACACGCCCAATCAAACTCATTATTCAGCAAATCGATTTGACCATTACCACCGCCCATATTGGCATCACCAAGCATTTCTTCAAACTCAATATAAAAAGGACTAAATTCTGGCATCGCTTGAATGGGGTTGGCCGTACCACCAAAATGGGTTTTTGCATGAAACCTATCAAGCTTTAACACCTCCCCTTTTTCAGAAAACATAGGAATATAAGCATCCTCATCGTCTTCATCTGGCCATTCGTTTAGCGATTTGCCAATATTTGGATCATTAATACGGACTGTCTGTTGCACAAACTTGGCAGGCTGATCTTTGACAAAGCAAGTGCTACCCCATTCTTCAACCTCATAGTCTGGATATATACCATCTTCTTTATTAGGCAGTGCTGTCGTTTCACCTTCAAACTCTTCTTTAGTTAGCCAAATCAATGCCCAGCCACCGCCAATAATGTCTTCAAGATAGATTTCTTGAGGGTGACGATTATTAGCGTAACGATTTAGTGACGACCAAAATGTTGTAGCGCCTGAAGCATTTGCCTCAGCTGATTTATTAATAACACCCTCAACACCGTCTACGCTATCTTCAACATGATCATCCGCTTGAAAAAGCGATATTGCCACAAGATCTTTCCCTTTTACGCGATACGCTTCAGGCACTAATATCGTCCATAAATGCGCCATTGGTAGCCCGTTAATCCTGCTTCGCGGCCATTGTTCTGTGCTAATACCGACAGGGCAACCAAATGCCCAACCACACCCATGATCATTATCCGTTAGTTCCAAATCATATGCTTGCTTTAATGGTTTCACCGCTCTTGTCTCACCTTATTAGATTAATTTTATTTATTAGACCTACTACACCAACCAAAACCAATCTGGGGCAAACAAGTAGCTCAGACCCATTGATAATAATACCACCAAGATACTACCCACAATTGCGCCAACCCATGTCGTACCGCCTTTTTTTGCTAACTCCTGCTCACGCATAGCTGGGTCTATATTATCGCCCATGACTTCTTTTATATTTTTGATGCTGTGATTAAAGTAAAAATAATTACCTAACATACCTGTTAATACTGCCCACGCGATAAAAAAACTGGTTTGACCTATAGCGCTATACATTTCCATACCGAGCAGATGCATCAAAACCAAATCAACCGCGTTAATACCAATGACAATACATAGAGCTACTAAGTACATTTTGCGATAACACAACCAAGACGTTCCCAAAAGCAGCCCAGCAAAATTAAAACTATGAATGCTCGAACCATTATTGTTAATTTCTAAACAGGGCTCACTGTCCTTAAACCATTTATTACGGTAAAAATCATCATATTTTTTGCCAACGAAGGCCGCGAGCAACGTGTCAGCTGCCTCAGAGTCAGAAGTCGACTGGTTTTTTGAGATTTGTGTATCTTTTGCGATATTGATAGTCGTGAGCGGTGGCGGTGTTTGTGCTTGAGCCTCAGAGAGCTGGTGGCCACATTTTGAGCAAGACCCTGCGTCATTTGAGTTTTCTTGATTACAGTAATTACAAAACATCTTATCCCTTATTTTTACTGAATGGTTGCTGACCTTATTTCAACTCACATCTTAAACAACCAATTAAAGTTGATTACATTATAGTTAATAAAAACAAATGTTCAATAAAAATTAGGGCTTTACCACTATTTGCTGATTTCAAATAAAAAAACACCCAACCAAGTTGAGTGTTTTTTATACCTATAGCGAGACGATATGATTGTTGATAAGTTGTATATCAACTCAAAAAATTTGAGTAGCGAGGAAAACGAGTGATAGCGCTACATCAAGTAGGCTGAACGAGTTTGACAACGCTAATCAGATTTTTAGTTTGATATTACTCCCACTCAATAGTCGCCGGCGGCTTACTCGACACATCATAAGTCACCCGTGAAACCTCAGCGATTTCATTCATGATGCGATTACTGACCGTCTCGATCAAATCATACGGCAGATGGGCAAAGCGCGCGGTCATAAAGTCGACAGTTTCAACCGCACGTAGTGCAATTACCCACGCATAGCGGCGGCCATCGCCGACCACGCCGACTGATTTGATCGGTTGGAATACCGCAAAGGCTTGCGCAGTTTTGTCGTACCAACCTGAACGCTCCAGCTCTTGCATAAAGATCGCATCGGCAAGGCGTAAGATATCGGCATATTCTTTTTTGACTTCGCCAAGGATTCGCACGCCTAGACCTGGGCCTGGGAACGGATGACGGTAGATCATTTTCTCTGGCAGACCTAAAGTGATACCGAGTTTACGCACTTCATCTTTAAATAAGTCACGTAACGGCTCAACGAGTTCAAACGCTAAGTCATCTGGCAGACCACCGACGTTATGGTGGCTCTTAATGACGTGCGCTTTGCCTTGGTGCGATTTGGCTGATTCGATGACGTCAGGGTAAATCGTCCCTTGTGCTAGGAACTCAATGGTTTTGCCATCGCTTTGTGCGCTGATTTCACGGGCGCTATTGGCAAACACATCGATAAAGGTTTTACCGATAATTTTACGTTTGGCTTCGGGATCAGACTCGCCTGCTAAAGCATTTAAGAATAAATCTTCGGCATCGACACGGATGACCTTGACGCCCATGTTTTCGGCAAATACTTGCATCACCTGATCGCCTTCGTGCAAACGCAAGAGGCCATTATCGACGAATACACAGGTGAGCTGATCGCCAATGGCTTTATGCAGTAGCGCGGCGACCACTGAGCTATCGACACCGCCTGAGAGACCGAGCAATACTTGTTTGTCACCGATTTGCTCTTTGAGCTGTGCCACGCGCATATCGATGATGTTATCTGGTGTCCAGTCACCGGCGCAGTCACAGATTTGATGGACAAAGCGGCCGAGTAGCGCCTGACCTTGTAAGGTATGCGTCACTTCCGGATGGAACTGCAGACCATAGTATTGCTTGTTGTCATTGGCCATAATGGCAATCGGGCAGCTTGGTGTGCTGGCGATGATATCAAAGCCTTGCGGCGCTTCGATGACCTTGTCACCATGGCTCATCCAAACGTTTAGCGTGGTCGATTTGTCTTCACTGACCTGATCTTCGATGCCACTAGTAAGCTTTGAGTGGCCATTGACATTGATGGTCGCCGCGCCAAATTCATGGATATCACTGGCATGAACCTGCCCGCCGAAGCGATCTGCCATCGCCTGCATACCATAGCAAATACCCAGCACTGGTACGCCAAGCTCAAACACAGCGTCATTGATACGCGGGCTGTTTTCCGCATGCACGCTCTCAGGGCCGCCCGATAGGATGACACCTTTGGCACCAAAGTCCATGATGCGCTGAGTGTCGATATCATAAGGGAACATCTCACAAAAAACGCCAGAATCGCGCACACGGCGAGCGATGAGCTGGCTATATTGCGAGCCAAAATCAAGAATAAGAATACGATCTTCTTTGATAGTAGGGATAGCAGCGGCAGTGGTCATAAATCGATGTCCATCAAGAAAAAATTAGTACCCTATTTTAACAAGTTTGCGCCCATTAATGGCTATTAGATGATGAATTATTCACGATTATTGACTGTTATAGGTAAATACCATTAAAGATTGAAACCATCAAACAACAGCATGATAAAAAAACAAGCAGCAGCAGGGCCAAATCAATCAACAAACGGCGCAAATTAAGCCGCACTGCTATAAGCCATAGTCAGTTGCAAACGAAACTGTCATAAGTTCCAAAGCGCGACTGGGATGAATTTTTGCAGCCTCTGTGTATACAGCATACAAGGAAAATTTATACCAGTAGCGCTGTAACATACACACTATAAGTTTTTCTTATACAAATGACGCATACCTATAAAACATTTATTTATATTATGCTATGCTTTCATCATCATTACTTTCGCTTTACTGCTATAGCTTTAGCAGCAGACACTCTCACATCATACTTAAATTATGGTCATGTAAAAATATTGGACACAGGGCTGATAAGCCTACTTACTATCCTCTCGTATTATCTCGATATGTTGTTAGGACGGATAGTAGGTAAATGGCGTCGGCTCTGAGTGATATAGGACATGACGATAGCGTTATAATAAATGGATAGGTTATAACTTCTATGAGCACACGTAACTCACTTTTTCGCAAAGCGGCTAACGCAGCTGCAACCTCACACGATGAGCATGCTAATCCAGATTTAGCGGCCACAAACAACACCCCTATCGAGCAGACACGCTGGAATGGCTGGGGCAATATCAATATCAATAAAAAAGTCTCCCCGCACGGCGCAAAGCTGATCAAATCGCATATCGGTAAGAGCACAAAGCTACCTTCTGTCAGCCTCAAAGACGTGCTAAAAACCGTGCCAAAATCGCGCCTGCCTGCCGCTATTACTGACCTTGATATCGTCTCTACAGACCGAGAGGTCAGACTCAGACACGCACGTGGGCAGAGCTTCCCTGATTGGATCGCCATGCATAGCGGCGATTTTGAGACCTTCCCTGATGGCGTGGCACATCCGCAATCGACCGCTGATGTCGAGCAACTACTCAAGCTGGCACGCGAGCACGATCTGATTGTTATTCCATTTGGCGGCGGTACCTCGGTGGTCGGGCATATCAATCCACAAAAGGGCGCGCGGCCTGTTTTGACCGTCGCCATGAGTAAAATGGATCGGCTAATCGACTTGGATTTTGATAGCCAAATCGCCACCTTTGGCGCAGGCACCCAAGGGCCAGCGGTCGAGGCGCAATTAGGCGAACACGGTTACCGTCTAGGTCATTACCCGCAGTCTTGGGAGCTATCGACGCTCGGCGGCTGGATTGCGGCGCGCTCAAGTGGCCAGCAATCACTCGGCTATGGACGCATCGAGCAGATGTTTGCAGGCGGCACTCTAGTGACGCCGCAAGGCGTGCTAGAGATTGCTGATATCCCCGCGTCATCGGCAGGGCCAGACCTGCGCGAGATGATGATGGGTACTGAAGGCCGCGTAGGTATCTTTACCGAAGTGAAGATGCGCGTGCAACCGCAACCTGAGCAAGAGGTATTTAAAGTGGCCTTCCTGCCAAACTGGGCAGCAGGCAAAGCGGTGCTCAAACAAGCGGTACAAAGCAATATTCGCCTGTCTATGCTGCGTCTCAGCAATGCCGTCGAGACTGACGCGCATCTGCATTTGGGTACATCGCCAAGTCAGTTTTTAGCGATTAGTACCTATCTAAAAGCGCGCGGGCTTAATTCAGACAAAGTCATGCTCACCTACGGCGTCTCAGGCGATAAAGCGCAAAATAAACTGGCGCTGATGCAGTTTAATAAGTTATTAAAACAGCACGGTAGTGTCACCGGTAAGATCACCAATATCATGGGTAGCGTATGGGCGCATGGGCGCTTTAAGTTCCCGTATCTGCGCGGTACGCTGTGGGAGCGCGGCATCATGGTCGATACCTTTGAGACCGCCACCAATTGGGGGCGCATCGATGAGCAAATGGCGCAGATGCAAGAGGCGGTAAGAACGGCCTTAGCGAGCGAAGGAGAGGAAGTAATGGCCTTTACTCATATCTCACATGTCTATAAGCAAGGCGCGAGTCTATATACCACTTACTTTTTCCGCGCGGCCAAAGACCATGCAGCAACACTAAAGCGCTGGCAAAAAATCAAACACGCCGCCAGTATGAGCCTTGCCCATGGTAAAGCCACCATTTCACATCAGCATGGCGTTGGCCGTGACCATGCCCCGTACCTTGCGGCTGAAAAAGGCGAGCTGGGACTACAAGTGACTCATGATATACTCAAAAGTCTAGATCCTGAGCAGCGCATGAACCCGGGTGTGTTGCTTGAAGATTAATTTTAATTAAGAGCTTTGTTTATAGACAGTTTAGTGGAAGAGCGCTACAGCGTGACTGATATTTGTTTTGCGCCGCCTCTGTCGGCGTAGGCACAGCACGCAAGAAAAATGAATATCAGTCGCGCGTCATTATTCAACGTATTTATTTCATTGGGTGTCAAAGTAAATTGTTATTAAGAAGAAAATCTTATGAACCAAAGCAAACAACGCCAGCAAGCCCTTGCGCCTTTAGCGCGGTCTAAACCGTGGGATATGCTCATTATCGGTGGCGGTATCACAGGTGCCGGCATTGCCCGCGAGGCGGCTCGCCGAGGTTTATCTGTATTATTAATTGAGCAAAAAGACTTTGCGTGGGGCACCTCCAGCCGCTCGAGCAAAATGGTGCATGGCGGCCTGCGCTACATTGCCTCAGGCGACTATAAAACAACACTGCTTAGCGTACGCGAGCGCGAGCGGTTGCTTGACGAGGCAAGCGGTCTGGTCAATGAGATGCACTACGTCATGCCGCACTACAAAGGCAAGTTTCCGCCGCCGTGGATATTTAACACCTTGCTGCGCGTCTACGACAAGATAGCGGGCAAGCGCTATTTTAAATACTTTAAAAAAGACGCTTTTTTACGGCTAAATCCTAATATCAAGCAAGATAAGTTTTTGGGTGCCAGTCAATTTAGCGATGCGATCACCGATGACTCGCGGCTGGTGATGCGCGTACTCGATGAAGCAGTACATGACGGCGCGCAGGCGATTAATTATCTCAAAGCCGAATCATTACTCACTAATGAGCAAGGCTTAGTCGTCGGTGCAACGCTTAAAGACACGGCTTCTAACAATAGCAATCAGACTTTTGACATCCATGCCAAAGTGGTGGTCAGCGCTACCGGTGCTTGGGCCGATACCCTGCGCAGGCAGGCGCGCGCCCAGAGCGGGCACAGCTTTCATCAGCAAATCCGTCCCTCACGCGGTAGCCACTTGGTCGTCAGTCAAGAGCGTCTGCCAATTCAGCAAGCCTACACCTTTTTACATCCTGCTGATAAACGAGCGGTGTTCGTCTTCCCGTGGGAGAACCGCACGGTACTTGGTACCACCGACTTGGATCATCCGCCACTTAATGACCAAGAAGTCGGCATTACCAATGAAGAGGTCGATTATTTATTAGACGCGACTAATTCGCTATTTAATGAAACTGACTTGAATCGTGAAGATATCATCAGCACGTGGGCCGGCGTGCGTCCGCTGATCTCTGATGGCGGTGATGGTAAGCGCGTTAGCCCCAGTAAAGAAAAGCGCGATCATAGCGTCTGGCTGGATAATAATCTGGTGACCGTCAGTGGCGGCAAGCTCACCACTTTTCGCCTGATTGCGCTTGATGTGCTGGCAAAATGTCAAGAAGTGCTCGACCTTGATGACTCTGCTACTCAAAACTTAAACACGAATAGCGATCAAGTCTTTAACAATCCTACGCCGACTCATGCCAAATTTGCCACTTTACCAAAACTCTTACAGCAGCGCTTGCAAGGATTTTATGGTCTGCAGCTCGATAACTTATTAGCGCTAGCACATGACGATGATTTGGCTTACGTGACTGATAGCAACACCATTTGGGCGGAGATTCGCTTTGCCGCGCGCTATGAGCAGGTCATCCATTTAGATGATTTGCTGCTACGGCGTACACGCTTAGGCTTAATCCTCCCGCATGGTGCGATGACGCCGCTGATTAGCGCCAGACTGAAGCAAATCTGCCAGCAAGAGCTGGGCTGGAATGAGCAAAAGTGGCAGCAAGAAGTCGCTCGCTATAGCGAGTTATGGCAGCGTTATTATCATTTACCCGCGGCTTAGTGCCTTGGTTACCTCAAAGACTATATATCTCCCATAGTAAAGGACTACTATGACCACCTCTCACGACCCCATCTATTTCTTAGCCATCGATAACGGCACGCAAAGCGTGCGAGCGCTGATCTTTGATGAGTTTGGCAGCGAGATCGCCAAAGCCCGCGTGCCTATCGAGCCGTATTTCTCCGAGCAGCCCAATTATGCCGAGCAGCACGCCGACTACTATTGGCAAAAGCTGACAGAGGCCTGCCAAAACCTGTGGCAAAGCTGCGATATTAAACCTGAGCAAATCGCGGGCGTCAGTCTCGCCACCCAGCGCTATACCATGATTTGCCTTGATAAAGACAAGCAGCCGCTACGTCCTGCTATCGTTTGGATGGATTTACGCCGCGCTGACACTCATGATATCGGCTTTCTTGACTCGCTGACTAAAATCATCGGCATGGGCGAGCTGGTTAAGGACGCCCAGCAAAAAGCGCGCTGTAATTGGCTGGCGCAAAACGAGCCTGAGATATGGGCGCAGACCGCGCACTACGTCAATCTCTCCGCCTACCTCACCTATCAGCTAGTAGGTGAACTTATCGACTCAAATGGTCATTCGGTCGGCTATTTGCCGTATGACTACAAAGCGCAAACATGGCTCAAACCCAACACCCTGAAATGGCGGCTGTTTAGCTGTACCCCCGAGCAAATGCCCAAAATTGTCCCACCAGGCCAAACCCTCGGTGAGATAAGCGCCAAAGCTGCCAAAGCCACCGGCATCCCAGAGGGCACGCCGATGATTGCCGCCGCCAGTGACAAAGCCTGCGAAGCTCTAGGCGCAGCGGGGCTTGCCGCCGATACTGCGTGTCTTAGCTTTGGTACCACCGCCACTATCAATACCATCTCCCCCGACTATGTCGAGATACTCAAACACATGCCCGCCTACACCGCCGCCGCCCCAAATTACTACAATCACGAATACATGATTTATCGCGGCTTTTGGATGGTCAGCTGGTTTAAAGAACAATTCGCCCACTACGAGCAACAACTTGCCAAAACCCAAGGCATCGACACCGAAAAGCTCCTCGATACCGCCGTCAAAGGCATTCCAGCCGGCAGCATGGGACTTATCATGCAGCCGTACTGGTCACCGGGCGTCCGTCATCCTGGGCTTGAGGGCAAAGGCGCACTTATTGGCTTTGGCGATGTGCACACCCGCGCGCACGTGTACCGCGCTATCTTGGAGGGGCTTGCTTATGAGCTCAAGCTTGGTTTTGATACCATTTCAAGGCGCACTGGCAAACCCATCAAACACCTGCGCGTCTCAGGCGGCGGCTCTCAAAGCGACGCCGCCATGCAGCTCACCGCCGACATCTTTGCCATGCCCGCCTACCGCCCGCACACTTATGAGTCCACCGGCCTTGGTGCAGCCATCAACTGCGCGGTGGGTCTCGGCGTCTATCCTGACCACGCGACAGCAAGCGACGCCATGACCCATTTAGGCGACGAATTCGTCCCCATCAAAGCCAATGTGCAACTCTATAAGCGCCTGTATAACGAGGTCTATCGCAAGATGTACGAGCGCCTAAAACCCTTATACCAAAGCATTCAAGACATTACAGGATATCCGGTTAAATGATATTCATATTCTATATATTAATATCATTAAGTCTGCTTATTAATCATCCATAAACGCTGCATACACCCGATTTAATCCCTCACGCAGCAGCGTTTTCGGACACGCTACGTTAATCCGCATTTTAAGGTGTCCCTCGCGGCCATATTTGATACCAGAATTTAGCTCAACTTTCGCCGCGCGCAGCTTGTCATACAGCACTTGATCGTCATCAAAGTACGCCGAACAATCGAGCCAAATTAAATACGAGGCTTCTGGGCGCATGACCTTGATATCAGGCAGATGCCCTGCTAAGAAGTCTAGCGTGATCTCAATATTGCTTTCGATATAAGCCAGCATCTGCGTAAGCCATTCCTCGCCATGCTCATATGCGCTTTGCATCACCGTATAGGCAAATAGGTTTAGCTCATATTCATCATTTAACTGTTGCTGCTGACTAGTTTTTTTAAGTAGCGTCTCATCTTTGGCAAAGATCATCGAGCCTTTGATACCGGCCACGTTAAAGGTTTTGGTCATTGAGGTGAGACTCACCACCTTGTGCGCGTAATTTTCTGCTTCTGCTAATTTTAAGAAAGGCGTAAAGGTATGACCAGTCAAGGTTAAATCTTGATGAATCTCATCACTGACGATGGCGACATTGTGCTTTTGACACAGCGCCAGCAGCGCTTTAAGCTCATCAGCCGTCCAGACGCGCCCGCCCGGATTATGCGGGTTGCATAATAGATATAGCTTAACCTTATGCGCCACTATTTTAGCTTCGATATCGGTTAGATCGAGCTGATACTTACCATCGACTTCCTTTAGTGCCGAGGTCACAAGCTTGCGATTATTTTGCTGCACCTTAGTCATAAACGGTGTATAAATGGGATCATTGACCAGTACCGCGTCGCCTACGTCGGTAAAGACATGCATCATCAGCGCAAGACTTGGCACCACCCCTGGCGAAAATAAGATATTATCCTGTGTCAGATCCAAGCCATAACGATTGCTATGCCAGTTGATAATCGCCTCATACAAAGCGCCGGTCGGTTTGGTATAACCCAAGATGCCGTAATCGGCCGCGCGCTGTACGCTAGCCAAGATAGGCGGCGCTGCTCTAAAGTCCATATCGGCGACCCACAGCGGAATAGTGTCATCACTATAGTGCCATTTGACCGACCCTGTATTGCTTCTATCGATTATCTCATCAAAGTTATATTGCATTGGCATTATCCTTTATAGAACCCAAAGCTTTACTGTTTATTATGAAAGGTTTAGCAAAGGCTTTTAACGCCCTTTAAACTCCGGCGCGCGGCGCTCAACCATCGCCATCGCGCCCTCCTTTGCGTCCTGTGAGTGAAACAGATGCGGTAGATAACCGTGGATATTGGCCAGCGCTGATTTTGCGCCATTACGGCTGGCATCTTGCGCAGAGGATAGCAGCCTTTGTACGCCAAGTGGTGCGGCTGTGCAAATCTCTTTGACAATCGTTAGCGCGCGCTGATATTCCTCGCCATTTGGCACAACTTCGCTAACTAGGTTCAGTTTATCGGCGGTTTGTGCGTCAAAGTTTTTACCGGTAAGCAGATACGGCATGGCTTTTTGCCAGCCCGCCGCCGCGACAAAGCGTACTGTCGCCCCGCCAAAGGGCATGATACCGCGCTGCACCTCCATCTGCGCAAAGTTGCAATTATCGCTTGCGATAACCACGTCACTGTTAAGCATCAGCTCAATGCCTGCGGTAAAGCAGGTACCTTGTATCGCCACCACCACAGGTTTGCTGCGAAATTTACCACCTATGCCCCATGGGTCGATTTCATTATCATTAAATTCAAACGCGCCTTTGTCCCATTTATCTTGCAGCTCCATCAGATCAAGGCCAGCGGTAAAGTGCTCGCCATGGGCAAATATCAGCGCACAGCGTAGATTATCGTCGCTGTCGTAGCGGGTAAGTGCTTGGGAGAGCTGTTTGATCATATGACTATCAAAGGCATTGCGTTTGTCGGCGCGATTGAGGCCGATGAGACAAATGTAGCCGTCGGTCTCATAAGTGATGCGATTGTCTGTGCTGCTATTGCTTTGTGTGGCCATGATCTTGTCCCTTTTATTGATCTAGCAAGTGTGCTTTTAATATAGACACCCTATCGCGATTACACAAGTGGCCGTACTAAACGCCGTACAAAATGAATAGCAGTTGACCGCGATTCTAATAACTGCCACCATCATGAGACTGTCGACAAACATGACAATTTACGAGTATCTTATGGAATTTTGGCACGGCTTTCTACTGATCACCAGCGTTCACTTACTGGCGGCTGCCTCTCCTGGCCCTGACTTTGTCTTGGTCTCACAGCAGACATTGTCTAAGGGACGACGCACTGGATTGATTTGTAGTCTCGGTATCACCCTAGGGCTTGCGGTACACATTACCTACTCTGTATTAGGATTGGCAACGGTGATTGCCCATTCGCAGCCACTACTCACCGCTATCAAGTGGCTTGGCGGTGCTTATCTGATGTATCTCGGTTGGCAAGGGATTGGGGCTAAGCCTACCTCCGATTTAGCCATAAACGTTCCACAGCAGAGACCTAGCAAACATCCAGCGCAAGACGTCTTCAAAGACGACTCAACCCTCGCTACCTTGCGCCGCGGCTTTTTTTGTAATGTGTTTAATCCCAAAGCGCCGGTGTATTTTGTCGCGATATTTACCTTGGTGTTGTCGCCTGATATCCCGCTGTGGCAGTTATCGATTTATGGTGTTTGGATGATGGTGCTACAGATGGCGTGGTTTAGCACCGTGGTGATGTTATTGTCCATTCCTGTCATTCTCAAGCGTTTTGGCCGCGTGGAGCATTGGATAGATCGCATTTTAGGCAGCGCGATGATCGCCTTGGGACTAAACCTGATTTTACGCAGCCGATAACACATTTGTTATCCTCGAAATCTGCTAAACTGGTCGATTATATCCAAACATCAAAGCCACTGACTATGACCAGCACCCCTGCAAACTCTAAACATAAAAACCGCTCGCCTGCGACCGCCAAAAAACTTGGCAAGCTGCATCCGCGCAACCCGCATCAGGGTCGCTACGACTTTGCTGTATTGACCCGTGCGCTACCTGCGCTCGCCGACCATACCATCAGCAACCCCAATGGCGAGCCGACGATTAATTTCTCTGATGCCAAAGCCGTACGCGTGCTCAATCAAGCACTGCTCGCGCACTATTATGGTGTAAAGTTTTGGGATATTCCTGAGGGCTATTTATGCCCACCTATCCCAGGTCGCGCCGATTATATTCACTATATCGCCGACTTACTCACACAAACCACGCATAGTAATGACGACCAAACGCCGCCCACGGGTAAAGAGGTGCACGCGCTCGATATCGGCACTGGTGCCAGCGCCATTTATCCCATCATCGGTAGCCAAAGCTATGGCTGGCGCTTTACTGCAAGCGACATCGATCCGGTTTCTGTCAATACCGCCAGCGTGATTTGTCAGGCCAATCCCAAGCTCAAGGGTACGATCAAGGTTAAGCTGCAACCTGAGCCAAACTATATCTTTAAAAACATCATTGGTCGGCAGGACTACTTTGATGTAGTGGTATGCAACCCGCCTTTTCATGCTTCATTAGACGAAGCGATGCAAGCCAATAGCCGCAAGCAGCACAACTTGCAGCGCCATCGCGGCAAAAACGAAAGCGCGCAAATCAGTCGCCACTCCACCAAGTCAGGCAATGCCGCGCAAAACCTCAACTTTGGTGGTCAGCACAAAGAGCTATGGTCTGAGGGCGGTGAGATTGCTTTTTTGAGTAATATGATAAGAGAAAGCCAACAGTTTGCTGCGCATGTAGGCTGGTTTACCAGTTTGGTCTCAAAGTCCGAAAACGTAAAACCGCTACAACTGCTGCTAAAACAGCTGGGTGTGGCACAGATGCGTATTATCGAGATGAGCCAAGGGCAAAAGAGCACGCGGGTCTTAGCTTGGCGTTTTGATACTGACGAAGCGTAATTATTGCCAAAGCGTAATGCTAACGTTTCACGTGAAACGAAAAACCGCTTTGGCTATCAAAGCGGTTTTTTTTAATCTATTTAGATGGCCATATCGATTTAATTGGGGGCATGCTCTAGCCAACAAACATGACCTTTAAGCCGATGAGTATAAGTACAAACCCGCCGAGCGCTTCTGCTTTGTCCTCAAGATAGGTACCTGATTTTTTACCCAGACAGATACCAAACGCACTAAAAACAGCCGTGACAATCGCAATGATTACACACGCTAGCCACGCATTAAGAGCGAGCAAGTTTAAGGTAAAACCAGCAGCCATCGCATCGATACTGGTGGCAATCGCGAGGGTAAACATGGTGCGATGACTGATGTTTTTCTTTCGGCTATCGTTTATAGCAGCCGCTTCATTACTTACTCGCAGCCCCTTATCTACAGTCTCACCCTCATCTGCTAAGAATACTTCATAGAGCATCTTGCTACCCAGTCCGATAAGAATAAATCCACCGATCCAAGGCGCAGCAGTGGCGAGCCAACCTAACAGTGCCGCGCCTAATAAATAGCCGATAAGTGGCATCACGCCTTGCGCAATACCAAAATATAACGCAGCATAAATAGCCAAACGCAAGGTATAGCGTGGGTTTTGTTGTTGGGATTTAGCGCCCAGTCCTATCGACACCGCAAAAGCATCCATCGCTAGCGCAATAGCGAGTAACAGTACTTCGATCATTTGATGTCCATTAATTAGAATTGCCAGCTTATGACAATTTACTTGCGAAAGTTTCACGTGAAACAAACTTATTATTAAAAAAATACCGCAATGTGTATCAAAGCGGTATTTTCTATATCTTACGCGGTGGCTAATGCCTAAATATCAAGATTAGACACTGTAAGCGCGTTTTCCTCGATAAACACGCGGCGTGGCTCGACATGATCGCCCATCAAGCAGGTAAACATATGATCGGCTGCGATGGCATCTTCGATAGTGACGCGTAGCATACGGCGGTTTTCAGGATCCATCGTCGTATCCCATAACTGGTCGGCGTTCATCTCGCCCAGTCCTTTATAACGCTGGATGGCCAAGCCGCGACGGGCATCTAGCATCATTTGCTGCCAGAGATAATCAAAATCGCGGATAGGAATATCCTTGGTGGTGCCACTACCCGCTTCGCGGCGAATAAAGGCGCTATCTTCTAACAAAGTATTCCACTCCGCTGATAAACGCAGCAGCTTGCTATACTCGCTCGAATTGATAAAGCTGGCATCAAGCAAATAATGATGCGCCAGCTGATGCACATACACCGTGATACGCGGTAGCCACTGGGCCTTGGTCGACAAGGCATCGCTATCAGCCGACTCACTCTCATCAGCAGTCAATGCAGCGGTCATACCCAGCAGATCAGCGGCAGCAGCGTCCATATTTTCTGGTTGCGGCTCATGGATATTGACCAGCTCAATCTCAGGGCTTAACTCACTACCGAACTGCTCAAGCTGCGCCTGCATAGCGTCTTTCCACGCCTGCATGGCTGACTTATCATACGTCATATCCGTATTTAGCTTGGGCGTGTGCGTCAAAGCATCCAAAATCACTGCAGGGAAACGTATCTGCAAACGTGCCTTAATCAGCTGCGTTTGGTTATAGTCATTTAGTAATGTCTCAAGCGCCTGACCCGTGATAGCAGGCGCATCGGCACTGATATGCAGCTTAGTATTATCGATCGTCGATGACAATAAATAAGCTTTGAGCGCTTCATCGTCCTTTAGATACAGCTCTTGGCGACCTTTTTTGACTTTATACAATGGCGGCTGAGCGATATAAATATAACCGCGCTCAATCAGCTCTGGCGTTTGACGGAAAAAGAACGTCAGCAGTAGCGTGCGAATGTGTGAGCCATCGACGTCGGCATCGGTCATGATGATGATTTTGTGATAGCGCACCTTGTCAGGGTTATACTCATCAGGGCCAATACCGCAGCCAAGCGCGGTAATTAAGTTGCCCACTTCAGCAGATGACAGCATCTTATCAAAACGCGCGCGCTCGACGTTCAAGATCTTACCCTTGAGTGGCAAGATAGCCTGAGTTTTACGGCTACGGCCTTGCTTAGCGCTACCGCCCGCAGAGTCCCCCTCCACGATGTATAGCTCTGATAGTGACGGATCTTTTTCTTGGCAGTCTGCCAACTTACCAGGCAGACCAGCGATATCCAACGTGGTCTTGCGGCGCGTCATCTCACGCGCTTTACGGGCAGCATCACGAGCTCTAGCGGCATCGATGATTTTATTGGCAATCGCTTTAGCCGCAGTTGGGTTTTCAAGCAAATAATCATTAAACTTGTCATGCATCGCCGACTCGACTGCTGACTTGACTTCGCTCGATACCAGCTTGTCTTTGGTCTGGCTAGAGAATTTTGGATCAGGCACCTTCACAGAAACAATCGCACTTAACCCTTCTCGTGCATCATCACCGCTGACGGCGACTTTTTCTTTCTTAAACAGGTTTTCGCGATCCATATAGCTGTTTAGACCACGCGTGAGCGCTGAGCGAAACCCTGATAAGTGCGTACCGCCATCACGCTGCGGGATGTTATTGGTAAAGCACAGTACTTTTTCGTTATAGGTATCCGTCCATTGCAGCGCCACTTCGACCGTGATACCGTCGTCTTGCTCACTGGTAAAATGAAAAACCTCGTTGATGCCTTCTTTGCCTGCGTTGATATAGCTGACAAACTCTGACAAGCCACCTTTGTGCTCAAACTCATGGCGCTTGTCGATACGCTCATCAGTCAAGACAATGCGCACCCCTGAGTTAAGAAAAGACAGCTCGCGTAAGCGTTTGGCTAAAATATCGTACTCAAAGATGGTGCCAGTAAACACCTCATCGCTAGGATAAAAACGAATCTGTGTGCCGGTCTTATCGGTCGCTTCTAGTTGCTCGATATCGGCATCAGGCACGCCATCGGTATAAGTCTGATGGTAATGATAGCCTTCACGCCAGATATTCATCTCCAGCTTTTTTGATAAAGCGTTGACGACTGAAACGCCGACACCATGCAAGCCGCCCGAGACTTTATAGCTGTTGTCATCGAACTTACCACCAGCGTGTAGTACCGTCATGATCACCTGAGCGGCCGACACGCCTTCTTCTGGGTGGATGTCGACAGGCACACCGCGCCCGTTGTCCATGATACTGACCGACTCATCTTCATGAATGATAATATCAATCTGATCACAGTGCCCCGCCAGCGCCTCATCGATAGAGTTATCCACCACCTCAAAGACCATATGGTGCAAGCCTGTGCCATCATCGGTATCACCAATATACATGCCAGGACGTACGCGCACCGCCTCTAGGCCGCGAAGTACACGAATATCTTTGGAGCTATAGTCTGAAGGCACTCCTTCCGCTGCAGCAGTCGTTGCGGCAACGCTGCCGACTGTCAGTTGCTCGTGGTCGTTAGGTAATGAATCACTCATGTGCATTCCTTAATCTAGCCATCATCAGCCGTTTGCCATTGACCCATCACTACGATGAAGCCGCATGACATCATGTCAAATCCAATCTGTAGAGTTAACACCAGTAGCGCTATGTCGTGAGCCAAAGTACGAGTCGCCAGTACCTTATAAAAGCTTTCTTACTTTAAGCCAAGCTTAAAACCCATGTTTTATCTTCTTGCTATTAACTTCTGCTCTTTTATGTCTTATCAAAGCTAAAGAAGTAAATAAAACATGTTTATTATCATAAACTTAAAAACAGTTGAAAACTTAAAAACCACTACGTGACGCTACAAAACAACTTGCTGAGAACAGGACAAAAATAAAGCCCTATTTTAGCATTTTTTTGCCTCTAAGTCACTGTTTACTGGTCGTTTTATTGCTTTGGACAGTCATACTAGGATGGACGATATTTTAATAAAACCTATGGCGTGTCCTCATTTCAAAATGATCATAAAAATGAGATAAAGTGCCGTTGAGTATGATAGTCAAATCAGAAAATAACGCAGATGATATAGTTAAACTCATTGCGGCTGCTTGACAAGATTTAGCGCTATTAGAAAGGAAAAACCTGCCCTTGTTTCACATGAAACATCATAGGATTTGACCATAAACCGTTGACCATAGGCGTGATATCAGCGGTCAAGCTGCTCATAAACACCTGACAAGGCAGTTTGGCTAACGTGGATAATAATATCTCTATCGCTCTCTCATCCAGCTCGGCGGTGATATCATCAAGTAGTACCACTGGTGTGGCGGTGAGCACCCTTTCGTTTTCATTGGTATTTGCTTGTGTCGTGGCATCCGTCTGCAACAATAAAGACAATTGTGATAAACGTAGCGCAGTGATGAGTAGCTTTTTTTCGCCGCGAGACAAGACATTTGCCGCCTGCTCTTTTAGTATCGGTAAGGTGTCAGCGACTACCTGCTTGCTGCCCGAGCCAGCAGGTAGCTTGTCAGGTGGCATGGTATCGTTGGCTGCTAGGGCATCATTAGAGCGCCAATGGACATGGATATCAGCGCGATGATTGCCGATACGGGTATAACCCAACTGCAAGTCTTGCTCTAAGCGCTCACCAAGTTGCACCTCTAGCGCCACATCGGTATCGTAACCTGCATGGTAGCTTAGACTCAGCTGCTCGGCGTAACTCGGCAACAGCTGAGCGATGCTGTCGGCAAAGAAGGGCTGCCACTTTGTAAACACGTGCTGACGATAATGGTGAATAAGCGCGGCATGATTGCCAAGCCCTTTATCCCAAGACCTCAGCTCAGCAAGCTGTACGTGCGTTAAATGCTTACTTTTTTTTAATAAACTATTGCGCTGTTTTAGCAGGCGCTGATATGCCAGCCACTGCGGGTGGAATCCTTGTTTCATGTGAAACACTAGCCAGTCTAACAACTGGCGACGACTGGCGCTGCCCTGCTCTAGCATGTCCATACTAGAAGGATCAATCAATAGTGTCGGTAGTTGCTCAGTCAAGATGCTTTGATTATAGACAGTGCTTTGATTGAGCCGCAGCAGCGTTGTGGCATCGGCTTGCTTTTGGATCGCCAATGTATTGCCATCGCTCAAGCGCGCATGAACGGTGGCAGTATGTTGATGATGCTGAATGTAACGTTTAGGCTGATGATGGCGAAAGCTTTTGCCTCTTGACAACAAAAATATGGCTTCAAGCAACGAGGTTTTGCCGCTGCCATTGGCACCAATCATCACGTTACAGGCGGCAGTGTGCAAATTGACCTGCGTAAGATTACGCAAATTTGAGATTTGTAGACGTTCAATCATGATAGCGACAGCCGCCTATTAAAAACGCTTAAACTAGCAGATAAACGTTTGGTAAAAGAAGGGTTTTAGAATTCATTTGAGTCGAAAGCTTAGAGTTTACTAAGGCCTGTTTTTGATCTAAATTGGCAAAAAACAGCCTTAGTAATACTGTTAAAATCACGTGTACGTTGTTTTTAGTGGGGATAAGCTGCGAACACTAAATACGCATTGGCATAATCACATACTGATGAAACTCATCACCTAGCTGATTGACCAGCACCGAGGCATTGGATTGACTCATATGCATTTGTACATCGCCTTGGATGACGCCCAATACGTCTTGTAGATACGCGGCATTAAACGACAGCTCCATCGGCTCACCTTGATATTTCGCCTGAATTACCTCGACCGCTTCGTCTTGCTCAGCGTTGTTGGCGCGTACCTCGACCATACCGT
The DNA here is from genome assembly GCF_017498075.1 of Psychrobacter halodurans. Classification (NCBI taxonomy): domain Bacteria; kingdom Pseudomonadati; phylum Pseudomonadota; class Gammaproteobacteria; order Moraxellales; family Moraxellaceae; genus Psychrobacter; species Psychrobacter halodurans. Next base: position 183,111 of record NZ_JAGBKN010000002.1, read on the forward strand.
CGGTGGCAAAATTAAAAACCACACCGCGAGATTTTTCATTACTCAAAATCGCCACACGGCGCAGTACTTCTGTCATTTTTTCTTGATTAAACAGCGCCAACTTATCCGTATTGCTCGGCATGACGCGGCGGTAATCAGGAAATTTCCCATCGATCAGGCGCGCGGTAAAAGTCACTACCAAATCATCACTGACCTGCCCTGCACTATCCACCTCACCAAATGGCAAGCTTACTTGCAAAAACTCACGGCCAAAGCTTAGAGTGACAGGATTGTCTTTATCACTCAGCATTTTACCCAGCTCAGAGGCCAAGCGCTCAAGCTCAATGACTGCTTTACGCGGCAAAATAGCTTGCATATTTAGGTCGCTGCTGACATCGATCACACTACGCGCCAATGCCAATCTGTGCCCATCGGTGGCCACCGTGGTCAGCTGCTGCTGAGAGACATCGAACAACATACCAGTCAGATAGTAGCGTACATCTTGGATAGCCATCGCAAACTGAGTCTTGTGAATCAGATCCGTCAGACGACTACGACTGATGATCAGCGGCGTGATGTTCTCTGGATTGCCTAGGCTTGGATAGTCTTCACTTGGCAATGTGCCCAAAGTGAAGCGGCTTTTGCCGCTGGTCAGCAAACAGCGCTCGTTTTCTTGCGTGGTCAAATTGATCTGAGCTTGAGCTGGCAGCGATTTACAAATATCTTTTAACTTAGTGGCAGGCAACGTGGTCGTCCCTGCGGCAACACAAGCACCGGCAGGCAATTTCAATGTCGATGTCAGCTCGACCTCTAGGTCAGACGCCGTCAAGATCAGTTGCGACTCAGATAGCTGCAACTTAATATTGCCTAAAATGACCATGTTGTGGCGCTTATCAGCAGCTTTGGCGATCAAATTAATAGCTTTTAGTAACGACTCTCGATTAATCGATAATTGCATGCTTAGTTACTCTTATTTAAAGGATTCTTTTTTTACAAAAAACAAACTACAGTCAGTTCGAAATAAAATCGATACACTCATATGAACGTGCAACTGGTACAAACTTTCCTTGCTTGCTGTATCTACGCTGACAGATGCTGGGCAAAATTATACCAGCTGCACTGTATCGCTTTTACAGTGAATCGACTATACAAATAGTAGCTTAATCATACCCTGTCTACTGACGATAATCTATAAAGCATACGTCTGCCTAGACATTGATAGAGTTAAACTAATTTAAAATAGGTGCTGTCCTACTGGTATGTCGGATTGACTATAGTATAAACCATATCATGGCGCTAAAACATAGTAAGACTGAGAGCTGCTAACCTGCTTGCAACATAAGGGCTAGCGTCTTGTAATCCTTATCAAACGCTGGGTCTGCTGCACGCAGCTCATTGACCTTATCACAAGCATGCATCACTGTCGTATGGTCACGGCCGCCAAACGACTGACCAATCTCTGGAAAACTATCACCCGTCAGCTCACGTGACAAAGCCATGGCTATCTGCCTCGGTCTTGCGATACTGCGGGTACGCTTGCGCCCCATGATGTCTTTTACCGTCACATCATAATATTCAGCGACGATTTTGCGGATGTTGTCCATATTGACTGCTTGTACACGCATGGCAACGATATCTTTTAGGGCATATTGCACCATCTCTAGTGTGATTTGCGCGCCAGTTAAGTTGGCATTGGCAAATACTTGGTTTAGGGCGCCCTCTAAACGCCTAACATTAGAGACGACGTTTTGCGCGATAAACAGCGCACACTCTTTAGGCAACGTCATCCCATAAGAAGCCGCTTTTTTCTGCAAAATCTGTACACGTGTATCAATCTCAGGCGGATCAACAGCCACCGTCAGCCCCCAAGAAAAGCGCGACCTAAAGCGCTCATCAAACTCTGTCATCTGTGAGGGATGTCTATCAGATGCCAAAATCAGCTGTTTATCACCACTTGTGAAGTCAGCAAATAACGTCAAAAACTCATTACTACTTTTCGTCTTTCCAGCCAATACATGAATATCATCCACAATCAATAAATCTACTTTTTTTATTTTTTTCTTAAAATCTTCTATTTTATTATTTCTTAATGAATAAACTAATTGATTAATAAACTTTTCAGAAGTGAAATAATAAAAACTTTGATTATTTTTTAAATAGCGATGTGCAACAGAATGCATTAAATGCGTTTTTCCCAAACCAGAAGGCCCATATATAAATAAAGGATTGTGCCGGTTTTTTGACTGACGTTTTCCAAGCTCATAACAGGCTTTATAAGCCAAATTGTTAGACTTACCAGTGACAAAGGTCTCAAAGGTGAAGTCAGGGTTGAGATAGCTAAGCGATTTTGCATCAGCAGAGCCAATTAATTCTGCCTGACGCGTATTGGTATCGATGTCAGCCTTTGCCATATGATGATGCGCGGTCTGAAAATTTTGGTCAGTAAGGGTAGGGGAGGGGATATCCTCTGCAAACAGAGAGCCTGACTGCGCTTGTGGGTTGTTTTCTACCTGACGACCAGCATTGTCTACACGCACCACCACTTCTTCGATACTGCCTTGGCTGTGCTTAGCTACCAACTGCTGAATATCTTGTAAATGATTTTTTTTGATGTAAGTTACAAAATAATCATTGGGCGCAAGAATAATTAAACTACTGGCCTCTTGATGCGCTGATAGTGGCCGTAACCACATGGTAAATACGTTGTCCTTGACGCTGTAACGCAAGTCATTTAGGCATTTATCCCAAATAGTGGCTGTATCTATCATGAAACCCATTACCTCGTTAATATCAAATCCCCAGCAAACTGACACCAGAGGCAAGCCTTTTGCTACTACCAGCATCGATATTTTTGCTCGCTTTTGATGATCAAATAAAAAGACAGCCACATGCTGTCTCTTGTCCGCCAAACAAGGTGATAATCTACCACAAATTGCCTGTGGATAACATCCTCTATTTTGGGGATAAGGCTGTGGATACTTTTGGGGATAAGTAAAAACACTCAGTTATCCATAATCCATACACAAGTTATCCACAACCTTACCCATAGCACAAACAACTGATATAAAATAGAAATAACAAGTTAACCACAGAAAAAACCGTCCCCAATAACAACAATATCTATATATATTAATAATTAATTATTATGGAGTTGGCAGAAAACTGTGGATAACTAAACGATTTTGAGACCCTTAAATATCTGTTTGGTTGACAGTTACTACTAGATAAATTATGTTTAAGTATCTAAATTATTTGAGACGCACAGAGGTCTTTACCGGATTCAACGATAATTTCATAAAGCAAATTAGTTTATTGACCAAAATAATAGGGAATGGTATAATCCTCCGCTATTACGAATTTAGTCCCATTATTTTGATAGGTGAGTTATGAAACGTACATTCCAACCAAGCGTGATCAAGCGTAAACGTACTCACGGTTTCCGTGCACGTATGGCAACTAAAAAAGGCCGTCAGGTCTTAGCCCGTCGCCGCGCTAAAGGACGTCATCGCCTTACTGTATAATCAGTAGATAGCGATAAGCATGGCCATATGTGCTTGTTGTGTTTCTATTAATTATAGATTGCGATAGTCAGTCTTCACAACTAACACATCGTCATATATTAAAAGCGCCTATATCGGCGCTTTTTTTGTCTCTATACTTTGCTTTGATATTTACGCTATTATTCTTGCTACCATCGTAAGCTCTAAAACTAGGTTAATTATGCCCCATACTGCTTTAGTGACCCCCAATGCTCGCTTTACCAAAGCGCAGCGCCTGCTCACGCCTACAGCGTTCAAAGAGGTGTTTGATGCGCCAGAGCGTAAACTTCATCAAAGCCATTTGATGGCGTTTGTACGTACTAACACGCATGAAGGTGCACGCGTAGGTATGGCGATCACCAAGCGCAAAGTACCCACGGCCGTGATGCGCAATCTAATCAAACGCCAAATACGTGAGCAGTTTCGTATCAAGTTTTTTAATCTAGAAAATAAAGATATTGTTTTTATAATAAAAAAACCCTTAAAAGGTATAGATAATACAGAGTTAAAAAATCAAATAAATAATATTTTTAAAAAAATAGAAATAAAATAAAATGGGTTTTTTAATGAAAAAAGTAAATAGTTTTTTTTATAAGTTTATTTATTATTTCATTGTTTTTTACCAAAAGATAATAAGCCCTATCATACCGGCGCGCTGTCGTTATTATCCAACGTGCTCGAACTATGGCAAGCAGGCGTTGGCATGGCATGGGGGGTGGTCGGGTAGCTGGCTGCTATTAAAGCGTCTAAGTCGCTGTCACCCTTTAGGCGGACATGGCGTTGATTTTGTGCCGTTACCGTTGTCTAGTTATCATTATCAATATTTATCCCCTGCTCGGCATACTGCTCAAGGCTTGTATATATTTAGAGACACCACAAGCTATGTTTCACGTTTAAACCATCTAATGAGCATGCTCTGAGCAAACCTGCGCTTGGGTTGGCCGAGGGTAACGCTTTAGTTACCCACAAGTTATCCACACTCTTGTATCATTTAGAGCGGTTTTTTAGTAAAATGATGAACATTTTATGTGATTGACTACTGATATTGCCGCTTCAAACACGGGTGAATACTGTGCGGTGGTCATGATACATGCCTGATTTTTCATTCCCTAATTTTTTCAATCTAGGAAAGATTTATGCAAAAGATATTTCGGGTGATGATCATCATTGCGATGCTAATCACCGCTTATCTGCTGATTTTGGCATGGCGAGATGATTATGCCGATGCGCCAGCTGTAGATACGGTGCCAGAAACCATCACCTCAGTGGGTGCTGACATCCCGTCTACCACTGATGCAGCAGGTGACATTCCAGTACAGACGATGCCTGTAGATGCGAGCGGCGTTACTGACGCGCCAGTAAAAGACGCAGGTCTAATCACAGTCATCACAGATCGCTATGATATAAAAATCAATCCAGAAGGCGGCGATATCGTCTATGCTGCGCTCAAACAGTATGATGCAACGCTCGATAGCGATAAGCCTTTTGTGTTATTAGAGAATAATAACAGTCGGGTATATGTGGCGCAGTCGGGTCTGATTGGTCAAGATGGTATCGACACAGCAGAGGGTCGCGCAGTTTATAGCCACACTGCCAATAACTATGTGATGGAAGCAGGCCAGCAGACGCTATCGGTACCGCTCACTTACAAAAAAGATGGCGTAACGATCACCAAGACCTTTACCTTTACCCAAGATAAATATCCGATCGATATCAGTTATCAAATCCAAAACGCTTCTAATGATGCGTGGCAAGGGCAAATGTTTGCGCAGCTCAAGCGTGATGACAGCAAAGATCCTGGTATGTCTGATAAAGGCGCGCTTAGCATGGCGACTTATCTAGGCGGTGCTTGGGGTACGCCTGATGACCCTTATAATAAGCTAAAGTTTGGCAAGTTCAACGATGGTGAGCTGACCACTACCAGTGACAAAGGCTGGGTGGGTATCGTGCAGCATTACTTTGTTTCTGCTTGGACGCCTGACAACTTCACGGGTAAGTTCTTTAGCCGCGAGTCAGGTAACGACTACTTTATCGGCTTTAATAGCCAGCCCGTCAATGTCGCGCCAAACAAGCAAGTGACGCTCAATGCAACTTTGTACGCAGGACCAAAGGTGCAGTCTGAGCTTAAAGAAGTCGCTGAGGGTTTGAATCAGACCGTTGACTATGGGTTGTTGTGGCCAATATCTAAGATTTTGTTTGCGATTCTTGATGGCATTCATAAAGTCATTGGCAACTGGGGTTGGTCCATTATTGTTCTGACGATTTTGGTGAAGATTGCTCTTATGTGGTTTTCGAATAAAAGTTACTATTCGATGGCGAAGATGCGTGCTATCGCCCCGAAACTGCAGGCACTAAAAGAAGAGCATGGCGACGATCGCATGAAAATGTCGCAAGAGATGATGGCAATATATAAAGAAGAAAAAGTCAATCCGATGGCGGGTTGTTTGCCTATCTTGCTGCAAATGCCGATTTTCTTAGCCTTGTACTGGGTATTGGTTGAGAGTGTGGAGCTGCGTCACGCGCCTTGGATTTTGTGGATTCAAGATCTCTCGGCGATGGATCCTTGGTTTATCCTACCACTGTTGATGGGTGCATCGATGTTTGTACAGCAGCAGCTCAATCCGCAGCCAGCTGATCCGATGCAAGCGAAGGTAATGAAGTTTTTACCAATTATCTTTACCGCCTTTATGCTGTTCTTCCCAGCAGGTTTGGTGCTTTATTGGACGGTGAACAACTTGTTTAGTATGACGCAGCAATATATCGTCAACAGAAAAGTTGAAGAAGAGCAAAAACGTCGTACCGCTAAGGTACTCGATTAAGTTTCTTCACATTGTTAATTATTACTAAAAACCATCGCAGCGGCGGTGGTTTTTTTATTTATTAGTATTTTACAATCACTTTGTCATACATCGGTAAACGCAAGATTTGCTATATTAAGTTTGGCTTTGTCAGTCGCTCTTTAGCCGTCTATAATGGGGCTTTTAACTAATGAGAATGATTGTGGATTCTTTTGAGCTGGCGCAAGCCGTACCTGCTACATCTAATACGTCTAATCCATCAGGATTGGCTACGATTGCTGCCATTGCGACGCCGCTTGGGCGCGGCGGTGTCGGCGTGATACGGCTATCAGGTGCGCGTGCCTACGACATTGCGTGTCAGCTGACGGGCAAGACAGCATTTATACCGCGCATGGCCAGTTTTTGCCGATTTTATCAAGCGGATGGTACCATCGTCGATGAAGGCCTGGTGCTGTACTTCAAAGGCCCGCACTCGTTTACAGGTGAAGATGTGATCGAGTTGCAAGGACATGGTGGCATGATTTTGCAAAACCAGCTGCTCGCCCGCGTGTTTGAGCTGGGTGCCAAGCAAGCGGGTGCAGGGGAGTTTTCTTACCGCGCCTTTGATAATGATAAATTGGATCTGGTGCAAGCAGAAGCAATCGCTGATGCCATTGATGCAACCAGTGCCGCAGCTGCCAGTAGTGCCATCCGCTCGCTCAGCGGGGAGTTTTCGCAAAAGATCAATCAGCTATTAGAGCAGCTTATTCATTTGCGTTTGCATGTCGAGGCTGCCATCGACTTCCCTGATGAAGAGGACGTTGATTTTTTATCGGATGGCGTGATTCAAGACAAGCTTGAGCAAACACAAGATAAAATCCAGCAAGTACTGGCAACGGCAAAACAAGGCCAGCTCTTACGCGATGGGATTCATGTGGTGTTGGCAGGGCGGCCTAATGCAGGAAAATCAAGCTTGCTTAATCGTCTGGCTGGGCAAGAGCGCGCCATCGTAACCAATGTGGCAGGCACCACGCGAGATACGCTACAAGAGACCGTCGTCCTCAACGGCCTGACCTTGCATCTCACCGATACCGCTGGGCTTCGCGATACCGACGACACTGTCGAGCGCATCGGAATTGAGCGCGCGCGTACCGCGATCACGCAAGCCGATATGCTGCTGATGGTCTACGATGTCAGCCGCGACCTTGCAGAGGATAGCACACCGCTACAGCTGGCAGAGCAGCTATTTGGTAAGCTCCCAGATGCCAAAAAACTACTGATTATCGCCAATAAAAGTGACTTACTCACTGATGCCCACGATAAAGCGCAAAAGGCCAACTCACAAAACGAAATCACTCAGCGTGGTTATGAGCAAGTCAATGTTTCATGTGAAACAGGCGCTGGTATCGAGACATTGATCGAAACATTATGTGCTAAGGTTGGTTTTCATCCACCAGAGAATAGTCTCATCGCCCGTACGCGTCATATAGATGCGCTCAGACGGACAGCTGGGCACTTAACAGAGGCGCATGAGCAACTGACGGTCTTTCAGGCAGGGGAGTTGGTGGCTGAGAGCTTGCGCCAAGCACAACTAAGCCTCGGTGAGATCACCGGAGAGTTTAGTGCTGATGACTTACTAGGTAAGATATTTGGTAGTTTTTGTATCGGCAAATAATGCTACTGATTGGCTATTTAAGTTCGCGTATTAACTTTTAAAAGTACGTCAGCTATCAAACTCAGCCTCATAAATGACGCCATGTATTCTTAATATCAAAATAAGGAAACGCTATGCACTGCCCTTACTGTAACGCGTCAGATACCAAAGTGATTGACTCGCGTCTGGCGGCAGAGGGTGCGCAGGTGCGTCGCCGCCGCTCGTGCAATAGCTGCCAAGAGCGCTTTACCACCTTTGAGATGGTGGAGGTGGTGATGCCGCGTATCATTAAATCTAGCGGCAAGATTGAGCCTTATGATAATGAAAAGCTGCGCCGTTCTATTTTGTTGCCGCTACAAAAGCGCCCCATCACCATTGATGAGCAAGAGGCAATGATTAGCCGAATCGAAAAGCGCGTCAGGCAAATGGGGGAGCGCGAGATTAGTAGTAAGGTGCTAGGCGAGATCATCATGAGTGAGCTAAAGACACTGGACGATGTCGCTTATGTACGCTTTGCCAGTGTGTATCGCGATTTTCAGGATATCGATGCGTTTCATCAAGAGATTGCCAATATTCGCCCCAATGAAAAATAGTCTCTGTCAGTGCCATGGGTGAATGTTCAACACACCCTACATATTCTTTATAAATGAAGCCAATACTTATGTCGAATTCTAACCACACGCAAGCTGCACAAGACCGCTATTTTATGATGCTGGCGATTGAGCAAGCTAAGCAAGGATTATACACCACAAGACCCAATCCTGCGGTAGGCTGCGTGATTGTTCAGGCAGGAATGGTGGTCGGGCAAGGGTTTCATCCTAAGGCAGGCCAGCCTCATGCAGAGGTGTTTGCCCTCAAAGACGCAGGTGCGCAAGCGGTTGGTGCCACCGCCTATGTAACTTTAGAGCCTTGTAGCCATACAGGACGTACGCCGCCTTGTGCTTTAGGTTTGATAGAGGCAGGCGTACAGCGCGTAGTGATTGCAGGCCTTGACCCAAACCCGCAAGTAGCGGGGCGCGGTGTACAGCTGTTAGAGCAGGCCGGTATCGATGTGACAGTGGGCGTCCTGACAGAGCAAGCAGAAGCATTAAACCGCGGATTTTTAAAGGCGATGCGCACTCAAATGCCTTACGTTCGGCTTAAGATTGCCACCAGTCTCGATGGCCGTACTGCGATGGCGACAGGCGAGTCAAAATGGATCACCTCGGTAGCGGCTCGTGAGGACGTACAAAAGCTTCGCGCCCTAAGTGGGGCAATTATCACTGGCAGTGAGACCATCGTCACTGATGATCCACAGCTCAACGTGCGCTCTACTCAGTTGGGCGTGCCGGCTGAGCAAGTCCCTACGCCTAAGGTGGTCGTACTCGATAGACGTCAGCGCTTAGCGCACAACGCGCAATCAGAATACCAACTATGCCGCCGCGCAGATACGCTTTATTGGCGTAAGGACGATTTAGCCGAGCTGTTAAGGCATCTGGTCAGTGAGCATCAATGCTATGATGTATTGGTAGAGGCGGGTGCTAGCGTCGCAGGTAGCTTTTTATGCCAACAGCTGGTAGATGAGCTGATTGTTTATCAAGCGCCTTGTCTGTTGGGTGCAGCGGCGCAGCCGATGGTGAATTTTCATCCGCTGTCTTTATCTGAACAATTACGTTTCAAAGTAAGCAGCCATGAGCAACTCGGCCCTGACCTTAAGCTGACGTTGTATCCTTTATAGACCATAAGTTATAAACACCTTATCCACAAGCCTTGGATATTAAGGTCAAGATACCTGCTTGATAGATAAGGGGTTAAATAGTTATCTAGATAGTGGCGTTGCCTGAAGGGTACACCTGTTTCACATGAAACTGTGTATAACTCTGTTTCATGTGAAACTAAAAAGGCCCTTGTTTACTGTTTGTTTTATTAATAATCTATAAAAATCATATACTTACGTTGATATTATGCCGTTGATAGCGTAATAGTAAAAATGCAAAGGTTTGTGGATAACTTTGTATAAAACAAGGATTTATCGCAGACGGGCTTGATTTATTGTTACTTATCCACAACTTATCCCCTTACACGCTTAAAAGACAGTGCTTTTAGGAAATATTTAGATAAAAGCAATGCTCATTCATTGTCTATTGATAAGTAGTCATCATTTAACATTTATCATCTATTGGACGCCATTGTAATAATCGTCACTATTGTTAAACGCTCATAACAGCAAAAAATTAGGATACGAGGTTTCTATGTTTACTGGAATTATAGAAAGTGTTGGAAAAGTCACGTCCATGCAGCCTACCGGCGGTGACATACGCTTGACGATAGAGTCAAGCGAGCTAGACTTTAGTGATGTCAAATTAGGCGACTCTATTGCCTCAAATGGTATCTGCCTCACTGTGGTAGAGATTGGCGATAAATCTTACTCTGTCGATGTTTCACGTGAAACGATTGCTCGTACTGCATTGGAAACCCTAAAGCCTGGGGATATCGTCAATTTGGAAAAAGCGATGCTACCCACCACGCGCTTTGGTGGTCATATCGTTGCAGGTCATGTCGATGGGGTCGGCCGCGTTAGTAAACTACAACAAGACGCGCGCTCTATCTATATCGAGATTGAGATACCCAAGGAGTTGGCGCATTATACCGCGACCAAAGGCTCTATCACCGTCGATGGCATCAGTCTAACCACCAACCTAGTACGTGATAGTGTGGTTTGCCTCAATATCATCCCACACACGGCGCAAGTGACCAATATCGCCAAACACTGGCTAGTCGGCAGTAAGGTAAATATCGAGGTAGATATCGTCGCCCGCTATCTAGAACGCCTATTAAATAAGTCGCAAGCTGGTGACATAAACGCACCAAGTCCGCAAAGTCAAATTACCGAGGCATTCTTAGCCGATAATGGCTTTATGAAGTAGTGACAAGCTAAAGCGTAGGTATCGTGGATTCTAGATAAAAGAGTCAGGCATTGATTAACCAGCCTTGTTTTTACTATACGATGCGCACAAAGGCCAGTCAGGTAGCGGGTTAATATTTTGATATTAACCCGCTATTTTTTTGGATATAGATACAGATACAGATATAGTAAGCGGAATTTTAGTGTTTTATCAGATGTTGTAGCACAGCCTCGAGCTTTGTTTTATTGATAGGTTTGGATAAAAACTCGTCCATACCCACTTGTATACAAGCGTCGCGATCCTCGTCTGAGCTGTTCGCGGTTAGGGCGACGATTGCAATATCATCCCCTTGCGCGCGAATCGCTTGCGTGGCTTGTAGCCCGTCCATGACTGGCATACGGCAATCCATTAAAATAAGTGAGATATCCTCCCGCTGCGCCTTTAGCTGCTCAAGCGCTTGTTGGCCGTCTTCTGCTACGATACTGCGATAACCCAGTTTACTTAAGATTTTACAGGCGATTTTTTGATTGGTTGGGCTGTCTTCTACCACCAGTATCAGCGGCTCTACGTCATCCTTGTGTAGGGGCGTGGCCACCGTCATGTCGTTTTTTGGCGTTTGGGTGCTCAATGTTTGCCGAACAGGTAGCGTCAGTCGCGTCAGCTCAGAGAGCAGGAGGGCGCTCTCTAAAGGTTTTAATAAAAAGCCATCGCATTGATCCAGCAAGGCAGAAGGAATACGGCGCTCAGGCTTCATACTACACAAAACCTTAGGCAGTGATTTTTTAGACAATAAGTCATGTAGTGCTTGGCGTCTATCGTTGCTGGCCAGTATCAGGCGCTCTTTGGTTGCCTGTGTCTTTGATGCAAGGCCCTTTGGTGCGGTCTTCGATTCGTTGATAGAGGTCTCGGCGGACAGTTTGTCACTTTGCTCTGCCACTGGGTCAGAGGGGTTTATGGCGGCGCTGTCAGTGTAGTATTCATAATCCAATAACAAGACGGGCGCTAGGCTCTGGGCGTCTTTGCCAAGCCGCTCGGCCAAGTGCTCGATGGTGGCACTATCAACATCGGTATAGATCGTCGCTGGAATCGACAAATAGTGGCATAAACGGCGCAAGTAATCGGCCAGCAAGGTCTGGTTGACCACGGCGATAAGATGAATATGTTGTAAGTGCTGGTGTGGGTGATAAATCGGCTGATAACTTGGCTGCCGACAAGGCAGATAGAGGTTAAAGGTGCTGCCTTTATTGACCGCGCTTTTTAGCTCAATAAAACCGCCAAGCAAACGGGCAAAACTATTGACGTTATTTAAGCCCAAACCCGCTTCGATACTGTGGTGATAAGCGAGGTTTTTGTGTTGCTGAAGGGACGGGCTTTGTTTATTAAAATAACTCAATAACTGATGCTGTTTGGCGATATCGATACCTGTGCCTGAGTCTTTGATACTAAAACGTACCCAGTAGTGCGGCTGCTGCGCTTTTACCTGTTCATTGATCGGTAGTAGGCTGCCTTTATTGATTTGAGATACTTGCTCAGGACTGATAGCATCGATCGCCAAGGCGATGTAACCTGAGGGAGTAAACTTGATCGCATTATGAAGTAGATTTAAGAGTATCTGGCGCAGGCGTGTATGATCTGTATCGATCACACGTGGACACTCTGGATCAAAGAAATAAATAAGCTCTAGCCCCTGCTGGCGCGCATGATCTACGGCCGCGTCACCCACTTCTTGCCCAAGCTTATAAATATCGACAGACGCTATGCTCAGGCGGGTTTTTCGAACCTCTATATCGCCGATATCTAGCATGTCGTTGAGCGTGGTGAGCATATAGTGACTGGTTTTTATCAGTGTCTCAAGCGTGTGGTTTTGTTTATCGGTCAAGGTGCTAGGGTCGATAGGCTCGAGTGTGTCTATCAAAGACTCCAGCGGTAGGCGCAGCTTATGCCCCATGATGGAGCGCAGCTCGCTAAACTCATCGATTTTTTGTTGTAATTGTTGGCTTTTTAGCCGTAGCTGCTCTGTTTGGTTGGCCAGCTCATTGATATTATTGATAAAAACGGTAAATCCATGCACCTGTCCATGCTCACCAAACCATGGCGTCACATGCAGCTGATAGGTTTGTTGGTCTTTTATTCCTAGCACCGTTAGCGTACGCGTGACGCGCAGATTGACCAGTCTTTGTAGCAGTCGTTGGGTGGGGTTGTCTTTGCCAGCGACAAAGTCTGTCAGCTGCTCGTTGCCACTGCTGTGCGCAGGTCTGATAAAGACTTGTTCAAAACGCTGGTTAAAAAAACTGATTTGACCGTGGCGCATGATCATTGCCATCGGTAATGGTGCTTGCTCAATCAGGCGCTCAAGACGGTGCTTGAGGGTTTTGATACGCCGATAGTCGTTGTGTAGCTGATAGTTGATACGGCCGAGCGCATGACCTAAGCGTAAAAATTCCCCAGTCGATTGGCTTTCTAAAAATGGCGGCGGGGTATAGGCCTCTTTTGCATTGTCACTCAAATTATCCGTATAACGTAATAGCTGCTCCCAGTTGGTGCGGCGTTTGAGCATGTATAGTAGTGCAGTGATAAACAACCCAATGGCTGCCATCAGTGGCAACCAGTATTTATAAGAGATCCAGTCGATATCAAGCGGCTTATGACGCAATATCATATATATCTGATGGCCACTATCTAGCTCAATGGTGCCTGTCAGATTGCGCGCATTGAGCGTATAAGCGCCATTATTCTGAGCAGAGGCTCTGACAGTCGGGAACGTCACTGTCGAAAATGCAGGCTCGTTCGGACGGGTATCACGATGAATGTAGGTCTGTCCGGAGGGCAGCATAAAGATAAGCTGATAGCTGATGCCGTTAAGTGCCGGATGCGTCAAAACTCCCTTTAGCTCATCGTTTCGTAGCACAGCATGCTCAGTGAGCTCGTGTTGTAAGGTAAAAAAAGTATCGACGCTGTGCTGCTGTTGATACTGCCTCATACCATCAAACAACATAACATAATACAGTACTAGCATCACCAGCAATGTTAGGGCATAAAATAACAATAAGCGCTGTAAGGACTGAAACTGTTGCATGAAAGCGAGGTCCTATATCGTCACTTGGCAGGATAAATGTGGCATGACCACTACCATGATAAAGCAGTCAATATCTTTAATATAACCAATGACGGTTATTTATAGCAAAACAATCGCTGTTTTATTGTCTATAGCGCCTATTATAAAGCGAAAAGACCTCGTAAGTAACGCTGGGTAGGCGCGGTTACAATCATGGCACAATACGCCAAACTCACCTATAATGAAGCACCGAACCCTATATAATGCATGATTATGACGACAATTGCTCCTGCTTCTAAGTTATCCCCCTCATCTAGCCTTGCCGACACGACTTCTAGCACACCATTACGTGTGGTGTTTGCTGGGACGCCTGAGTTTGCGGCGGTCAGCCTCGAGTCGCTCATTGCCCAGCAACAAGCACTCAACATAGAGGTTGTGGCGGTTTATACCCAGCCTGATCGCAAAGCGGGCCGCGGGCAAAAACTGGCCGCCTCAGCGGTCAAGCAAGCGGCGCTCGCCCATGATATCGTGGTAGAGCAGCCACCGACTTTTAAAAAATCGAGCACCGAAGGCATGGCAGCCCGCCAGACGCTGCGTAGCTATCAGCCCGATGTGATGATTGTCGCCGCTTATGGGCTGATACTACCTGTGGGCGTACTGACGATACCCATTTATGGCTGTCTTAATATTCATGCTTCGCTACTGCCGCGCTGGCGTGGTGCAGCGCCCATTCATCGTGCGCTCTTGACAGGCGATAGTGAAACTGGCGTTACCATTATGCAGATGGATCAGGGACTAGACACCGGTGATATGCTCTACAAAGTCAGTGCGCCTATCACCGCTGATGACACGGCAGCCAGCCTACACGACAAAATAGCAACATTGGGCGCGGACGCCATCGGTACTGTGTTAAAGGATTTGGCGCACTACCAAGCCCAAGCCGTCGCGCAAGATGACAGTCAAGCCAATTACGCCGAAAAGCTTGTCAAAACCGAAGGCGAGATTGACTGGGCACAATCGGCGGCGATGATTGAGCGTCAAATTCGTGGTCTGACACCGTGGCCAGGCGCTTATACTTTTTTCAATGGTCAGCGTGTGAAGATTTTGGCCAGCCTACCGGTCAACCCCTCGCAGCAAACCGATCTGCCCGCTGGCACCATCATCAGTGTCGGACGCAAAGCGATATTGGTCGCTTGTGGCAAAGACGATAGCTTGGCGGCCAGTCATACTGAGCAGGCGAGCGGGACATTGGCCATTACCCATCTGCAGTTTGCAGGTGGCAAGCCGATGACAGCAGAGCAAGTCTGCCATGGCAACCAATTAAATGATGGCGACCAGTTCACCAAAGAATCAAACTAATTCAATTAAGCTTCATGTACTTTAGTTATAAGTTATCTAACTTTTATCAGACGCTATCGCGCATACGTCAAGGAACAGCAACTCAATGAGACATCCCAGCCCTGCGTCTAAAAACCATAAACCCTCAAGCAACCTGATTATGAATGGCAGTGTCCGCGTACGAGTCATACGTACCTTGTTGGCCATTCAAAATGGGCAGTCGTTGGCAAGCGTTCTTGATCCTTTGCTTAATAGCTTGCACGATGGTGATAAAGGGTTTGCCCATGCGCTACTTTTGACGACCTTACGCCAGTGGCATGCGCTGGCGCGGCTGCTGGATAGCTTGGCGGACAACCCTATCGATGAAGTCGAGGTTCGTACCACCATTCAGGTCGGTCTGGTGCAGCTACTGTATTTAGAAGTCGCTGACCACGCCGCGATACACGAAACGGTGGAGGCGGCAAAAGAGGTCGGCTTTGCTCATGCGACTGGTCTTATCAATGCCATCCTGCGCAAGGTCGCCAAAAACCCCAATAAGTTTCGCAAAAAATGCAATAAAAACCACAGCCTGCCGAACTGGCTTGCTTATCAGCTCAAGCAAGACTGGAGCGAGCAGTATGATGCGCTGACACAAGGACTGCGGCAGTCAGCCCCGATGTTTTTACGAGTAAACGCGGCGACCACCTCAGTTGCAGAGTATCAAGAAGTGCTAGACGGGGCAGAGATTGAGACAGAGTTGACCGAGCTTAGCACGGGTTTTTGTCTACCCAGTGCCTCTAACGCTGCACCCCTCACCCTAGCGACTACAGGTCTGCGGCTACGCCAAAGCACTGCTGTCAGCGCCTTGCCTGACTTCGCTGACGGCATCGTGAGTGTACAAGACATGCACGCACAGCTTGCAGCACCGATTATTCATCGTGCTTTGATGAGTAAGGTGAGTGCTGATAACTCTCAGGCGGGCTTGGATAATCATGAGCTGCATATCCTAGATGCTTGCGCGGCACCTGGGGGCAAACTGGCGCATTGGCTAGAATTGTTGAGCTCTGAAGATGCGTCAGTCTTGTTTCACGTGAAACAAGACAATACAGCGGCGACATCAGCGCCTACGGGCATCAAGCTCACCGCTATCGATAATGAAGCATCGCGCATCGAGCGTATTTATGACAACCTAAAGCGTCTTAACTTTACCCAGACAGACTTGGCACAAAGTAGCAATGATATCGCCCTAGATATCGTCTGCGCCGATGCAACCCGCTGGCGCAGCACTGGTGCGTCTAAAAAGCAATATTCTGCTAAAAACAGCGGCGTATTTGATGCTATATTACTGGATTCGCCCTGTACGGCGACCGGCGTGATTCGTCGTCATCCAGATATCAGCATTTTGCGTACCGAAGAGGATGTCGAGCAGACTGCGTTATTGCAAGCAGAAATATTGCAAAACCTATGGCCACAGCTCAAAGTCGGCGGTTACTTGTTATATGTGACTTGCTCTATTTTAAAGCAAGAAAACGTCCTGCAAATGCAAGACTTTGTCAGTCGTCATGACGATGCGGCGGTGGTTGCGTTTACCGAGGCGTGTAGTTGGGGTATCGAACAGGCGATCGGGCGTCAGTGCTTGCCGATAGATCGCGAGGGTGGCGATGGTTTTTATTATGCGCTGCTACAGAAAACAATGGCATAAAACTGCTGAATAAACCGTTTTAAATATTGAAAAAAATCATTGTAGACAGGACAATCTCATGAAATATATCAGTACCCGTGGTCAGACAGCACCGATGGATTTTAGTGATGTGCTTTTGATGGGGCTTGCGCCAGATGGCGGTTTGATGCTGCCTGAGCAGTATCCGAGCATTGATAGCGCTACCCTTGATGAATGGCGCACGCTGAGCTATCCGCAGCTTGCCATGGCGATTATGCAGCGTTTTGCCACGGATATCCCGGCCACTGATTTGCAAGATATCATCGAGCGTACTTATACCGCTGACGTCTTTGGCTCTGATGAGATTGTCCCTGTCCGCAAACTTGAAGACGACCTGTATATTTTGGGATTGTCCAATGGTCCGACGCTGGCATTTAAAGACGTAGCTATGCAGTTTTTGGGCAATGCCTTTGAATACGTGCTAAAAAAGAAAGGCGCGCGGATTACCATCATTGGTGCCACCAGTGGTGATACGGGTAGTGCCGCGGAGTATGCGCTACGCGGTAAAGAAAACATCGAAGTCTTTATGCTGTCACCGTATGGCAAGATGAGTGAGTTTCAGCGTGCGCAGATGTATAGTTTGACTGATGACAATATCCATAATATCGCCATCGACGGTATGTTTGATGACTGTCAAGATATCGTCAAAGCGCTGCAACAGGACGCGGCATTCAAAGCCGCTTATAATCTCGGTACGGTGAACTCGATCAACTGGGGCCGTATTCTGGCGCAAATTGTGTATTACTTTAAAGCCTATTTTGCCGTCACCACAAGCAATGACGAAAAAATCAGCTTTAGCGTACCATCGGGCAATTTTGGCAATATTTGTGCCGGTCATATTGCTCGTGAGATGGGGCTGCCAGTCGATCGCCTTATCGTCGCCACCAACGAAAACGATGTGCTCAATGATTTCTTTAATCAAGGTGCCTACCAGCCGCGCCCAGCTGAGCAGACTTACGTGACCTCTAGCCCATCGATGGATATCTCAAAAGCCTCTAACTTTGAGCGTTTTGTCTATTTACTGCTCGATAAAGACAGCGCGCGCGTCCATGAGCTATTTGAAGGGGTGAAAGCCGGCCAAGGATTTGATTTGTCTGATTTGATGGAAGCAGTTAACACACGTTACGGTTTTGCCGCTGGCAAATCGACGCATAGCGACCGCTTACAGACCATCAAGGCGCTTTATGAGCAGCATGGTGAGTTGGTCGATCCGCACACTGCCGACGGTATTAAAGTCGCTAAAGAACTACAACGCGCAGGCGAAGTTATCGTATGTGCCGAGACTGCTTTGCCTGTGAAGTTTGCCGATACCATTGTTGAAGCTGTTGGGCAAATAGAGATTGCTCGTCCAGCCCATACCGAGGGGCTAGAGGATTTGCCGCAGCATGTCGTGGTATTAAACAACGACCCTGAGCTGGTCGCTGAACAAATTCGTCAACATGTAACGGCAAATCCAGCGTAATTAATAGAGGTATTTAACGCTCATTGTAAAAAGTAAATCTAGGAAATCATCCACATAAAGGTTACGCCATTGTAATAAAGTGTTTATGATTGTGTTATGGTAGATATAATTGTAATATGAGAAACAGCGTCGGCAGGTCTTCATCGTGCTAGACGCTTTTTTAGCCATAAACATCAGTCAATTACAAAAAACAGCTGCCCAATAGGCGTCATAATAATTGCATTGCTGTGTCTGTAAACTGCGCTGAGTCTCTACGAATATATAATCGAAGGACTTGACAGGTATAGACGTAAGTAGGGTTTGTTAAGGCGGCGACAGCGGTACATATTGTGGATATAACAATGAAGATGAGCTTAAAAAAGATAGCAAAAGCACTGTTGATCACGACATTTAGCAGTGCCATGCTAATGAGTACTGCCCACGCCAATAATCCACCACCTACCATCAAAGCCGATGCCCCCAATCGCTACATCGTCAAAAAAGGCGATACCTTATGGGATATCTCTGGGCGCTACTTAGACAGCCCATGGCGCTGGAAAGATATTTGGGCAACCAATAAACAAATCAAAAACCCGCATCTGATCTACCCAAACGACATCCTTATTTTGTGCGTGATTCAGGGTAAAACCTTGGTCGGTGTCGATACGGGTGAAGGCTGTGCAGGAATCGAAAAGCAGCTGATGGGTGATGTTACCGCCAGTGCGGTCACTGTGACCTCAACGGCCAACAGTATCCCTCCTATTCCTTGGTCAGCGATTCAGCATTGGCTCGATAAGACCATCATCGTCGATCCACAAGATTTTAATACCACGCCATACATCTTGGCTTCTAAAAACCGCAACTTAATCACCGCCAGTGGTGATAAGGTCTACGCCAAAGGCGTACCACTGATCGTGGGGCAACGCTATGGCATCTACCGTGAAGGTGAGAGGTACGTCGAGCCAAAAACCCAAAAAGTCATCGGTCTTGAAGTTACCCAAGTGGCCACAGGCCTAGTAACATCGACAGAAAGCAACGGCGTCACTAGCCTGCAACTGACAGACAGCTATGGCAAAGAAGTGCGCGAAGGTGATCGGGTATTTGTAGAATTAGACAATGCGATCCCGCCTGTGTTTTATCCAACCCCAGCCAGCGTCAGTCGCGGCGGTATGATCGTACGGGTGATGGATTCGATCAGCTCCGCAGCAAAAGGTAGCGTGGTCGCCATCAACCTTGGTAGTACGCATGGTGCCAAACCTGGTGATGTGTTGACTGTGTACCAAAAAGGACCGTTGGTGCGTGATATCAGAGACAATGATACGCCAGTGCGTTTGCCAAACGAGCCAAGTGGGATGCTGATGGTTTTTAATACGTTTGAACATATCAGCTATGCCTATGTACTGGATTCTGAACTGCCACTGAATGTCGGTGATCAGTTATTACCGCCGCCATATTTATAAACACGCCAAACACAGTACAAGGTTTTGAGATGAGTACCCGATCTTAGCGGAGGCGAGCCAAACGATGATGACAGCAGTCACTCCTTCTTTATCAGACGAGCAGCGCGCCATAGTGGCGCTGTGGTATGAGGTGAATGCGTCATTGTCTGCTTATCACAAGCTGACGACGAGCTTTGGTAGTGCGCAGCTGGCGTGGACGGCGACAGTAGAGGCTTGGCGGCAGCTGGGTATTCATTATACCCATCTCAAACGCCATGAGCAGCCAGCGCAAACACGCGCTAATATCGACAAAATCCAACAAGCACGCGTAGAAGGGCGCTATGGATTACTGTTTGCCGATCAAGCGGACTATCCTGCCCAGCTGCTACAGATCTATGATCCGCCGCCTGTGTTATTTTATCGCGGTAATCTCTCTCGTCTACACCAAGCCCAAATCGCCATCGTCGGTAGTCGCAAGCCCACCGCCCACGCACAAAAAATCACCTTTGATATGGCGCAGTACTTAGCGCAGGCAGGCTACATTGTCACCAGCGGGCTGGCCATGGGGGTGGATAAACGCGCACATCTAGGCGCACTGGCACAGACAGATTTAGCCCATCAAGGCCGGACGATCGGGGTGATGGGCACAGGAATTGATGTCAATTATCCCAATCACCACGACCAGCTATTTAGTCAAATCATCGAGCAGGGCGGCTGTATCATCAGTGAGCTGCTACCGCATACGCCGCCGCACAAGCATACCTTTCCGCGCCGTAATCGCTTGGTCGCAGGACTCAGTCTAGCGACTATCGTCACCGAAGCCACTATTCAAAGTGGCTCGCTGATTACCGCGCGCTTGACCTCAGAGCAAGGCAAGCAAGTCTTTGCGGTGCCAAGTCATATTGACAATAGCAATGCTGAAGGCTGCCACCATTTGATACGCGAAGGGGCGACGTTGATTTATCATCCTCAGCAGGTTATTGAAGATGTCAGCAGTCAGCTTAGCCACCAGATAGGTTATGGTAGTCGCGTGCCGCCGAACAAACGCACACCTTCTGATAATGATAACGCCATACCATCAGCACAGGTTGCCAATACTGCAGAGAACCTGCTGCCATCTACGATAGCTCATCACCCTGACCCTGTGGTTCCCAAGCACTTGCAGCCAATATATGAGCAGCTTGATTGGCATGGGCAAGATTTGGATGCGCTGTTGCTGGCCACCACGCTTGAAGCACCCGTTTTGATCGGGCAGCTGATGGAGCTTGAGCTATTGGGTCTCATCAGCGTACAAGGCGGGCGTTACTTGCGTGTTTAAAAAGTGCTATTTTTGCGAGTGGCTGTCTTAGATTGGCTTTTTGCTGTGGTATGATAAGTTTCTACCTTTTTATTTTTTGTACCTTCATCATGAAACCATTCTCCTCCGTTTTGGCCGACTCTGTCAGCCAAGCTGCTACTTGGCTAAAAAATGGCCAGCTACTTGCTTATCCAACCGAAAGTGTCTGGGGTATCGGCTGTGACCCTTATAATCAAGCCGCCGTACAGCGCATCTTGACCATCAAACAGCGACCAATCGCCAAAGGCATGATTGTCATTACCGATAGTGCCGAGCGTTTAGCGCCGTTGCTTGCGCCTTTAACACAGGCTCAGCGTCAGCCTATTTTGGCGAGCTGGCAGACGGACAGCGACAACACCCAGCCGCAGTATCAACAAGCGCATACATGGCTATTGCCTATTCCGCAAACACTAAGCACCAGTATCCCTCATTGGATAACCGGCCAGCATCAAACCGTGGCGGTACGGGTCATCTCTCATCCGCTTATCCAGCAGCTGTGCCAGCAGTTGGTCAGTGAGCAAAACCCTTTTGGTCTGCTGGTCTCCACCAGCTGTAACCCTTCAGGCCAGCCGCCTGCCATGACTTTCTCTGAAGCTTATGCGTATTTTTCTGAGCAAATCGGCTACTTACAGGCTGATACCTTGGGATATACGCTGCCGAGCCAAATCCGTGACGCGCGCACAGGTTTGATCATTCGTTAGCGCCCACTCATGCTTTACAGAAAATCAGACACACGGCATAAGTAGGTTGGACTGGGTTTTGTATTAATCTAACTATATATCGTCTTATAGTCGATTCTAAATAAAACAGATACATTATATATCAACGTGGAACTGGTCTAAATTTTCCTTGCGTGCTGTGACTGCGTTGCTCGATGCTGCATAAAACTCATCCCAGTCCCACTGTATCGTTTTTATGATGAACTCACTATATCATCATATTGTCTTGTGATTTCACTGTTGACAGAAATAAAAGAATAGCGCAGTATGGAGATAGACAATGGTTATCAATTTAAAAAATAGCGTGTATCTATCAATTATGAAACTAAATCCTGTGACTGAAAAATTCGTTTTGCATTGGGGAGAGATGGGCTCGCAGTGGGGCATCAATCGCACCATGTCGCAGATTCATGCGTTATTGTTTATCATTGGAAAGCCTTTAAATGCTGAGCAGATTACTGAAACGCTTGGTGTTGCACGCTCAAACGTTTCAAACAGCCTCAAAGAGCTACAACATTGGGGGCTGGTACAAAAGGTCTCAATACTGGGCGACCGCCGCGATCACTTTACCACCAATACCGACGTTTGGGAGTTGGCACGTATCATCGTAATTGAGCGTCAAAAGCGTGAGCTTGAGCCGACAGTACAGTTTTTGCAGGCGCTCATAGACAGCCCAGAGTTTGAGCACGAAAACAGCGACGTAAAAGCTCGGCTTCGTGAGACACAAGCATTCGTCGAAACAGTGACCACGTGGTCTTCTGAGATGCTACGATTGCCCAGCAGTGTACTCAAAAAGATATTGAAGTTGGGTAGTAGTATAAAAAAAGTCTTACGTTAATGGGCTGTGTTAAACAAGCGATGGTACGTGGTTTAATGATAGTTAATCTACTGTAAACAGGTACAGCGCGACTGGTATTCAGTCTTTTTGCGAGCGGTGCTTACGCCGACAGAGGACACGCCCTACATAAACTCATAAAAATTTAAATTTTTATTTCTGTTTTGACAGAAATAAAAATAATAAGATAACTTATAGAGGTTTTAGACAGAGGTCTTAGACCAATCACAAATGGATGTGGCACATGAAACCAAATAACACACAGAGTCAGACAGAGCAAACGGTCAAGGATATGGTGAGGTCGATAGCCTGGCAAGACCTGCGCCAGCTGACTGGTAGGCAGATCGCTTATAATATTATTTTGCCTTATCCGTTTTTATTGTTGTCGTGGTGGTTTGCTAGCCAGTCTTGGTATGTACTGGCGTGCGGTGCGTCTTATCTGTTTTTTGCCGCCGCTTTTCGTCAAGCGCATGATGGTTATCACCATAGTTTAGGTGCAGGTCGGCGTCTGACCACTGCTCTTTTGTTGCTGCTTAGTGTGCTATTGATGACCAGCTTACATAGTATCCGAGCCACTCACATGGCGCACCATCGAGACCCATTAGGCGACCAAGACGTTGAGGGTCGTTTGGCAAAGGCATCATGGCAGCAAGCGCTGCTCGGCGGTATCACGTATCGGTTGGCTATCTACCGTCAAGGGCTGCGCTTGAGCAGTCGCCGTCATAGGATGCTGGCTTGGCTAGAGTTTGGGTTGATGGCATTGGTAATTATGGGTGCTCTGATGATGAGCGTGTTTGCTGCGTCTACGGTGCTTGGGCAGATAGTATTATATCATCTTATGGTGATGATGTTGGCCAATGCCAGTGTCGGTATCATCGCTGTGTGGGGCGTGCATCATGACTGTGACGAGACGATAGCTCGCACTGAGCGCAATCCTCTGGTAAATCTGCTGACATTTAATTTACTGTATCACGTAGAGCATCATTTGTTTCCTGCGATACCATCCAACCATTTGCCAGCGCTTGCCAAGCGTTTGGACGCAGCCGCACCTCACTTGACCAATGCGCCTGTACTACCCAGTCGCGCTACTGTTATAAAGCACATTAAGCGTTGCTGGAATGCCATAAAAGACAAGTATCAAAACAGTAATGACAGTGAGTGCCCTATCCGTAAGCGTTTTGCTTAGAGACGAGTAGATCTCTAAATGGATGAAAGAAGGTTGATTGTTTTATAGGTGCTGGTCACTAGAGCGTGTCTTCATTTTTATAGTTAGATGAATGTAAAACTGTTATGGATTTAAACGCGCTACTGGTATAAATTTTACTTGCGTGCTGCGTTCCCAGAGGCTGCGCAAAATTCATCCCAGTAG
>NZ_JAGBKN010000030.1:0-28915 GCF_017498075.1 Psychrobacter halodurans
CGGTTAATCCCCGTGCTTACGGGGAACAGCTCGCTATCAGCCGCCTGCGCGTTGATAACGTCGGTTAATCCCCGTGCTTACGGGGAACAGTGTACGATCTACTACAGTATCATAGTGGTGAACGGTTAATCCCCGTGCTTACGGGGAACAGTGGATCAGAGAACCTGTAACAGGCAATGTGAGCGGTTAATCCCCGTGCTTACGGGGAACAGAGCGCCGATTTATCTTGATCTAACAATGGCAGCGGTTAATCCCCGTGCTTACGGGGAACAGGCAAAAGTAGCTTTTGATAATCCTAACGAAGGCGGTTAATCCCCGTGCTTACGGGGAACAGGGTAAAAGGTATCATTTCGCCCCCTTAACGGTCGGTTAATCCCCGTGCTTACGGGGAACAGCGACTTGGGGTAATGTTTGCGATAAGGTATAGCGGTTAATCCCCGTGCTTACGGGGAACAGGTTCTTAAATGTCGTCTTATCAGGCTACACACCGGTTAATCCCCGTGCTTACGGGGAACAGGGGTGTGATGTCGTTCTGCACGCATATTGTGTCGGTTAATCCCCGTGCTTACGGGGAACAGAAAACCCTTCTGTTTTTGAATCAGCACCGTTGCGGTTAATCCCCGTGCTTACGGGGAACAGTGTTCCAGTTGCTGCTGCCATTTTGAATCTACCGGTTAATCCCCGTGCTTACGGGGAACAGTTAAAAATCAGGTAAGTTTCTGATTTTTAACGCGGTTAATCCCCGTGCTTACGGGGAACAGAGAGCTTAATTGAGCCGTTAAACGCCTTAATACGGTTAATCCCCGTGCTTACGGGGAACAGAGCGCTGATTTATTCAGATTATTACGTCTCGCCGGTTAATCCCCGTGCTTACGGGGAACAGAAATTCACCAATAAATTAGTCAAAGCCAACAACGGTTAATCCCCGTGCTTACGGGGAACAGTTCAGCCATAGAGCTGTACTTGTTATAGGTTTCGGTTAATCCCCGTGCTTACGGGGAACAGACTCATACCACCACCCAAGTCTAACCTAAACGCGGTTAATCCCCGTGCTTACGGGGAACAGGATATCATCGAGCAAATCAACTCTCTCAGTGTCGGTTAATCCCCGTGCTTACGGGGAACAGGATAACGCGACTAGCGCGATGATCAGTAGTACCGGTTAATCCCCGTGCTTACGGGGAACAGTGGTCAGCATAAAGATAAAGTCCTAAGAGACTCGGTTAATCCCCGTGCTTACGGGGAACAGCGTCATACCGTACCTGACCACCACCCCCAAGCCGGTTAATCCCCGTGCTTACGGGGAACAGACTTGTTGTAAGTCTATGAAATTATTCTTATTTTTCTATTGTTATTATTCTACCAAGTTTTTTAGTTGTTAAATAGCATACCCCGTCCATCTTCTGGATGGTTAAGTTATTGAAATTTAAAGCATTAATTTTCATCAGTCTCCAAAGGATAAAATTGTACCAAACGCATGCCTTCATGGTCTATTGGTATTCGCCTATTTTTACCATAAGTGACAAAATCAAAACCCGATTCTGTATTGGTTGCCCATGACATCACTACATTGCCCTCTTCAGCCAATGCTAAAACTTGCTCCCATATCATCTCTCGAACTCTACGTGAGACATCACCGACGTACACCCCTGCTCTTATTTCTAATAGCCAAACTGCCAAGCGCCCTCTTAGTCTTGGAGGTATCGTTTCAGTCACCACAACCAGCATACTCATAACCTATCTCCTTATCAAGCTATTGACTACGATGACCTTCGTTACCGATAGAATCAGGCTCTGGAATGGCGGGCGGCTGAGCATCTGCATAAGGTTTTGGTGGTTCAATCTCTCCTGCGGATAATACCTCTTCAATCATAGGAATAAGGTTCTTTAACAATCTGCTTTGTCTAAATATCTCACGACAAGCGATTCTAACTTCCTTATCCGGATTGGGCGGTGCTTTCTTAGCAATCTCAAAAGCGACAGGAACTACGGTCTCGAACTTTACTAAATCTGCGATATCATAGACGAAACTTTTTGGTTTCCCTGTATGCAAAAAACCGATAGCTGGCGCATAGCCAGCTGCTAAAATTGCTGCTTCGGTAACACCATAAAGACAAGCTGTTGCGGCGCTAATACAGCGATTGAGATCATCTGATACATCCCAATCGCTAGGATCATAAGAGCGGCCTTTCCATATCATGCCGTGCTCTGATGCCAGACGCTGATAGATTTTTTTGACACGCCCGCCTTCGATGCCGCGTAGCTGATTGACACTGCGCCGACTGGGCGCTGTTTCATTAAAACGGATCTCAAACATTTTTTTGACGACTTTTAGTCTGAGCTGTTCATCTAACGCCAGCTTAGCTTGATAAAGCAGCTTATCAGATCGCGCTCCGCCCGGTTGACCTACTGAGTAGAGACGAACCCCTGCTTCACCTACCCAAATAAGCAGTGTACCTGTCTTAGCGGCTAGTGCAATAGCCGCGTGACTGACTCGTGTCCCTGGCTCAAGCATCAGGCAAGTGATGGAGCCAACTGGAATATGCATGCGAATGCCGTTTTTATCGATAACCACGAATGCGCCATCTTTGACATCTATTTGACCGCGCTCTACAAACACCATAGAGTTACGCTCTTTAATGGGAATAGGCTTTAGGGGAATAAATGCCATAAGTCAGCTCAACTGATAAGGGTAGTATTGATGATAATTTATAAGATAAATAGCCGTTAGCTGTTGTTTTGTCGTAGCGGACGTACAAGCATAAGACCACAACCAAAAGCCTTTTGCTTTCCAAAGCCTTTTATCATTTGATTATAAAATAAGTCCACATCTTGAATCTCAAGCGCGCCTGCGTAGTCGAGACTTGAGAACTGAATTAACTTGTTTTTGGCTTTAATTGGCTTATTATTCATACTGTCTTTAGCTTGCTCTTGCTGCTCTAAGTCTTGTTTGCTACGGCGCAGTCGGTGTTGCGTATAAGCAGATAACTCAAGATTTGGGTGAATGATCACGCCCCACGCTTGCAGACGCTCTGGACTGGTAATCCAATCTACGCCAGCATCGAACATCGCTTGATCAATACTATAAGCATCATCAAAACCTTGAGACATCATCGATTTTTTGGCAAGCATTAACACATCATGCCGAGATGATTTGCCTTGGGCATTCTTTAGACTACTTACAGGGTTAGCTCGTAGCTCAAATGTCAAACGTTGACCAACAAAAAAACTGGGGTTAAAAGCTTTGGCTTGCACAGTAAAAAAAGGATGATCTAACTTAGGTTTGAGCGTGGAGAGTACATAATAGAAAGTCTGACCACCCTGCTCATATTCTCTGTATAAAAAAGGTCTATCACTCCCTGCTGGTAGATCGAACAATTGCCATAGCGCTTGGTGCACTCGATAAGGGTTGTCGACTTTGGACACATCGTTGCTCGCTAATGAGCGCGGCTCAGGGTTTATTTGCTCCTTTACGAACAGATGCTTGGCATTTAAACTTGGCTTAAGCGTCACTTTGCTCAGATAATTCATAGCACCGCTTCCTTATCTGGCGTATTTAAAATGATCTTTTTTGCCTCTTTATTATCGATAGGTTCATAGGCTGTCCACTGATGCCCGATACGCTGCGTAAATTGCCACTGTTTTCGATCTGTTGGATCATCCCAATGGTTATGGGTAAATACATTAACCGGCGATGCACTTTCAAACATTGACTCAATCTCGCCTTCCCAGTGATAAGTCACTTGGCGCAGACGAGTATTTTGCTCATTTATAGCCTTATAATCTATAGTAGTCGGTAAATACCTGTCACTAACCATCGTATCTATTAGCTCATTGATTTGCCACTGAGCCACCCTATTCGATTTGTCACTTAGCTTATTAATATTTTTTACAGACTTATCTTTTGATGACTCTGCTAAAAGCTCGTTAATACTGACATCTAAAGCCATTTTTAGATGGCTTGCAGTAATGATTTGCGGTGATAAAGGCAGCGATAAAGGACAGGACTTACGACCAAGATATAAAGTAAACTTTGGATACTTTAGCGCTTGCTGTAGCTGCTGTAACTCGAACTTGTATTCTAAATTACTATTTTCAAATTCTGGCTTTAACCAAATAGCCACTACCCATAATCCGTCTTCGCGGTAGTCTCGTGAAGATAAAATCGTCTCAACCTTAGCGCTTTGTAGCTCTTGTTTACGCGTAAAGAAGTTAACGCCCTTACCTGAGGTAGGCGTTTGAATCGTATGATAGTCACGCAGTATAGTACCTTCGCTATAGGTTTTAGACGCAATGCCGATGCTACTTGCCAAGTCTCTTAGCTTTTGCGCCTCGCTACGCTTGATACCCAAAGCAGCACCAAGTAAACCGAGCACCGCACTACGAGTCGGATAATTAACTGTAGGCCTATCCTCCCCTACTGCCAGCGTCCCCCACGAAGATATCGGCGCATATAAGCGCATGACTAAATAATCCATAGTATCTTTCCATTACCTATTATTGCATTGATGATTTTAAGAATTCCCGCTTCTATTTTTTGTATACTTATTAGCAAACAATCATGATTGCGGGTAATTGGCTTTGCCGTCATCACTGACAAACTGCTTTAACTCAGACAAGCTACCCAAGCCGTTTTCTACATCCATGACATAACGGCTATCGGCGCAATCACCATAGACACTATCGAACTTCTGCTGATGGTTTTGTAAGCTGTTGATAGCATCGCTTAATACATTGTCCGTATTAACAGGACGAAGATAAGCTACCGATAGTGAGCGTGGCTGCATACTGCCTTTTTCTGCCATGACATAGCTGGCAAAAGCGCGCGAGCCAAAGCTGTTTTGTTTTCCTGATGGCGCAACAGTAGTCATAGACTCTACAAGAGCGGATAGGGCTTTTTGAGCAAGCTCAGTATCGCCATTAAGATTATCTAGCAGTAGGTCTTTATTGATACAAACGTATTGATAAAAAACCGCCGCTGCAAAATTAGTCTCACCAATATGAGCAGCTCCTGCATCTTCGCTATGATCATTTAAATCATCAACAGCAGTGAAATAATCATCCTCTACCGCCACTTGCTGCACACTAATCGCATGCGCCACTTGACACGCGGCCTCAACGTTAAAAGCAGGCTTTTTGGCAAGCATACGCCCAAATAGTGCAATGTCTGCTGCCATATTGTCATGCTTTAATAACGATAACTCTTCTTCAGTAGGTTCATCCCCTGTCTCAATAATTCGCTTGACCAAATCGTCAACCGCTTGCTGTTCCGCTGGGCTGATATGTACCAACTGCTCAATCTCAGGCGGGCGTTTGCTACTGACTTTACCAAATTGTTCAGCAATCGCTTTGGCAGCGTTATCTACCGTTTTTTCTTTTACCCCGCCCTCCAGCAGTTTTTCTTTAACTTGTGTACCAATCCGTTTGGTGCGCGTGCCAATATGACCTGCCAGCGCTTCTTCAAATACATCTGAGACACGCCAGTGACGCTTTAAACTTTGCGAGCTGATACGTAGGCGCTCCGCGTTACCCATACGAGCCGTCTTTGGACGCCCCATATCATCTCGATTGAGGTTTGATGGCGGATAGCTGGTCAGTACGTGTAATTGAATAAATTGGGTCATGGGATAATCCTCATAATTAAGGGTAATAACAGGTAGTGAATATTAAGTTTTTATATAAGTTTAGTGTTTGATCTAGTCGCTATACATCTGATAATAAGTCAGCGACCACTGCACAGTAAGCTTATCTTTGGGCGTGCGGTAATTGCTGCCCTGATAATCAGCAAACCAGTGCAATATATCATTGGCAAGCCACACCACGTTGATAGCTTGACCTTGCTGCTGAAGCTGGGCGACCATACGCGCCAGCAAACTGACAAAATTATCAGGATCACGGGCAGAGATAAGCTTTTCAAAACGCAGCGGTGTGATAAGCGGTCTATCACCATCGTCTTGGCGCTGACCTGCTACGCATGCCAACGTATTATTCAATTGCCGTTTACTTTTACCTGAGCTAGCGACTAGGTAGCGATCGTCTACCGTTCGCACCTGAGACAGCACCCAAGCCACCGCCAACCACGCTGCAAAAGTGTTATCAGAAATTTTATGATTATAGGCGCTGTGGTTGGCAATGCTTTTTATCAGTGTAGGCTCTACTTGCTGCCATAGCGCAATAAAAGCCGGCTGCATCGCGACATCATCCATATGCTGACAACGTTTGAGTTTGGCGGCATCGGACGCAGAGATAGTCGTACGAAAAAATTGCAGATAGGCGCTATTCTCCTCACCGTCTTCCCCTTGAAGCTGCTGCGCTTTATTTTTAATTTCTAACAAGCGTTGATGCCAAGCCATCACAATGGGAGTACAGTTACCCAAATATCGAGTGGCCTGCTTTGTAGGCGGATTGGTAGAGGCTACTTTTTCTATAGTGTCAGTCATTAGCTATTTTCCTTAGTTGACTTATAGCGATTTCTAAACGCTGCTAGCGGCTTATTACCGTATAAGAAGGCGCGTAAATTATTAAGCTGCTCCATATGCCGTTGTTTAATGACTGCGCTCGATAGTACTTGCTCTTCATAAAGCCGCTCTGTCAGCTTACTTATTTTACTCAGCCAATCAATAGCTGCCGTTGGCGTAAGCTTGCCGCCATTATTTACAGCATCCTCTACCGCGCTAAAAAACAGCGGCTCACTACGCTGCCAAAACATAGTATCAATCATGCTCATATCGCCTTTGCTGTCCTTGGCTTGGCGCTCACTCATCCAGCTGTATTTGATACTATTGCGCAGCTGCTTGATAATACTATCGGTTAACTCATGCAGCTTGAGCACCGTTTCTAGAAGCTGTGTTTGCTGGTTGGATGGTATGTGATAAATAGGCAGCTCTTTGCTATAAAACCCACGTGCCTTCATATTGTCCATATCATAAGAAAACGCC
This sequence comes from Psychrobacter halodurans, assembly GCF_017498075.1. Lineage (NCBI taxonomy): Bacteria > Pseudomonadati > Pseudomonadota > Gammaproteobacteria > Moraxellales > Moraxellaceae > Psychrobacter > Psychrobacter halodurans. The sequence continues at coordinate 6,939 of NZ_JAGBKN010000030.1, forward strand.
CACAGTCCTGAAGCACTTATCGCGCCATCGCTCGCTTCATGAATTTCATTAGCGTGGTCTAATACTTCTGCACGAATAAACCCTGAATCTTTTTCATTGCCCGTAAAAGTAAGCATATGCCAAAGCTTGTAATTAATACCGCCGGGTTGAGCCTTGATAGAAAAAGGAGTATCGTCAGGCTTTTTTGGATTGTGTCGATACGGCGTGATGGGATGCGGTGACCAGTCCCCTTCGTAGTTATGACCGTAGTTTTGCGTGCGATACTGACTCACTACTTGTAGGCACGGCTCACCAGTCACATCATCGATTAGATCGCTAGCTGATTGCTCATCACTTGGCGTTTCTATAATCAGGCGGATACGCCTTGGCATCGCCCAGTAAATATGTAGCGGATGCACCTCGTCCCTATATATTGGCTCGCCAGTCTTGTCACTGACTCTAGTCTCAGCCAGCCAAGGAAACACGCTGCCATCACTAAAATCTGGGTCTGGGTAGCTCCGTTCTTCTCTATTAATGACATTCCACCATAGCTTATTCCATAGCGTGCTATCTGTATCATTAGGACGGATAAGCGTGGTCATAGGGCCGCCACCGCGCAGACCAGTACGGTGCCCTACCCCGCCAGACGGCGCATTGATTTGTAGAGTAAATAGAGCCAGTGCTGCCATGGGTAGCGATAGCTGCTCTACTAGATCACGTTTAATAAAGAAATCTTTGTTGAGTTTTAGCGTATTACCACCTGGCGCTTCAATCAGCAAATTAGCCACGCTATTCGTCGATGAGATATGCTCTAAGGTATCCAAATCCTGCATAAAACGTGCGTCATCACCATCTACATGAAATGCATGAATGACGTCATTAAAGGCAAGTTGCAAATCAGATTCGCTTGGCGGGTTGTCATAGTAGTCCATCCACTCATCTACATCTGCTGGTGCAAAGGTGGTTTGCAATAATCCTATGAGTAGCTGATAAGCGGCACCCTGAAAGTCTAAACGCGGTAAATCCAACTCCATAACATTGGGGTCAGCCAGCTGGGCAGGTTTAATCGTCGCCCTGCTCCCATCTTGATTTAAAACAGGTATCCAGCTATCAGTAATCAGATTCATATCATCCCTTTTTTACCGTGTAATTGTCATCATGGTCACTATTGTCACTGTACTTATGGCTTTACGCTACTAATAAGTAGCATAAAGTCTAAGTTTGCTCTAGTCAACAAAATTTGGTTATATTGCGACATCTAGTGTCGTTTGAGCTTATATCATAGAATTTATCTCAACCAACCCCTTTTCCTTATCATAAGTAAACTTATCATCAGCATCAGCGAGCCATAACCTTTTATACTCAAGACCTCGATAGCGCTCTTTTAATGTAGCGACTTGTTTTGCAAATTGGCTGGGCACTTCTGTCAGCTTATCAGCCATACTCTCGCCAATCTTGACTGTGCTAAGCTCTAATTGAAACTCTGAGACATCTGCATAAAAGCCTATCTGATTGTGATCATCACTTTGATCGGTTCGCAGTATCACTACTTCACAAGTAGGCATTTCTTGAAAGCGCGTATTGGCTTCACTATTAATTGCAGACTCGCTACCAAACCATCTGGCTTGACTCTTTTCGCAATAGCCTTTTTCCCAATCAATCAAAGCGTCTTTAGCACTGTGTTGTTTACGCTTTTGCTGACTCATATCGGCTTTACTATCGGCTAGTAGTGCGTCGGGTATTTGTTGCTGCGCTTCAGCAGCATATACCGACTCAATCAATAGACGCGCATCTTTAGGCAAATCTAGATAACCTTGCTGCTGCAATATACGCATCGTCAGCCACAGCTGACCTAGATGACGATAGACGTATTGGCTTTTGGGAAACAGCTCGCTATACCAGTTCTCGCTAGGCTCTTCGCTAAACTTCGGTGCCAGTACCGTCAGTACAGGAGGCGGTCTTGACTCTACCGTGGTATGACTATCTGTTATTCTCTGCCCTGATATATCGCGCCTATGACGATGCAACCTACCTGCCCGCTGAATAAGATAATCAATAGGACACAAATCACTGACCATAATGTCAGCATCTGCGTCCAGCGACTCTTGAAACACCTGCGTCGCTATTAAAATCTTGCCCGCCCGCTTAGCAGGTGTACTGTGCTTACCGAACCAATCCAGCACTGTCGATTCAATACGACTGCGGTCAGCCAGCGCAAACCGGCTATGAAATAAGAGTAAGTTTTCTGCCGCTACACCTGCATTCAATAACTCATCATAGGCAACGATAGCATCGGTCACCGTATTTCTTACCCATACCGCGCATTGATGGTTTTGTGAAGCTTTTACCAGATAATCAATAACATCCGACGACTGGTGTAAAAAATCAACTTTCAGCTTGCGCGAGACCCGCTTAGGACTGGTTATTGACGTCTCAACTACCGTATCCATGTCGGTATCTGGGGTCATGGTGATATGCGTCGCTAAAGGAAAATGCGTGGACTGAGTGACATTTGCAGCGACTGTTTTGACGTAGCTGGGCGCTTCTTGACCCAGCCATAACTTAGCGAGCGCTTCTCGCTTATCTAAGCTTAAGGTAGCGGTTAATAAGATAGCGTGCCCCCCTTGGTGCAGATGGACTTGTAACAAGGATTTGAGTAGCTCAAACATATAACTATCAGCGCTATGTACCTCATCAAATATAAGCACCTTGTGATGCAAGCCAAGTAAGCGCAGTGGTTGATGCTTTTTAGGCAGGGCAGCCAGCAATGCTTGGTCAATCGTACCGACACCGATATTGGCTAATAACGCCCGCTTATTACTACTAGCAAACCAAGCATGACATTGACTGCTTATCTCATCTCCTGCTGCCTCGCGGCTTGTATCTTTAGAATGACCTATTGAAGAGTAGTTGCTATTAGCATTATTAATAAGCTCTCGAAACGTTGCATTCATGTTTTTGCTACCATGCGCCAGTACCAGTGAAGGCTGTTTGTCAGACTTGCCGTATAACGTTGGCATGAACTTTTCGATACGCTCAAACATGGCGTTAGAGGTCGCAGTAGTCGGCAGACCAAAATAAAAACCACCCACCTCGCCCATACCCATGAGTCTATGCGCTAGCGTCAAAGCCGCTTCTGTCTTTCCTGACCCTGTCACGTCTTCTAGTACAAACAACTGCGGATAGTTATGAATAGTCACCGACTCCGCCCACGCTTGCAGAGGGGACGGACTAAAACCAAAACTGTTTTGTACGCTACTAAAAGGTATGGGAGAGAGCGTAGTAGCTAGCCCTTTGTCATCGACGCAGCGCTTAGCAATATTCAGTGTCATCTGCCAGTAGTCTGCTAAGGGCATGACTTGGTGTTGGTAGGTAAAATAAGCGGTATCTGAGCCTAACCAATCAGCCAGCATGGTTACGCCTGATAGCTGCCAGCTGATATGCTTTACGCGAGTATGCCAGTCTTTATCAGCAAGCAGCTCAACAGGTAGCTCTATCGCAAACAATAATTTAAGATCGTCAATCCACTGATTGGCCACTTGTAAATCTTTGGGATCAATCTCGTGTTGGTATTTCACTCCAACGGCTAAGGGATCTTTTGCATCGACAGGTTTGTCTTCTAGCTGTATCGGTTTACCGTGATGACCAAGTACACAGTTAAATAAAATAGACAGCCCTGTCTTTACCTGCCGTTTTGTCCTTGTGTCCATGTCGATATCGCATAGATACCCATTAAGAAAAGCGTTTTGATAAAAACACCAGCCTAGCGCGTCATGTTTTTTGTCATAGGCATAAATACTGCGATCCACTTTGGTCAAAAAAGTATCATCGTCAGGCTGATACAAACCCTGAAAAGATGAGGCAAACTTACCCAAGTCATGCAAACCAATTAAAAAGCATAGTAGCTGTCTTAATTCAGGCTTAGGAATCTCTAAATAACCGGATAAATCGTTCATGATAGGTGCATCATCATGGAGTAGATAATGCGCCACTGCCGCTACATCTAGACTGTGATAAACCAATAAATGGTAGGGAGAATCTGAAAGGTACTCATTAGGCTGAGCCTTGCCCCAGTAGTGATAATAATCAGGCATCATGGTTGCATCCATACTTTATATAGGTTTAAGTTAATTTGGACAACTTTAGTAAAGTTTTTGGCAAATATAACTCAGTATACGTATGGAACAAATGCTCAGTAAAGACATTTAAAAGTGTTAGGGCGTGTCTTCAATTCAATTTTCCTCAGAAATTCATGAATGCCAGTAGAGCTGTACCTATTTTGAAATAGGTTAATTGTATTCTTAACGCGCAGTCATCGGCACTTTGCCAATCAGCCACAAGAAATACGTCCCGCCAATCAGCGCAGCGATCGTACCTGCTGGCAGCTCATAAGGAAATATCACATAACGCCCAAACCAATCAGCTAGCACCATCACACCAGCGCCCAAAATAGCGGCTAAGGGCAATTGATGCTCCAGTTTTACCGCCCCTAGAGAAGTCGCGACATGGGGCACCATCAACCCCACAAAACTAAGTGGCCCGACCGCCAGCGTACTTGCCGTACTAAGGGCCGCCACCAATATCAAAAGCGCGAGCGTCACAGGATTGACTGCCACACCTAGATTGCGTGCCATGCTAGCCCCCAACCCCAAAACCCTAAGCGGTTTGATAATCAATAAACTCAGCACAAACAAAACCAGCGCTACCCCCATCAGATACCAAACGGTATTGGGCTGGGCACTATAGGTCGTCCCTGACAGCCAGCTGAGCATCGCCTCAAGCCGCGGGTCGCCTGAGAGCTTGACCATGTGCATGACCCCATCCATCATCGCGGCGATACCAACCCCCACCAAGAGCAGATAACCTGAGCTGACTTTCCGCGCTAGCCAAATCACCAGCAACAGTACTATAAGAGCACCCATCAGGCCAGCCGCTAGCAGAGTACCTGCACCTGCTGACAACCCCAGCAGCGGTAAGCAAAAGAACCCACCAATGACGCCAAGTGCGGCGCCTGAGCTGACACCGAGTACCTCAGGGCTGGCCATCGGATTACGCGTGAGTGTTTGCAGCAACACCCCCGCCACCGCCAGCATCAGTCCGGTCGCAGCCGCACTGAGACTGCGTGGCAGACGGTATTGCTGAGTGATGGCCCAATCCGTACTGAGCAGCGTCCAGCCCTTGATATCTTGTACCACCAGCGAGATGATAAGCAGCAAACCTACCACGCCAAGCACCCAGCGCCATAGATGCACAGGGGTTTGTGTGCGATTGACCATGGGCTCAGACACCGTCTCGAGCCGCTCATGACGCTGGCGCAAAATGAGCCAAATAATCAATGGTGCACCCAGCACGCCCGTCATCGCCCCTGCAGGAATCGGCATCGCTATGATAGGTTCAAGCAGGAGCGCGGCATGATTGGTCAGTAATAACAACAGTGCCCCAAAGCCAAAAGCTGCGAGCAATCGTTTACCAATAGCAGTAATGCCCAAAGCATTGACGATGCTTGCTGCGCCCAAGCCTACAAAACCCACCAGACCCACTTCGCTGACCACCAGCGCTGTGACCAGCGCCACCAGTAGCACCACCAGCGCGCGAATACCTTGTACAGGCACGCCCAAGCGCTTGGCTTGCCAGTCATCCAAGCTCATCATGCCAAGCGGCTTTAGCAGAGGTAAGCAAGCCATCACAAACCCCACTGCCGCCCAGGACAATAGCGCTGTAGTATGCCAGCTGTTTTGCGTCAAAAATCCTGCTGCCCATGACAATGTGCCATTACTACGCTCAGCAAAAAACAACAATAAGACATTGGCAAATGCGGCCAACAAGATATTGACCACCAAGCCTGCCAATACCAAAATCAGCGCATTAAAACGACTGGCGGCCGCCAGCGCAAACACCAAACCCATGCTAATCAGCGCCCCTACAAACGCCACATACATGCCGCCGTAGATTGCCAGGCTCGGTATAAACAGACTCACCAGCAATATCGCCAGCTGCGCACCGGCACCGACGCCGAGGGTGGTATCTGACGCCAGCGGGTTTTTGACCAATTGCTGTAATAAGATACTGACTGCCCCCAACAGCCCGCCAGCCAATAACGCGACCAATGAGCTGGCCAACAAAGTCAACTGTACCACCATGCTGCCCATGTCCAGCTGCATACTGGGCAAAAACAAGTCCATCAATGGCCTGTGCCAATCACGCGCAATCAGCGCCCAACTGCTAGCCATGACCAAAGCACATAGAACTGCAAACAGCACCCATAATCGCCCAAAGTGCGCATGAGTGCTAACGGGGTTGGGCGGTATCTGCTGCGGTTTGCTAGGTGTTGTGTCACTTACCTCTGTGTAAGTGCTGCTGGCGCGCTTGCTGCTCGTATTCATGATGCTGCCCCGCCTTGTAATTGTACGGTTGATATTTGATTGGCCAAACTGACCAACGATGACATCCCGCCATAGATCCAAATAGGCGTCAGCTCTCCTATACAGCGCGTCTGACCATAGCCCAAGCGCTGCCAAATCAGACTGTCCTTCATCTCAGCGCGGGTAATGGGGCTTAATGGATCCACAATCAGCAAACACACATCATCATCGAGCGCTGCCAAATCACCGACCCGCTTAGATACAAAACCGTAATTATTGCCCTCACCTAAGACCACAAGCTCTTTGCCCATTGCGGCAAATGCAGGCTTAAACAGACTGTTATTGACATACATGCGCACGTTATTGGCATCAGAAAACTGTACAACGGCAAACTTATTTACGTGAGGATAGCGGGCTTGCAGCTGAGCGCCAGCCTGCTCTATGTCTTGCTTGCTTTGTTTGATATAAGCCTCAGCGGCGGCAGGCTGCCCAATCAATCTGCCCAATGTACGCGTCGGCTCAGTATAATCCGCCCACGTCGCCACCTTGCCACTGGCCGAAAACATCACCGACTCGGTAGGTACATCGCCATACAAACGGCGCGCATGCACATAAAATGGATTATCAATCACCATATCTATTGGCAACTGTGCGACCAGCTCGGCATTCGGCTGATAGCGGCCACCTAAATCGACAATATCTGGTGGCAGACTAGGCGTGTCGACCCATCTGCCCCATAGACGTACATCGCCCGTCGCTACAGGAGGATAGCCCATTGCCGTCAGGGTTGCAGCATTGCCCCAATCCGGACTGACTACCCGCTGTGAGGCATCAGCTTTAAGGCTATTAGCAGATGGTTTGGACTCGGCAGATGACGGCTTGGATACAGGTTGCGCGTGATCACAACCGCTCATGGTCATGACCAACGTTATTATTGTCAGTGATATTACTGTCTGTGAGCGTGACTGAGAGTCAAACGAGACGATTGATAAAGCTGACAAAAAAGCACGCTTAACTTGTAATGATGGCGCAGCACGTAAAAGGGCAAATATAAAATGAGCAAACATAGCAGATTGTCTTTAGAAAAAAAGATACGGTATTAGCAGAGTATTAAAACAATCGTCATACCGCCGACAGAAGCGCCGAGCAAATCGCAGCGACAAAAGAAAATACAGCTTAAGCGACAGCCACCGGCCGCCCTGTCACAGGATGCGTCATCAGCTGCATGGAGACATTAAAAATATCGTGTAAAACGCTGGGCTGCATGGTGCTGAGCACATCGCCGTTGTGACAGATGCGTCCGCCTTTTAGGGCGATGATACGATCGGCATACTGCGCGGCCAGATTGATGTCGTGAATGATAATAACCACACTCAACCCCCGCTCATCGACCAAACGGCGTATCAGCTCAATCACCTCAATCTGATAGTGCATATCAAGCGCAGCCAGCGGCTCGTCTAACAGCAGATAATCGGTGTCTTGCGCCAGACACATTGCCAGCCATACCCGCGCACGCTCACCCCCTGACAATGTGTTGGTAAGGCGATCAGCGAATTGCTCAACCTGTGTCACTCGCATGGCCTCACTTACCTTGTCATGGTCCGCTTGACTGGGTTTTTGTAGCCATTTTTGATGAGGATAACGGCCGAGCATCACCAGCTCTCGCACGCTAAAGCCTGCCGCTTCTGGGAGCTGCTGTGGCAAATAGGCCATCTTACGCGCCAGTGCTTTATCCCCGTACTCATGAATACTTCGCTCATCCAAAGTCGCACCGCCTTGCGTACAATCCATCTCGCCTGCCAAGGCTTTAATCAAGGTCGACTTTCCTGAGCCATTGTGCCCAATCAAGGCAATCAGTTGCCGCGTCCCTACCTCAAAGCTGACGTCATTTAACAAAGTATTGTCTTGTCGGCGAATGGTCATCTGCTCTACACGTAACATAACGGCTCTTCTTTACTCATCAATGTCTCAGCGCTACCTGTCATTTTGCGATAGACGCACATATTTATCGCATCACTTGCGCGCTCACTGTGGCCGATTTTACACGCGAATGATAACGAAAACAATTATCATTAACTAAAAATCTGCATGTTATCGTTAATTCGATATAAAAATCTCTGTCACCAAAAACAAAAAACTGAGCGCTATGCATACAGCGCTCAGCTCTTGATGACCCCAACCGTACAAGTGTTATTATTGCAAATAACCACCCTGAGACATCAATTCAGGCGGCAAATCTGTCTCTCCCAAAGCTTCTAGCAGGTTTATCTCGATGGTGCGCGAGATGGCGCTCAGTGGCAAGTGATTGGCCGCGACGCCGAACGGATCGGTTATTTCTTCGTTGAGCGCATCCAATCCAAAAAACGTATAAGCAATGACGCCGCACACCAACGGTGTCACCCAGCCCAAGGACGTCGCCAAACCAAACGGCAGCATAAAGCAGTACAGATAAGTGGTACGATGCACCAATAGCGTATAGGCAAAGGGTAGTGGCGTATTATGAATCCGCTCACAAGCCGCCAACACAATCGTCATCGAGGTGACGCGCTCGTCCATGTTTTGTATCATCAGATCAGAGGAGAGCTGCTGGCGTCGAACCTGGCCCAACTTTTTGCCTAGCAGGCGCAATAGATACTCAGGCAAATTGCCCGCTTGGCGCATGCTTGCGTGATACTCAGGCGCCACAAAACGCTCAACATCCTCCCACGGCGCGGTACTTCGCAGCCGATGCCTGAGCGCATGAGTAAACGCGATAGTCAGACGCACCAGCTCCTGCTGCATGTGTCGTCCCGCTTCGCTATCGTCCTCGATAAATGAGAGCACCTGACGGGTAAAACTGCGCGCATCATATACCAACTGCCCCCATAAATGCCGACCCTCCCACCAACGCTGATAACTGGCATTGTTACGAAAACCCAAAAACAAAGACAGAGCGATGCCAAGTAAAGTAAAAGGCGCAGCGCCATAAGAAGAAAAGGAGCTGGGAACCCAGTGCTGGATGGCCGAGATGATGGCACTCAGTAAGCTAATCAATAAAACTTGTGGAAAGATATGAGGAATAACGGAGCCGCGCAAAGTAAAAAGTATTCTAAATGCATTCGGTTTTTGCCAAACGATCATGACAGTGTCCTATGGTGTTAAAAAGTAATGTACGCGGCATCAAACACAGAGTTGTGCGATGATAGACAGGGTCACGTACTAAGTGCCTATTACTGAGTGTCTATTAAGGCATTGCTGCTTACTGCGTAATGACTGACTGGCGATTTTAGCATCAAACCCTTTGCGTTTTGCCGCCTCATTGTGTCATAAGTAGAATACAGTTATTAAAAAACAGAATATTTAACGATCCGCTGATAAAACGCATCATATTTATGCCCAGTGCGGTATTGTCTTGTATGCGCTGTCACTTTATTCACTCATGGAGGTACTCGGTCATGAAACGCGCCCACCAATTGCAGCCCCTATCACGTCAACATCATCTTGGATTAAATCTGTCTCATCATGCCAAACACTGCAGCGGTGAGCGCCATCACATCGATAAACACTGGCAAAACTTGACCTCATATATCCAAGACATGAGCACCCATTTTCAGATCGAAGACCATCTAATTGCTACTGCGCTAAAACCTTATCAGAATGCCAACCCTGATGTTGCCACCGCATTAGAGATACTTAACAAACAGCATCTGTTGTTACATAAGCTAATTTTTACCTCTCAAAATCAGACCATCACCGCAGCGCACGTCAAAGCACTCGGTACCCTACTGTATGATCACATTCGTTTTGAGGAGCGCGTATTATTTCCGCTTGCTGAGACTTATCTGACCACAGAGACGCTAGATGCGATTTACCAAGCCTGCGCGGATAATGTCAAACGTATCGATGAGGCGCGCTAGGCGACAGACTGTTTGAGCGTATGCTATTGATTAGCAGTACAGATTAGATTTGTCGATCTAAGGCGATGATGGCCTGCTGTAACCAAGTCCCCGCCTTACCCAAAGGCTTTTCTTTATGCCAAACCAGCTCAACAGCCACAGGCCAACTGTGCTTATCAAAATCCAGTGTTGGCGATACCAGTGAGCCTTCTTTTAGAGCATCGACCACGATATGCTCAGGCACCAGTGCCCACCCTAGATTGCGCTGAACCAGCTCAATGATGATCCACTGGCTCTCAACCCACCACACATCGGCGGCGACACGTAGACGTGATTTTTCTTTGCTATCGTTACGCGTGGCGACGATTAATTGCCGGTGTGTTTTTAAATCCTGCCAGCTGACGACTTTGCTTGCAAGCATATGCTCAGGCGCACAAACCATTTTTAGGGGAATCCAGCCCAAGGTATGAAAGCGAATGGCTGAAGGCAAATCTTCTTGGCTCCACATGATACCCAAATCCGCCCGTTTGTCCATAACCAAACGACTGACATCCTCCATAATGGGCAGCAGCAGCTCTAACTCTACGCTAGGAAACAGGCTGTCAAACGTTTCAAGTAAGCCGGCCAACCATTCTGTGGGATACAAATCATCAACCGCCAGCACCAGCCTACTCTCCACCCCTTCGCTCAGACTTTTGGCCACCCCAAAAAAATGCTCACAGCGCTCTAGTATCACATACGCTTCCGCCAACAGCCGCGCGCCCGCTTCGGTCAGCTCAGGATAGCGACTGTTTCGGCTAAACAGCACATTGCCTAAATCGATTTCTAAATTGGCCACCGCCGCACTTACCGATGATTGCGCTTTCCCCAGCCTGCGCCCTGCTGCCGAAAAAGACCCCGTCTCTACGGTCGCCACAAAGGCTTGTAATTGCTCTAAAGAAAAGTTCATCTATCGGTTTTTCCTATATGTCATAACTTTGATGTATTAGTTTAGCAGATACAATATAGGCAACTAAATTATTTTATAAAGGATGTATCATGCGAACCCATAGAGATCGTATTCGTCACGCTGTGGGTTTTGAGGTTATCGCCTTAATCCTCTCGATTCCAATCATGAGTTTTTTCTTTGGGTTTGAGCTTAAGGACATCAGCGTTATTGCCATTGCAGGCTCTATCATCGCCACGCTTTGGAACTATGGCTTTAATATTGTTTTTGATAAAGGGATGCTCAAATTTACGCGCAGTACCTTTAAGACACCATGGATACGAGTGCTGCACGTTGTGTTGTTTGAAGGTGGATTACTGGTACTGTATCTGCCCATGGTGGCATGGTATCTAAATATCAGCTTATGGCATGCTTTTGTCATGGATGCGTCGTTGGTGGGCTTTTATTTGTTTTATACGTTTTCTTATAATTGGGCTTATGACAAGCTCTTTCCGATCACCCATTTCGGCCATACAACAGATAACACGGTGCCTGCGCAGACGTAAGCGCAGGCAATAAGAAGCTGTAAATGATTGGCGTTTAATGGGCAGCATTTAATGACTAATGACCATAAGTAATAAAAAACGCTTCCCTCTTGGAAGCGCTTTTGATACATCATACGATTTGATAACTAACGATTAAATAATATTTTGGATATCTGCACCGATATCGTTTTGTAAGACTGGATAATTGTTTACCTGCCAAGCGTCATATAATGCCGCTTGATTATCTGTCGCAGATTGCTGGCTACCTTGCAAACTACCTACTGCTGAGCCCTCAGTATTGACGCTCATACTTTGCACCTCTATGGTTTCGTTTTCGAAGATATCTGACAAACCGATAGAAGTCTCTGAATCCATCATCATGGCTTTAGAGCCCTCACCAGCGTCGGTAGATCGCGTGCTAGATAAGCCATCAAGCGCATCGAGACTAAATTCAGCGATACCAGCAGCCCCTACTTCCCACTCTATACTACCCAACAACTCATTTAAGTCAGTCGCTGTTACTTCTAACAGCCCCTCAAACTCAGCGTTGCCGTTACGGTCGACCATGAGTACACCGTTTTCATAGGTCAGGTAGTCGCCGATATTTGCTGCCGTTTGGTTGCCATCGAGCAGTCCTGTCACATCGATCGTATCGCCTTGAGCAGCGCTAAAGTCATTCCAAGTATCCAGACCGTTATTACCATTGCCGCCGTTTTCTGTCCCTAGATTACCAAAGACTAAAGTATCAGCGCCTTCGCCCATGATGAAGCTATCATTAGCGGCGGAGCTGATGGCAACATCATCATAAATAGAGGCCGTAATGTTTTTGCCAACATTGATCTCTAAGGTTGCAGTCTCTTTGACACCTGTCACAGAATTAGTCTCATAAGTAAAGCGCTCAATCCCAAAGCTTTCACCATTTGGCAAATAGCTATAACTACCATCTTTAGAGACAGTCAAAGTGCCATACAAGCCTTCAATATCAATCGATTGTGCACCTTGATTAGGGTCGCTAATGAAGACTGACTTACTGTCAACTTTTAGCTCGGTAATGTTATCTATGCCTTGGTCATTATCGTTACCAGCAATCAAAGAGCCACTGATAGCCATCACATCACTAGCGGTATAATCCGCTGAATGAATGACTGTGGTGTCAAAACCGATACTCTGCAAGTTACCTTTGTTTGTCGTAATGGTCAGCTCATAATTGCCTGCAGGCAAATCAGGTAATGAGTCGCTCAAGGATGCTCCTGCCTTTGTCCCTTCCACTGAGCCCACAAAGCTCTGACCAGTTGTGGTATTTAGCAAAGTATAGGTAATGGTGACATTATCACCAAAAGCGATATTAGTAGATCTGGCAGTCGCTTCTATGATAACCGGAGCGGCGGCATCATGTTCAGCGATCTCAAACTCTTTAGTGTAAGACTTGCCATAATTACCTATTTTATCTGGCTCATTAAAGTTGATGTTGGTGACGGTATTTTGCGTTTGTACTGCCACTTCATTAAAATCATCAACCGCCGTATGCGTGCTAATCTTGATGTTTAAGGTTTCGACAGCCGCATTACCATTTGCGTCCTTAGTCACCAGTCTAAATGAGTCGACCTCGCCATAGGGCGGCTGCCAGTTAGGATCACTAGCGTTGTTGTTTACGCTATAGGTGTACTCGCCATTGGCATCGATGACTAGCTGCCCGTACTTGCCCTGATAAGTCATAGGAGCGTTTGAGGTGACCGCCTCTTCGCCTACTTTGAGTATCACAGTACCCACATCAGGAGTGGCATCTCCTGTGATCTCACCTGTAAACTTCGAGGGCTGGTCATAATCATAGATGGTGTCATGATCCACATACAGACCATTGCCGCTGAGCACTCCCACGCCGCCTGCGGTCAATAACACAGCCTTATAGTCACCTTCACCAAACTGCAAAGTCAACGGGTCTGACCTACCACCAAGTAATGGCGCATTAAACCAGTTTTTTTCAAAGTGAACTTGCTCATACTGTCCAGTATCTTCGTTGAGCTTATAAACTGCCATGCTATAGGTTTTTGCAATCTCTACGCCGCCTGCGCTACCATGCAAGGTAAGCTCACGCACCTGATTGTCACCCACGCTAAACTCAAGTGGCGGCTTACCGCCTAGTAGCTCAAGATCTAGGACGGACGATGAGCCAAAACTCAAATCCAAAACCCCAAAGCCAACAGCGTCTTTAATCTCAGAGTCTGGGGTATCTAAGATGACCGTCGGCTCTGCATCGACCACAAGAACTTCATCTATCTTTACTTGTTTATCGGCAGGGAGGATGTTTAACTCAATGGTGAGATCTGCAGAGTCGGTATTACCATCAGGCGATGCAATGGTATAAGTAAAGCGCTCCTCACTGCCATAAGGCCCGCGGAAGTCTTCATTGACACTATACTCATAGCTACCATCAGACGCTATGGTCAAGGTGCCATATTGTCCTTGAATCGTTGTCTCGCCTGACTCAAGCGTTTGTGTGCCAGTAGATGAAGTGATGGAAGTCACCGTGGTACCACTTGGTAGCTCATCGTAACTAAAGCTCGCATCATCATCCGCTAAGAGGTCTCCTGTCACTGAGCCGCTAACCGCTGTCGCTTCGGAGTAGTCTAAAACAACATCTTTTTCAAACTGTAGCGTATAACCCGTCAATGCTGAGATACCTTCATTACCAGACATGACAAACAGCCACTGGCCTTCATCCAAGCTAAAGTCAGCCGGTTCAGACACGCCGCCTAGCAGATAAGACACTACCCAGTTTTCTTTGACTGCCTGTAGCTCCCACTCACCGGTAGACTCATTGAGTTTGTATAAATTCAGATTCATGGTGCCTGCGACCTGTACACCGCCTGCATTGCCCTTGACAGTCACTTCACGGACTTGATCTTCACCCACCTCGAGTACCACTGAGTTATCAACAACATCAGCGACCACACCTGCGCCCAATACAGGACCTAAGCTTGCACCGACCACTGTAAAGCCGGTTTTATTCAAATCTGATGGTGTGTCGTTTACTATTTCTAATGGCGTAGCATTGAGCTGCAAATCGACAAAATTATCAGCAGCAGCGATGATCTCATCTGTATTGACGGCATAGTCTTTGGTGGTAGTGACAATGCCTGTATTGCCTGCTTGATCCGTTGCGCTAATACTGACCTCAATAGTGTTATCAGCATCTGCCACAAGCTCAGTACCGGGCACCTCAACACTAAAGCTGCCAGCAAAATCTACAGCGCCTGCATATTCAATACCATTGACCGTTATCGTCAAGGCATCGCCCTCACTATAGTCACCCGTCACGCTGCCCGTAACCGCGATATTGCCTTCAGCCTCGATAGCATTAATGACGTTGTCAGCGGTCACGTCGTCAACGACAATATCGGTCGTCGTATCATCGGGAACAGCGGTATCAATGGTGATCGTGGCGCTAGCCGTATCAGAGCCAGAGGTCGCTATTAGAGTCTCTAAGCCCTCTCCCATAGCAGCCACTTGCGCTGATTCAACAGCGATACTCCATCTATTATCAGAGCCCACAACAATAGTACCAATAAGATCACCTGTTTGGTTGGTTAATGTGATGGTGTCGCCTGCCGCACCTGTACCTGTGACATCAAAACCAGTAACTGCTTCGTCAGCATTGACAAGGTTATCACCTGCGATTGGAGTGGTAATAGTCAGTGCTGTCGCTGGGACAATGGTAATATTAGCCGTCTCAGAGTTCACGTTACCCGCTGGGTCTGTAGCGGTGATTTTTAAGGCTTCTAACCCTTGGTTCATATCAGCAACGTTTTGTTGAGTAACACTAATAGACCATTTACCATTAGCACCTACAACCGCCGTACCAATCAGATCGTCTGCTTGGTTGGTCAATGTGATGGTATCACCCGCAGTACCTGTACCTGTTACGTTAAAGCCCTCAGCAGCTTCATCAGCATTGATAACGTTATCACCTGCGATGGGGATGTCGACAGTAAGCTCAGCCACTGTATCTACCGTAAAGTCAAAGAAATCACTCGGCGCACTGCTGTTCCCTGCTAGGTCTGTTACGGTAGCGACGATACTATAGTCACCATCTTCAATAATGCCATTTATGTCATTAGGTATCGTAATTTCTGATACGCCGTTGGCTACTTCAGGTCCCGTGACAACGTGAGTAATCTGTATTGGTGTACCATCCGCTGGGGTCACGGTTAAAGTAATGGTATCCCCTTCTAGGGTGCCTGTCGGCAACGTAACTTCGGTTTGGATACCGTCAGCAATCTCATCAGCATTAACACCGTCCTCAGCTTCTGGTATGGCTATGACTGGGGCAACTTGGGTGGCACCGTCTTGCTCACCTGGAGCGGTGGTGTCGACAGTAATATTGACCACAGGGCCACTGCTACTTACGTTTCCTGCTGCATCCTTTAGGTTATAACTCAGATCATGTGCGCCATCTGTTAAGGCGTTGTTCGGTGTCAACGTGAGGCTGCCATCAGCGTTGTCTACGATGGTTGCTTCGACCACTTCACCATCGATGATCAACTGCGCCGTTTCGTCAGCGCCTAATGTACCAGCAGGAATCGTAATACTTGGGGTGTTGTCGTTGGTGACACCACCTGCTGGAATGATTTCTGGTGGATCTAAGACATCGCCACTACCGTCATTGGCGACATTATCAGTAATGGTGAAGTCATTTGTTGGGGCGTTAGGGGCTATGGTATCCACCACACCCACATTCTTGTTTAAGGGTTGTGACTCATTGCCCGCCGCATCTTTAATGGTGGCGGTGATATCAAGTGACTCGCCCTCAGCGGGTGCAGGTACTTTGACGGTGACTTCTTTGTTGGTGATGTCATCGGGCGTTAAGATCTGTTCTTGTCCATTGACGATGACGGTGTCACCTGCAACGGCGTTGTCTGGTAGGCCAATGATAGCGTCTATGTTGCCATCTGCATCAATCTCTTCTTCGTTGAGGAAGCTATCATCGTTGCCAACGGTAATGCTGGTTGGGGCATCAGGGGCGGTTAAGTCTGGTGCAAGGGCGTTGGTTGGATCAGAAGTATTTCCTGCCTCGTCTGTCAAGGTAACGTCTATCTCTTCACCATCGACTTGTGGTGGCACTATATCAACATCAAAGTTGCCATTTTCATCGACCATCCCTTCGCCGATCACATCGCCATTTGGATCTGTGATCTCAACGCTGCTACCCGCTTCTCCTTTACCAGTGACACTGCTGCCATCTGGACTGACGATGACGTCTGTCGGCGCATCAGGGGCTTCAGTGTCTACGTTATAAGTTTTGTTTTGATTCACAGTGCCAACGTTACCGGCAGCATCTGTTGCTTCGATGCTCACGCTTACGTTGGTATCAGCGGCAAGGTCGCTACCGGCCACCGCAACACTGAATGTACCATCAGCGTTCACTGTGCCTGCGCTTGTTACATTATTGACGGTCACAGTGACGCTGTCGTCTTCAGTGAAGTCGCCTGTTACCGTACCGGTGATCGTAACGTTACCGGCGGCTTCGTCACTGTTGATGACGTTATCAGCGGTTACTTCGTCGATAGCAATCTGGGTGCTGCTGCTATCAGGAGCCGTGGTATCAACTCTGGTCTCAGTAGTAGGCATTGAATGGTTGCCCGCGGCATCGACCGCTTCAGCGCGCACATCAGTGCCATATTGCGGGGTGATGTCAGTGCTAAAGCTGCCATCGGCTGCAACAGGAACAGTAATAGTGAATGTTCCATCGCCATTGTCGGTTGCGCCTTCTGGTAGATCCGCTTCATCACGAGGCGTTAAGGTGATCTCAACCGTCTGTGCCCCTTCACCGGCAGTCACACTACCGGCAACGCCATTTTCATTGACGCTGTCGATACTCGGTGCGCTTGGGGCTTCAGTGTCCACGCTGAAATCAAGCGAGGCACTCGGCGCACTACTGTTCCCTGCTTGGTCTGTGACGGTAGCGACGATACTATAATCACCGTCAGCGCTGATGCCATTTATGTCATTAGGTATCGTAACTTCTGATACGCCGCTGCCTACTTCAGGTCCCGTGACAGTGTGGGTGATTTCTACTAGAGTACTACCACCCGTTGGGGTCACGGTTAGGGTGATGCTGTCTCCCGCTAGGGTGCCTGTCGGCAATGTGATTTGAGTTTGGATACCATCGGCAATCTCGTCCGCATTAACACCGTTATCAGCTTCTGGTATGGCTATGACTGGAGCAACTTGGGTGGCGCCGTCTTGTTCACCTGGAGCTTCGATATCCACCACACCCACATTCTTGTTTAAGGGTTGTGACTCATTGCCCGCCGCATCTTTAATGGTGGCGGTGATGTCAAGCAACTCACCCTCAGCTGGTGCAGGTATTTTGACGGTGACTTCATTTGCAGTGATGTCGTCAGGCGTTAAGGTCTGTTCTTGATCATTGACGATGACGGTGTCGCCTACTTTAGCATCATCAGGTAAGCCTATCACCGCATCAACGTTATTATCAGCATCCACTTCTTCTTCATTAAGGAAGCCATCATCGTTGCCAACGACAATGCTAGTTGGGGCGTTGGGGGCAGTTAAGTCTGGGGCAATGGCACTGGTTGGATCAGAAGTGTTTCCTGCCTCGTCTGTCAAGGTTACTTCTATCTCTTCACTATCGACTTGCGGTGGCACTATGTCAATGTCAAAGCTGCCGTTTTCATCGACCATCCCTTCGCCGATCACATCGCCATTTGGATCTGTGATCTCAACCTTGGTTCCTGCCTCTCCTTTGCCCGTGACAGTGCTGCCATCTTCACTGACGATGACGTCTGTCGGCGCATCTGGAACGGTTAAGTCGGGGGCAATGGAACTGGTTGGATCAGAAGTATTTCCCGCCTCGTCTGTCAAGGTAACGTCTATCTCTTCACCATCGACTTGCGGTGGCACTAGGTCAATGTCAAAGCTGCCGTTTTCATCAACCACCCCTTCGCCGATCACATCGCCATTTGAATCCGTGATCTCAACCTTGTTTCCTGCCTCTCCTTTACCAGTGACGCTGCTGCCATCTTCACTGACGATAACGTCTGTCGGCGCATCTGGAGCGGTGGTGTCTGGTGCGAGGGCGTTGGTTGGATCAGAAGTATTTCCTGCCTCGTCTGTCAAGGTAACGTCTATCTCTTCACCATCGACTTGCGGTGGCACTAGGTCAACATCAAAGTTACCGTTTTCATCGACCACCCCTTCGCCGATCACATCGCCATTTGAATCTGTGATTTCAACGTTACTACCCACTTCTCCTTTACCAGTGACGCTGCTACCATCTGGACTGACGATGACGTCTGTCGGCGCATCTGGAGCGACATTATCAATTGGTGGTTGATTATTATTGCTACTTCCACCACTGCTTCCTAAAGCAGCACCTAAGATACCTACTCCTGCCAGACCTGCTAACCAAGGTAACGCATCAAAGCCTTCAACTTCTGTGGCTCCCACCCACCAAGGTGCTGCTTGCGGTGTCCCACCCAAGGCCTGTCCTTGTACATCACCTATTTCCAACTCAGTAACATAGTCTGCTACCTCACCAGAATCCGGAATATAGTAGTAATAACTGCCATCTTCGGCCAAGCCTATGAGCGCACTATTAATATCCTCATAAAACCCTTCAATAATAAGACCTGGTTCGAGACTGTTATTTTCAAAAGAAACATGCAGATCTTTGTCTACTCGCTTAGTAATGATATGGTCTGGCGCATGTCCTGTGGAGTCGTCTATAAGCTCATAGTTAATATTATTAGTAGCAGCAATGACGATCGGTTCGCTATTTTGTGTCATTACTTTGTGCTCAGTAACTGTCTCAATTTGGCTCTGTACTTTAACGGTTATATTTTTCATGATATCATCCCTGATTTTTGTCTATGAACTTTTGAGTAATGTCTTCGCAGTATTATATCGTTGCCAATTATTTAGCAGATTCTTCTCGGATCACGATAGCGTCTACTCGGCGATTATTTTGACGTCCTTTTTCTGTACCACTTTTATCCACCGGTCTTGACTCGCCATAGCCCACACTGGCTATACGCTCAGCATCTAGACCATATTGATTTATCAAAATATTTTTGACAGCATCGGCACGCTTTTGAGAAAGCGTTAAATTGTATTGTTTTGGGCCTCTATCATCTGTATGGCCTTCTAATATCACGGCTCTTTTAGGAAACAATCGAGCCGTATCGGCCACTTTACTAAGCTTTATTACGTTCTCGTTTTTGACGTCGACACTATCGAAATCGAACAGTAGGCGAAAGTACAAAGGTGCATCAATATCGCTATTGTCCGCTGTACTCAGCGTTTCCGACTGTTGTAGATCGACATTGTCTAGCCTATTACACTTAGAGGAGACACGATTGATTTGGTGAGCTTGGCGCGTAAACTTCTCAGGTGAATTTAAAACATCCTCAAGAGAAACCTGTCTGATAAAAGCATGGCCTGATTTGGAAGTACCAATCTGTAAGTAGATGGTGGTTTGTGGGAGGAAGGTATATTTTTGAGAGTAGGTGGTTACTTTTTGCTTATCAGCGACTCCTATGTTGATGTTGATAGTTTGTACACCAGAGCACAGCACACTTTCTGAATAGTGCTTGTTTTGTAGGCTAGATTGGAAAACATTATCAGCACCTAGCCCTATCCTAACAACGTCTGAGCTGCCGTCCTCTTCATCACGAAAGAACACCACTCGGCTTTCATTAGTTGCCAACACACTATCGTCAGGCGGGCCAAACGCGTCTCCACTGGTAACCCAACTGGCTTGATATATCTGTGTACGGTTTAGCTCTGATGGATTATTTGCGAGAGTTTGACATCCTAATAAGCCAGTCATTGAAAACAACACCGTTGATAACGTCGCTATTCTAATATCCATATCTCCTACTCCTTATTAGCATGTATGATTTCTATCTTAAATGATTTTTGACCGACTCTTTTATTACCATTTATCATAGGTATTTATGTTTTTTGTAAATATCATGACTATAATCTCAGTATAGCGTTACAAAAAAATAATGCAAACCTTGAATAATCATTATTATTCTATCTAAAAAACCCTACTCTTATCATTGCTTTTTTATTTTTATAGAGACTATGATTATATATAAAATTTATTTATATTCGTTTAAAAGCATATATAAAGTACACCATACTTCTTTTAATGACTATCATTTATATTTTTTATACGATACCTTTATAATGATACTGGTAGTAGCCGCAATTACTTAGGGATTTAGATAATACTAGCAAAAACTTTGGCACAAAAAGGTAAGAGCTATAGAATGAAAAGTTTTGATAAGAAGCATCTAAAAGCCCTGTGTCTAGCGATACTGGTGCATATAGCCGTATTCATTGTGTTTTATCTGACTGTACATACACATGACTCAGCAAAAGTGGCTGACAGTAGCTCTAATACAGTTTTTCCTTCTAGGATTAATATTACAGACCCGGACATACCTCCTTTTAAATCAAAGACTTATATATCTACGCTTAGTAGCACACAGACCATCGCGAAAAAAGACAGTGATGTTCAAAACGGTCATACGAAAACCTCTACAAAAAACTCGGAAGCGCCTGATGAACCAAAAACTGATAACACGGCAATCTTGGAGGGCTCTCAAAAGATCATTCATAAAGATAGCGCGGCCTCTGTCTCAGTCAGTCAAAACACACAAGAAAAAGATGCTCCAGATAGCCAAAGCAACGAGAATCTGATGCCTATAAAAAAAGAAGACCTTGCAGAATTAAAAGATATAAAAAATCATGCCGGACTATTAGAGATGGATATCCCTAATACAAAAAATAATATAGTAATAGATGATGAGCATCTATCAATAAAGTCAGAAGTAGAGGAGATAAACAATCAGTTAAGTCAAGCAATCAATGAAATAAAAAATCTAAATCAACAGAAAATTAATGAAATAGAAAAACAAAAAAATTAGCAACTAGCATTTATAAAGAATACTTTTCAGCCACCCTCTTCTATAAACAAAAAAGTAATAAGCATTTAAAGACGACAAATAAAAACCCCAGCATATCGCCGGGGTTTTTATTATATATGGTTAAGTCCTTATAAAGTCGATATTACTTTTCAGTGAGCGACTTGATAGCTCTGAACCGCCCCGTGATTGTCGGAGACCTAACTTTCTGAGAGAATACGACAATGAAAACACGAAACTACGCCCCTGAGATTAAAGAACGCGCCGTTCGCATGCTGATTGAAGCATTAAGCGACTATCCCTCTACATGGTCAGCCATTCAAGCCATTGCCCCTAAG
>NZ_JAGBKN010000031.1:0-27522 GCF_017498075.1 Psychrobacter halodurans
GCTCTGCAATTGGTTCAGGCTCTGCAATTGGTTCAGGCTCTGCAATTGGTTCAGGCTCTGCAATTGGTTCAGGCTCTGCAATTGGTTCAGGCTCTACGATCGGTTCAGGCTCTACGATCGGTTCAGGATCATAAGCAGCTGACGGCAATTGCTGACTAAGATTATGTTGATAATCTACATCGTCATCTGGTAGCAGTACTGCTGAAACATTATACTCAGCCGTAGAAGCTGTCGGTGAATCTTTCACCTCACTAGGCGGCTGCGGCAGCGTAGGAGGGGTTTCTGTCAGCACCTCATCAGCTGCGAGCGGACGAAACGCCAATAGACGCAGTAGACACATCTCAAGCGCCTGCATGGGCGTACTGGCAAGCTTGACCCCTTCACGCGCTTGCACAACGATTTCATAATACAGCTGCAGCACATCGGGGCTGATATGCTGCGCTAGGGTATGAATATCTTGCGCTTGTACTTCATTAACGTTGAGTGCCACTTGAGGCAACAGCTGCGTCAAAGCCAATTGATGCAACAGCTCAGCGAGCCCATCAAACATGCTGGTTGCATCGACCATCTGCGCGCGCATCTGCTCAATGTGGGCAGCGACAGCAGGCTTATCATGGTTATAGATATCGGTGATAAGACGAACCAAGTCAGCTGAATCAATTAACCCAAGCATGGCATTGACAGTCGCATCATCAAGGCCACCTTGACCAAACGCGATGGCCTGATCGGTCAGTGACAAAGCGTCGCGCACTGAGCCTTTGGCAGCACTGGCCAACTGCCAAAGCGCAGGCTGAGTATAAGCCACATGCTCTTTGGTCAAGATGTTTGCCAAATGCTCACTAAGTAGCGTCTGCGGCAAGGGACGCAGTACAAACTGCAAGCAGCGAGAAATAATAGTAATCGGCAGTTTTTGTGGATCAGTGGTCGCCAGCAAAAACTTGACGTGCTCGGGCGGCTCTTCTAGTGTTTTTAATAAGGCATTAAAACTGTGGGTCGATAGCATGTGCACTTCATCAATCAAGTACACTTTGTAGCGCCCTTGGCTTGGCGCATAAGGGACATTGTCCAATAGCTCACGGGTGTCTTCGACTTTGGTACGAGAGGCCGCATCAATCTCAATCAGGTCAATAAAACGTCCCTGATCGATGGCCACACAGTTATCACACACACCGCAAGGCGTGCTCGTCACACCCGTATCGCAGTTCAGACATTTTGATAAGATACGCGCAATCGTCGTCTTACCCACCCCGCGCGTCCCTGTAAACAGATAGGCGTGATGCAGACGGTTATAATCTATCGCATTAATCAATGCTTGCGAGACGTGCGTTTGTCCAATCAACTCGTGAAAGTTTTTTGGACGATATTTGCGAGCTAAAACTTGATATTGCTGCGTCATAATAAATGCCAATTTGAATAATACAAAGATAAATAGCGCATCCGCCCAGCGATCAACAGCCCGCCTGATTTATAACTGGGCTTTTAGCTGTGCCAGCTGCTGGTATAAACGCTGAGTGTTTGCATCGATGAGCGCACCACTTTGATAAAACGCATCCAAATGCACCTCAGTGTTTACGCTGTCCTCGCAGGGCCTAAACTCGACACCGATCAAAAACAAATCCTGCATCACAGGCGTTTGCATTTGTGCATTGAGCTCCGCCAGCAGATCTTGATGCGCGCCGCGCACCTGCTCGGCGCTTAGCGAGCTATGAGGATCTTGGGCATAAAACACCATTAGATAATGACGACCAAACACCCTATAAGAGTGCTCATGGCGGACATAGCCATTCCAGCGTGAGTCTTGATCCATGGTTCTATAAGCGAGGATTTTTTCTATCAAACACGCGTAAGTATACATCGATTCATCAACCAATGTATCGACCTGCGCTTTTGGTAGCGGGCGCTGCGCCTCATAAGCGTCTTTGACCAAACTATTAAACAGCTTATACCACATGCCCGTGTTTTTTTGAATCTCTGCCATTAGGGCCGCCGCAAAATCCGTCTGCCCAAGCTCCGTGGCCTTAAGTAAGCGCGGCTCAATCTGGTCAATCAGCTCATACTTGACCAATTGCTCTTGTACAGCGATGGCTCTTTGATGAAAATCTGGCGACTGCAAAAACTGCGCCAGCAGCGTTGACTCATCTTGAAAGGATTCAAAACTCGTCAACTGACGACGATGAAAGTCTAAAAAAGTGGTCAAATCACTTGGCGTCACCAGTTGCCGCAAGATATCGATAAAGTTTTGATAACTAAAAACCTGCAGGACGCTTTGCTCATCATCCAAATCTAGCACGCAGTCTTCAGCAAAAAACTGACTGCCGTACTCATAGCCAATAGCATAAGTCGGCGCCTCTGCACGGCCAGCATGGTGCTGGACTGCAAGCGATGTCAGACCGATGAAGTAAACGGCTTTATCCCTCTGGGCATCGCTATTTGTCAGCGATTTATCATTTTTTTGATAAAGCGCTGCATGACGCTTGATCAGCTGATTGACGACTTCTTTTCGCCACTCGCG
The DNA here is from genome assembly GCF_017498075.1 of Psychrobacter halodurans. Classification (NCBI taxonomy): domain Bacteria; kingdom Pseudomonadati; phylum Pseudomonadota; class Gammaproteobacteria; order Moraxellales; family Moraxellaceae; genus Psychrobacter; species Psychrobacter halodurans. Next base: position 2,513 of record NZ_JAGBKN010000031.1, read on the forward strand.
AACTTGGCTGCTATCGATGTCATGCTGACTTGCTTGCCTCATGACATCATTGACCAGCAGATAAATACGCGCGTCAGAGAACTCAAAGACAAAATCATACCCCTGAAACTGATCAGAGGTAAGTGTGTCATCGTTTGCAGTTTCATACTTTGCAGCTTCATACAATGACAAAAAGCTTTGCTGAACCATCTGTTGCCAAATTGAAGAGGCAGCTTGCTGAGTATCCATAATATCCCTATAAATGTGCGCTCTAAAATTCTGAGCCTATTCCTTCAAGACAGAAAAACTTACAAAAGCAGAAAAATCTGCTTATGTTTATTTTACCAGCACAGATTGATGGCAAGTAAAGCCCTTTTCGCTTGTTTTTTAACCGCTAAGCGCACGGCATATTTCTAGCTTTCTAGCTTGCGACGCATGTGCGGAAACAAGATCACATCACGAATACTCGCCGAATCTGTAAACAGCATCACCAAACGGTCGATACCGATACCCTCACCGGCAGTCGGTGGCAAGCCATAAGACAAGGCTTCGATGTATTCTTCATCAAAATGCATGGCTTCATCATCGCCTGCGTCTTTTTCGGCGACCTGACCGTGGAAACGTTCTGCTTGGTCTGCTGGGTCGTTAAGCTCACTAAAACCATTGGCCAATTCGCGGCCACCGATGAACAGCTCAAAGCGGTCGGTGATTTCTGGATTGTCATCGCTGCGGCGTGCCAGCGGTGAGGTCTCAGCTGGGTACTCAGTGATGAAAGTTGGCTGACGTAGCTGATGCTCGGCCGTTTCTTCAAAGATAATGGTTTGTAGTTTACCCACACCAAACACGTCTTTTACTGGTTGCTTGAGCGTTGTTGATACATACTCTGCCAGATAGTCACGGTCATTGATGCGTGACATGTCGAAGTCTTCGGCGTATTTGGCAATCGCATCAGACATAGACAGACGCACAAATGGCGCTTTTAGGCTGATGGCTTCTTCTTGATAAGTAAGCTCTGTGGTACCCAAGATATCCATCGCCAATTCGTTAAATAAACGCTCGGTCAAATCCATCAAATCATGATAATCAGCATAGGCTTGATAAAACTCAATCATGGTGAATTCAGGGTTATGACGGGTCGATACCCCTTCATTACGGAAGCTGCGGTTGATCTCAAACACTTTCTCAAAACCACCGACCACTAAGCGCTTTAGATAAAGCTCAGGAGCAATGCGTAAATATAACGGCATATCTAGCGCGTTATGATGCGTTACAAATGGACGCGCCACTGCGCCACCTGGGATGGGATGCATCATCGGCGTTTCTACTTCCATAAAACGCTCACCCAGCATAAACTTGCGAATACCACTGATCACTTGACTGCGAACCATAAAGGTATCACGTGTGGTCTCATTGGTCATCAAGTCAAGGTGGCGATTGCGATAGCGCGCCTCTACATCGGCGAGGCCATGGAATTTGTTTGGCATCGGGCGTAGCGACTTGGTCAATAACGTAAACTCTTCGATATGGACGTATAAGTCGCCTTTACCCGAGCGTCCGATATAGCCTGACACCCCAACGATATCACCCAAATCCAATGATTTGATGGTGGCAAGTGTTTCTGGATCCAGCTCTTTACGAGCGACATATAGCTGAATACGACCCGTCATATCTTGAATGACAATAAACGCGCCGCGGTTCAACATGACGCGGCCTGCCACATTGACCTGAGTTTTTTCGCCTTTTGCAACGTTGTCTTCGATTTCTTGTTTTGAAATACCTTCGAAGGCGGTTTGCAAATCCTTGGCGTAATCTGTGCGTTTAAAGGTGTTTGGATACGCCGGCTTGCCCGACTCTGTGATAGCGTCTAGCTTGGCTTGCAGTTGGGCAATCAGCTCATTGGATTCTTCTAATGTGGGCGCTTGCTCTTGGCTTTGATTATTGTGCTTTGACATAATACTTCTCAAAATGATTAGGTAATGAAATAAAAAACATAAAAATAATAGTAGGGCAGCTAAGAACACTGCCCGTTTAGATGGTACTTATCAATCTTTGCGACGTGCGGCTATTAATCGCCGCCACCGATACTGGCCATCAAGTCTGCTTGGTGCTCACGCAGTAGCGCATCAAGTAGCTCATCTAAATCGCCTTCCATGATGGAATCGAGCTTATAGAGAGTTAGGTTGATGCGGTGGTCGGTCATACGCCCTTGCGGGAAGTTATAGGTGCGGATACGCTCACTACGATCGCCGCTACCGACGAGGTCACGACGCATCTCATCTGCGGTATCGACCTGTGCTTGTACTTTGGCCTGCTGAATACGTGAGATCAGCATTTGCATCGCTTTTGCGCGGTTTTTGTGCTGGCTACGCTCTTGCTGACACTCTGCCACCACACCTGTCGGTATGTGCGTTAAGCGCACCGCTGAGTCGGTGGTGTTGACGTGCTGACCACCTGCGCCACTTGAGCGATACGTGTCCATCTTGATATCAGCAGGATTGATATCTACTGTATCATCAATCTCAACTTCTGGCATGACAGCCACCGTACACGCAGAGGTGTGGACACGGCCTTGGCTTTCTGTTTCTGGTACACGCTGGACACGATGCGCGCCTGACTCAAACTTTAGGCGCCCATAGACGCCGGTGCCTGAAACACGGGTGATGATTTCTTTGTAGCCGCCGTGCTCGCCCTCATTTGCCGATAGCACCTCAACAGTCCAGCCTTGATTTTGGGCATACTTTTGGTACATACGGAACAAGTCACCAGAGAAAATCGCCGCTTCATCGCCGCCCGTCCCAGCGCGAATCTCCAAAAAGGCTGGCACCTTATCATTCGGGTCTTTGGGCAGCATCATGACGTTGAGCGCTTCTTCCATCTCAGCGATGGTCTCACGAGCACTGTCGATCTCATCGATCAGCATCTCTTTCATGTCAGGATCAGTAGCGTCAGCTAGCATCGCTTCAGCATCTGCTTGATCGGTTTCTGCACGCCCATAGTTCTGCCATAACGTGGTGATGTCCATCAAGTCACTATGCTCAACAGACAGCTCACGAAATTTATTATTGTCACTGATGACACTAGGATCGGATAATAAGGCGGTGACCTCTTCATAACGGTCTACCATCTGGTCTAAACGCAGGCGTAAGGATTCTTTCATAAAAGGACTTTTAATCAAATGAGGGGAATAAGAGAGTGATTATAGCAAATTTTTCCGTTTAAATTAAAACCTGTCAGCAACCTGTCTATTATACTCATAAATTATCGCTTGTGCGGCCAAGCAGAAGTGATAGAAATCAACAGCTTGATACCATATCCTACTGACATAAAAAAATAGCCAAGATTGCTCTTAGCTATTTTTTGTTGTTATCGGTAGTGAACAACAGGTAACAGCAACTATCAGCCGCCGTGCTAGCGGTATCGCTGCCGTCTATACCTTGCGCACCAGCACCGATCCGATCGAGTAACCTGCGCCAAATGAGCAAATTACACCCAAATCACCTGATGCCAGCTTGTCTTTGTAGCGATGGAAGACAATCATCGGACTGGCTGAGCTGGTATTGGCAAACTCATCGATGACGCTTGGCACGATGGCTTTGTCCGCATCACGCCCCACGACCGTGCGCAAGATAAGATCTAGCATATTGGCATTGGCTTGGTGTAGCCACATCATCTTAATGTCGCTTGCTTGTAGCTCGTTGTCATGCAGGTGCTCAGTGATAATCTCTGATACCTTTGGACAGACCTCACGGAACACTTTACGACCGTTTTGTAAAAACAGCTTATCCGTGACCGGCTCTTTGATATCAGGATACATCTCAGTCTGCGCCGCCAAAAACTCGGAGCGATCCATAAAACCGTATTCATTTTTGATGTTGGTCGAAAACTGAGTAAACAGTTTTGAGTTGATAATCTCATAACCTTTAGGCGTCTCTAGCTCTTCGACAATAGAAGCCGTCGCCACATCACCAAAGATAAAATGACTATCACGGTTGCGCCAGTTTAAATGCGCTGAGGTAATCTCGACGTTGACCACAGCCACACGTTTGGCCAGACCTGAGATGATAGAGCCGTGGGCTTGTGATAACCCAAACGTCGCGGCACTACAAGCAACGTTCATATCATAAGCAAAACCGCCTACCATGCCGATTTCGTTCTGAATCTCGATGGCGACTGCCGGATACGTGCGCTGAAAGTTCGAGCACGCAAGGATGATACCGTCCAAGTCGTTAGGCTCTAGCCCTGCATCCGCTAAAGCGTCTTTTAGTGCGGCGGCGCCCATCTCAGCCATGACTGACAGCTCTTCGCCAAGCTGACGATAAGGAATCACAGGTGCCATGATTTCAGGATCTAAGATCCCGTCTTTTTCCATGACATAGCGTGATTTGATGCCAGATACTTTTTCGATAAACGCAGCTGAGGAAGGCTGCAGTGCGGTCACAGTCTCTGCTGCGATCTCGTCGGCATGCTCGTTGTTGTAGTTTTCGACATACTGGTTAAATGAAGCCACCAGCTCTTCATTGCTGATGCTATAAGGAGGAACGTATAGGCCGGTGCCCGTGATACAAGTCGTCATAATAAGCTTCCTTGTCTACTGCGGTAGTGCTTGGATAAGCGTAAAAGTGAAAATAAGGATGTTTTGATTTCGGTGAATAACTGTAAACTTAAAATCAGAGCCTTTATTATGCCTGAATATTATTATTTTTCTAATACTTTGTTACAAATAATGCATTTGTGACGAAAAATAAGCAAAGACGGCCTTTATTTGTGGGCATCTACGCTATAATTACGAAGCTCAGGGCGTGATATGCAACTATTGAGCGCTCGCAAACAGTCAAAGCGTTTATATTTAGGAATACTAATGGTAGAGATCTTTAACTGGTTGTTTGGACAATACGCTGACTACTCCACTCTATTTATCGCTTTAGAGCTGATTGCGGTGGTATTTGGCGTAGCCAGCGTCATGCTCGCCAGCAAAACCAACATCCTTGTTTTCCCCATCGGCCTGATTAGCACCGCCATATTTGTCTACCTCCTATGGAAGTGGCAGCTGTTTGGCGATATGTTTATCAATGCTTATTATACCGTAATGAGCCTATACGGTTGGATTAATTGGTCAAAAAACAAAGCAAACAACACCGTTTCAGACCATATCAACCCTACCAGCCAGCAAGACCGCGCGCTCAAGGAGGCTGAGAGCGCCATCCAAGTTGAGCGGCTAAGCGCAAAAGACTTGCCCATACTAGCGAGTCTGGCCGCGGCCACCATGGCCTTTGTGGCACTGGTGTATTACTTCCGCCCCGTGATAAACAATGGCTTTAGCTTTGAGGGTACCGTGCTGGGACTGCAGTTATTTACGTGGGTCGACTACACCGACATGCTGACCACGGCGCTGTTTTTGATGGCGATGTGGCTGATGGCACGGCGCAAAATTGAGCACTGGCTATTGTGGATCGTCGCCGATGCCATCTCCGTACCGCTATACTTTTATAAAGGTCTCACCTTTACTGCACTACAATACGTAGTCTTCACTCTGATCGCAATCTGGGCTTATTATGAATGGCAACAACGCTATCGCAAACAACCTCAAACAGCATACGCCTAAATCCGTCATCAATGTCGCAGTATTGGGCGCTGAAAGCACTGGCAAGACAACGTTGTGCCGAGATCTGGCGGCACATTTTGCCAGTCCTTGGGTGCCAGAGTATATGCGCACTTACCTACAAGCCAAATGGGATAACGAGCAGCTGACCTGTACGTGGGAGGATTTATTGCCTATCGCGCAAGGTCAGATTGAGTTAGAAAACAAACGCGCAATGCAAGCGGCACAGCTACCTGCTGGCCAGCGTTATGTATTCTGTGATACCAGCTTGTTTGAGCTGATGGTTTATTCAAACTGGTACTATGGCGACTGTCCTCTTGCCCTGACTCAAGCGGCACTGGCGCATCATTATGACCTGATACTACTGACTGAGGTCGATACGCCGTGGGTCGCCGATGACTTGCGTGATGCGCCACATGAGCGCGACGAGATTAGCGGTTACTTTGCGGATCAGCTTAGTATCTATCACAAGTCATTTAGACGTATTGGTGGTAATAGACAGACTCGTGTTATGCAGGTAGCAGAGTGGTTGAACAATTTTGATTGTGTATAAATTTTTGCTTAGGCTATTTTAATAAAAACAATGACTGGTATTGCTTATCTGACAATCTGGCTATTGAGCGCTTTTGCCCAGTTTTTGCAGTTATTCTGACAGCGCGAGCATACTTGGTTAGGGCTTGTGATATGCTCGATATAACCGCAGTACATGCAAGCATAATGCACGCCTGACTCCACCTGCTCCACTGGCTGATACTGCTTAGGAAAAAGCGGCATACCATAGCCTGTTTGCTCAGGTGGGTATAATAAGACGCTAAAATTGCCATCGGTTTCTAGCAGGCCGGTACGCACTTGCCCTAGATGCTCCACGCCCTGCTGACGCATCTCAGCAAAAAACTCATCGTGCGACATCTTGCCTTTTTTGATTTTATCGAGCACCAGCATCCCATCTTCTACGATATACAGCGATTTTCCTTCTAGCAAATTTTCAAACGGCTGAAACTTCATCATCGCCCACGTACACAAGCGATACAGCAAGATGACGGTACTCATTATCAGCACCGCTTGGATGATCGGTAAATCCTCAGTAAACATCGGGTCGCCAGCGATAGAGCCTAATGACAAAATGATAGTCAGCTCAAAGATAGACAACTGACGGACGCCGCGCTTACCCGTAAAGCGCAAGAACGTAATAATCAGTACAAACATCACAGTCACACGTACCAATATCTCTAGGACAAATGCCCACGTGGTATCATGAATAAAAATACTCGCCCAATCCATAAATGGTTCCTTGTTGTTATTTTTAATAACGCTCTATTTTATGCAAAACTTGCGTCAATCACTGTAGGAATTATTTTTGAAAGCCACGTTTTATACCATAGTCGCGTTAATTGCGTTTGCCGCAAACTCTTTATTTTGTAGGATGGCGCTGGCGGAGGGCTATATCGATGCTTGGAGTTTCACCACTCTTCGCCTGCTGAGTGCCGCGATGAGCTTGGCGGTGGTGATGTCGGTGCACACCTACTGGCTGCATCAGCAAAAACCATGTCAACAAATGTCACGTCAAAAAAACCTACATCTAAATACCGCGACTGATGACTCTATTTTACAAGATAAAGGTAGCTGGATAAGTAGCATCAGCCTGGTGGTTTATGCGCTGTGTTTTTCGATTGCATATACAGCATTAGATACAGGTACAGGCGCGCTGATTTTGTTTTCGGCAGTACAGCTGACGATGATTGGTTGGGGGATTTATCAAAAAGAGCAGCTAAGCGCGTGGCAGTGGTTGGCGTTTATCGTCGCTGTGGCGGGGTTTGTATACTTGATGTTGCCATCAGCCACCGTGCCCTCACCCACCGCGGCGATACTCATGGCCATCAGCGGCGGCGCTTGGGGCATATATAGCATACGAGGCAAGTCTTGCGTCTCACCGCTGCGCGCGACAGGGTTTAACTTTATCAGAAGCTTGGTGGCCGTCCCAGTCCTCTTTATCATCTCGCTGACAGCCCTTAGTACTTTTGGCATACCAAACATCCGTCTCAATCACATTAGTATCGAAGGCGTCTTATTGGCCTGTACGTCAGGGGCGCTAGCCTCAGGGCTGGGCTATAGTATCTGGTATATGGCCATGCCGCTGTTAAAAAACTCCCAAGCCGCAGTCGTACAGCTCTGCACCCCTATCCTAGCGGCGATATTAGGCATGGTGTTTTTATCCGAGCAGCTGACGCTCAACTTTCTGATCGCCAGTATAGTCATCTTAGGGGCGGTACTGGTATTTATCTTAAATAAAAAAAACAGTGTAAACAAAAAACCAAATATCGCTCAATCATTTAGGTTATAACGACTTGGTAAATCACGAAAAAGACAGAAATAATTACCTTAGTAAACTCTAACCACAACACGAAATTACATTTGAGCATGTATCATATTGCTCAGTATAACAACTCACATTCACTTACCAACTTGAGGAATATCGTTTATGAAAAAGTTACTTGCTGTTGCTCCTTTTACCGTTTTGTTAGCCGCTTGTGCGACCAACGCTCCGACCACCACCGCCCCAACCACTGCTGCCAAGCCAGTCGTTCAGTCATTCACCTGTGAAGACAACGGCATGATTACTGCCGCCTATGCAGCGGACGGTCAAGCGGCCAACCTAAACATCACCTTGCCAAAAGTAGGTCTACAAGACGCAAAAATCACGCTAGAGCAGGCAGTATCAGGCTCTGGCGCACGTTATGTGAACAATGTAAACCCAAAGACCACCTATGACTGGCAGACCAAAGCAGACTTTGGCATCATGACCATTACCTCAGACAATGGTCAACAGTATCAAGTAAACTGCCAACTATAGTTATCGACTATAAATAATGATGAGAGTCAGTAGTAAAGCTACTGGCTCTTTTTTATTGTACCAACCGCAATCTAGACAATCCCAATGTTGAGAGACAATGACTGATACCTGACATCCACGCCCTAAAAAAACGTGGCTTTACGGTGCTTTTTGATAAAAAATGATTGACTTCTCTTATATATTCGATATATAACATATAATATATTCTAATTAATAAATATATTACGACGCGTCTATTACGTATCATCAGAATATATGGGAGGCTCCTATGACTCATTTAAGCTACACTATCAAATGCTGGGCATTGGGCGTTGCTTTTTTTGTCGGTTTTTACTTTATGGTGCTGCTAAGTGATCCCAGTTTTAGTAAATATGTCTATATACTGGCCCTGAGTACCGTACTTTTTCCCATTGCCAAACGGGCCGTCGATGCAATGATGAATTTTTTTGCCCCAAACACTGAGCTGTTTAATGGTTTGTTACCTTCATTGCTGATTAACATCGTGATTTGGATATTTACCCCATTTATCGTAGCACTCGCAGTCATTGCCTTTATTTTGCATAGTATGGGCGTACTGACAGAAAATATCGGTCATTAGCCTAGCGTAGTGATGAGGATGTCCGTTATGCCGACCTACCCATCACCTTGCATCGTAAAACCCTCAAGATTTACCTCTCGAGATAAATGATAACCAAAAATTTTTGTTCAATTATGCATAATGTAATAAATATTCATTATTAATCCGAGAATAAAACGCCTACTCTGTAATGTTGCCCACGATGATTCTCAAATGTGCTATAAATACAATTTGTTTTTATAAAAATAAGAGATGATTCACATATGAGTCAGGGCTTTTACTGAAGGAGTTTTATTAAATGTCTACCGCCACTCGCCAAGAATACGACCTATTGGGTCAACGTGATGTCCCTGCTGATGCTTACTACGGCATCCAAACCCTACGCGCTTTTGAAAACTTTACCGTCAGTGGTGTGCGCTTGCATCAGTTTTCGCCGTTTATCCGTGCTTTTGCGACGGTAAAAAAGGCCGCCGCCATTGCCAATAATAAAGTCGGCGTACTAAACGATACGGTCAAAGACGCAATCGTTGCTGCCTGTGATGACTTAATCGCCGACAAATATCATGACCAGTTTATCGTTGATATGTTTCAAGGGGGCGCTGGCACCTCAACCAACATGAACGTCAATGAGGTGATTGCTAACCGTGCCTTGGAGATTTTAGGTTATGAAAAAGGCCAATATCAGCATGTACACCCAAACAATCACGTCAACCTATCACAATCAACCAACGACGCCTATCCAACCGCACTCAATGTGGCACTAGATGAGTACTGCACAAACCTGCTCGATAAAATGGCGTTGCTCCACCAAAGCTTGATAAACAAAAGCATCGAGCTTGCTGACAAGCTAAAAATGGGGCGTACTCACTTGCAAGATGCAGTGCCGATGACGGCAGGGCAAGAGTTTAATGCCTTTGCCACGATGATCAAAAAAGAGATGCAGCGTATCGAGTCAACGCGCGCTTTGTTTCACGAGATCAACATGGGTGGTACGGCGATTGGTACTGGGCTAAATGCGCCTGCTGGCTACTCAGATCTGTGCGCTGAGACTTTAACAGAGCTCACTGGCAGACCATATTACATCGCAGAGGATTTGATCGAATCCACGCAAGATACCAGCGCTTATGTCGCTTTATCTGGCAACCTGCGTCTGTTTGCTGCTCGTTTATCCAAAATCGCTCATGATTTACGTTTGCAGTCGTCAGGGCCACGTGCGGGGCTGGCGCAATATCGTCTGCCTGAGATGCAACCTGGCAGCTCAATCATGCCAGGCAAAGTCAACCCTGTGATTCCAGAAGTGGTCAACCAAGCATGTTTTCACGTCATGGGCGTCGATAGCGCGATTGTGATGGCATCAGAGAACGCTCAGCTACAGCTCAACGTTTTTGAGCCAGTGATTGCCTTTAACCTATTTACCGGTATGAGCATGATGACCAATATTTGTGAGATGTTTGCGACCCGCTGTATCGATGGCATCATCATGAATAACGACACCTGTAGCGGACAGGTGTTTAATAACATCGGTCTGGTCACCGCCCTAAACCCGCACTTAGGCTATGAGTCCTCTACGTATGTGGCCAGAAAAGCCCAAGAGACTGGCGGTAGCGTCTATGATATCGTCTTAGAAGAAAATCTGATGGACAAAGAGACCTTGGATAATTTGTTGTCTCCTGCCAACATGGTATACCCAAAGGCTAAGTTCGCGCCATAATGGTTTTTATAAAGTAAAAAGTAAAAGGCTGGATTAGCGCTTGCTATTCCAGCCTTTTTTATTGTTTAAAAAACAGATAAGGTTTATTTTTAATGGGTTCAATTATATATGGTCAATTTACCCTAAAAATGACATAGCACTTTATCTCATTTTTATCACCATCTTTTGAATGAAAGCACACCCTAGTATGAGTGAGACAGCAATTTACTAACTCACCTTATCCCACAGCTTACTCAGGCGTTTCGGTGATACCGCCATACGCGTTTTCATCGGCTGAGCAAAGAGCTGGATACGATACTCCTCGACCATCCAGCGATATTCACTGATGGCCTTATCGCTAGCGCGATTCCCCAGTCGTTCCATGTGTACATCGAGCGCATAGACACCGTCGAGATCCGCCTCGAGGTTGTGCTCCAGACGTTCGATACGAATCTCTAGCGCCTCTAGATAGCGCGGATACTGCTGCCACTGACTGTAGTCCATCCGATAAACAAAATCAGACAAATGCAAGTCCTCAAGCTGGTCTTCGATATCATCGATAGACTCGCCAAATATCTCCCGATCCAGCATGAGTAAGCTCTGACGAATACGTTGCCAGCGCGTATAGACGTTTTTGAGGGTTTTGATGACACTCTGACCCGTCAATAAAAAATTGCTAACCACAGCCTCGAGCGTCTTTGCATACTCCTCTGCGGTAAAGGGTAGCTCTTCGCTCAGTTCAACTGCCACATCGTCGGCGCTCTCAGGCAAATCCTCACTATGATCAAATAAGACATAATGCTCCTCAAGCGTGGCATCAAGTGTCGCATCAATCACAATGGTCTTTAGGGCTTCCATATCACCCAGCGGGGCAAAGGCCAATTTAAATATCTTATCGATTTGACTGGTCAGCTGCTTTCTTTTGGCACCCAGCTTGCCTTTGATCAAAGTCAAGACCCCGATACGATGCGCCTGCAGTGCCGCATTTACATCGGTGTATTGATGAATCGATACCGCCTCGCCCGCCTCATCTGCGACCAAGGCAGCAAACTGCTTCATCACTACGCCTGCGCTATGATGGTTTTTACTAAAGGCAAAATGCTCAGGGAAATCCGTGTGTGCGCCTTGCTGCTCATTGACCGCTTGACGGGTCTCTTGAGCATGACGAATCTGTAGCGTTTGCAGGTCGCGGCCTTTTTCGATGATGCGGTTTTTGTCATCGACCACACAGATTTGTGGCTGCAAATAACGATCAATGCTGGCCGGATTAAAGCTCGCTTCGCTCACCGACATAATGCCGCGGCGGTGCAGCGCTTGGCATAGCTGCTTGAGTAGCCCTTGTCCGCCCTCGGGCTGCAGCTCATCAAAGAGACTGTCTGCCGTGTCAGGAATCGGTACGATCTGCCGGCGGATGTCTTTTGGCAATGACTTTAGCAGTTGTAACACCAGCTCATAGCGCCAACCGGGCACGCCCCACAGCAGCTCAATGGCATCAAGCTGCGGCAATGCGACAAGCGGCACGCGAATGGTCACGCCATCATCATCGCTTGATGGATCAAAGACATAACGTAGCGGCAGCTTTAAATCACCCAGCTTCCACACTTCTGGGAAATCGCCTGTGGTCGGTGCTTGGCTGTTGAGCACGTCATCATCGGTAAAAAACAGATATTTACTATCGTTTTTTTCTACCTCAGCGCGCCAGTCCTCAAAGGATTTGCGGCTGGCGACATGCTCGGGGATTTTTTTGTCATAAAACTGATACAGTGCCTCTTCATCGACGAGTAAATCGCGGCGACGCAATTTGTCTTCGATACGCTCAACATGGGCGATTTTGTCCATATTGTGCTGCAAAAACGGCGCTTGCCGACCCAAATTACCCGTTACTAAACCGTCACGGATAAATATCTCCCGCGACTCTGCTAAGTTGACCTGCTCGTAGTTGGTCAGCTGCTTACTAACAATAATCAGTCCAAACAAACTAATCTGTGCGTACGCTTTGACGCGGCCTGTCTTTTTGGACCAATGCGGCTCAAAATAATGGTACTTCAGTAAGTTGCCCGCCGCGGAGATGATCCACTCAGGCTCAATCTTGGCAACAGTACGCATAAACACTTGCGAGGTCTCAACCATCTCAAAGGCCATGACCCAAGGCGGCACTTGTTTAAACACGGTACTGGCTGGGAATATTTTGGCTTTTTGCTGGCGTGCTGCTAAGTACTCACCGCGATTTTCTGTCTTATGCGCGATGGTCGAGAGCAGCCCCGTCAGTAGTGCGCGATGCAAATTGGCATATTTGACCGCTTTGATTTCCTCATCTTCTACACTGGTAGGGTCACTACTACTAGCCCCTTTTTTACCGCCTTTATCATCTGCAAGCTTAAGATCCGTGACCATCTGCAGCAACTGCCGGTGAGTCTGACTCCACTCACGCACGCGCGGAAAGCTCAGATAATGTTTTTTGGCAAACTGTTTGCGCTGATTGCCAGACAATTTACTGCCGTCTTCGCCTTTTTCAAACAGCGCCTTCCATAGACTTAAATAAAACAAAAAGTCGGAGTCATCTTGACGAAACTCAGCATGCTTTTGATCCGCCTGCTGACGCTTATTGGCGGGGCGCTCGCGCGGGTCTTGTACGGCAAGCGCGGCGACAACGATGAGCATTTCACGGATACAATCAAAGTCGCTACCTGCCACCAGCATACGCGCCAGCCTTGGATCGATTGGCATACGTGCCATTTTTTGCCCAGTCGGCGTTAGACGCAACTGAGTAAGGCCCTTGGAGCGCTTGGCAGGGCTGGGTGCTTTGTCGCTTTTAGAGGTAATCGCGCCTAGCTCATCGAGCAGTTTATGTCCATCGGTGACCAAACGGCTATCTGGCGGCTCGATAAAAGCAAAATCATCGACGCTACCCAGACGCAGGTTGGCCATCTGCAAAATCACGGAAGCAAGGTTGGTGCGTAGTATCTCAGGCTCGGTAAACTCTGGACGACCGCTAAAGTCCTCCTCAGAATACAGACGAATACAAACGCCTGGCGCGACACGGCCACAGCGGCCTTTACGCTGATTGGCAGCCGCTTGCGAGATGGCTTCGATCGGCAGGCGCTGGACGCGTGAGCGATACGAATAACGCGAAATCCGCGCAAACCCTAAGTCTATCACGTAGCGAATGCCGGGTACGGTCAGTGCAGTCTCAGCGACGTTGGTAGCAATCACAATACGCCTACCGCGACCTGACGGCTGAAAGATACGCTGCTGCTCTTCATAAGTCTGCCGTGCAAACAGTGGCAACACTTCGGTGTGCTTGGGTCCATGACGCTCAAGCACATCTTGCAACTCACGAATCTCCGCTTCTGTCGCCGCAAATATCAAGATATCTGCTTGGTCGGCATGACCTTTATTTTGCGCATCGCTAAAGCATTCTTCGACAGCAGCAACCACCGCACGCGGTAGGTTTTCTTCAAAATCATCGTAGCTGTCGTCATCTGAGCTACCCACTGGCTCATCAGTCAGCGGGCGATAACGTACCTCAACAGGATAACTGCGGCCTTCGACATTAAAAATCGGCGCAGGGACATTACGCTTGAGCTTACTATCATAACGGCTAAAGTATTCACTAAAACGCTTGGTATCGAGGGTTGCTGAGGTAATAATGACTTTTAAATCAGGGCGTTTGGGTAGCAGTTTTTTTAGATAACCCATGATAAAGTCAATGTTTAGACTACGCTCATGCGCCTCATCGATGATGATAGTATCGTATTTACTCAAAAACCGATCATGACCGAGTTCGGCCAATAAGATACCATCAGTCATCAGCTTCACGACCGATTGCGCCGTACCCTGCTCATTAAAGCGAATCTTAAAACTGACGGTATGACCGAGCTGCTCGCCAAGCTCCTCAGCAATACGGTTGGCTACGCTACGAGCCGCCAAGCGTCTTGGCTGGGTATGCCCTATTTGCCCTGTGATGCCGCGCCCTGCCAGCATCGCAAGCTTCGGCAATTGCGTCGTTTTACCAGACCCTGTCTCACCTGCGACGATGATGACTTGATTGTCGATGATGGCTTGCACGATGTCATCAGCGCGCTGACTGACAGGCAAATCTAGGTTTAAGGTGGCTGGCAAGTTGTCTGGGATACTCTCGATACGCGCTTGCACCGCCTGCTGTGAGCGGGTTTTTATTTTTTCGTATTGCGCGCGTTTTTTGCTCAGGATGTCTGCCGCTTTAAGCGAGTCTTTTTCTTTACGGGAGTCGCTATTGGCTGCTTTATTTTTGATCACAGCGGCACGTGCCAGCTCGCGCTCCAAACGCCCAAGGTAGTAGCTGTCTTTGGCAAGGACGGGTAGATCAGAAGTATCGACTTGACTCATCGCACCGGTAGCGGCCTGCGCTGCTGTACTTTCGACATCTAATTGAGAGAGGGTATTTGTTTGCGGCTTAGTTTGTTGCGACTTTTTAGTTTGATTCGGCATATCTGCTTAGGCTATTTATTATTTAAAAGTGCTTAGATTATGAGGGTTATGCAGGTACGATTCAAGCGGCTTGTCGTACTTGCCTAGCCTTTAGAATAACTTACTCAATCTGCCGTTTGCCGATTATTGATACTATGTTGAGGTAAAAATTGTCTGTTGGCTACTGGCCGCGCCAGCAAAAAAGGTATGTAGCCGCTGTAACGGCACTCTAGGAAAAGGCAGGTGCAACGACAGTATCAAGCGCTCAAACGCTACCATCTCATCGGCCAATGCCTGCGCGGTAGCAGGCTCAATTTGCAGGCTTTCATAAAGATTATCAATCAGCCAAGTCAATTGCGGAAAGCTGGCATTATCATGAATCTGATAGAGTGTCGGCACCAGATCATCAGGGATGTGACAGCGCGTTTTACGAATCATGCCGTTTTTATAATACATAGTTAGGGGCATATGATGGCACCTCTTTATTCAGTTAGAATGGCTGCATAACGCCTATATAAAGTTATAAGCGATTAGAATTTGGTACAGGTAGCTTTTGCTTGTCACTACTTGAACCATTATTTGAGCCGTTATTTGAACCACTGTTTGATAAGCTATATTTTGACCAGTTTACTCCAAAAACACCTTGACCACATCAGCCTTGTACAACACCTCTATAGTGAACTGACGATACAATATTCATCGATTAGCACTGTTGCCCAGTCCTGCCACGTAATAAAAACGAAAACCCGATGTCCAATAGTCATGGAAACATCGGGTTTTGTCTGTACTGGTATGTCTTATTCGGACATATTTGAGGCTATATTAAGAAAAAATACGCCCACAATCCAATAACGACGGTGGCAATGATGTTGAGTATTACCCCTGTGCGGACCATCTCAGACTGTTTGATCAACCCAGTACCGAAGACAATGGCGTTTGGCGGTGTCGCAACAGGCAGCATAAAGGCACAAGATGCGCCAATACCGATGACCAGCACCAGCACCTCATGCGGCAGACCCATTTGCTCAGCAATCGCTGCAAATACTGGCACAAGCAGCGCAGCTGACGCAGTGTTTGAGGCAAACTCGGTCAAAAAGATAATAAAGGCTGACACTGCAATCATCACCAAAATCAGCGGCGCAGAAGACAGCGCACTTGCCACCGTCTCACCCAGCACCAATGACGCGCCCGATACTTTTAAGATCGTCGATAGCGCAATACCGCCACCAAACAGCATGAGCACGCCCCAATCAGTATTATCCGAAACTTGCTTCCATGATACCAAACCCAGACTGACCACCGCGGCGGCGGCTGACAAAGCAATGATAGCATCGGTATCAGTGATATCGAGCGCTGCACCAATTTTTTTAGAAAATATCCAGCTAAAGGCAGTGATAATAAAGACGATAATCGTCACAACGCGCGGCTTGTTCCACGCGATTGGCGCTTCATCGAGTACAGTGATTGTGCGGTTGAGGTTGGGTTTTAAAAACACATACATCGCCCCCAAGAGCAGCGGCAACAACACCACCATCATGGGTACACCAAACTTCATCCAATCTACAAAGGCGATGTTGAGCGCTTTTGCCGCAATAGCATTAGGCGGCGAGCCCACGATAGTACCCAAGCCCCCAAGGCTGGCTGAGTATGCGATACCCAGCAGCACAAAAACAAAAGTGCCGCGGTCTTTTTCACGATCCACTTGCGTGAGAATACCCAGCGCCAGTGGCAGCATCATCGCCGCTGTAGCGGTATTAGATATCCACATCGACAAAAACGCGGTCACGGCAAATATCAAAAACACCGCCGTACTTAGCTTACCACCTGACATCGATAAAATCTTTAGGGCGATTTTTTTGTCTAACTGCTGTACATGTAAGGCGGCCGCCAGTGCAAAACCACCAAAAAACAAATAAATAGTCGGACTGGCAAAGCTTTGTAGGCCAATCTTGGCATCAAACTCAGGTATGCCAACCAGCGCCCCGACCACTACGACCAGCAAGGCGGTGATAGTCACGTGTACCGCCTCTGTCAGCCACAGCACACCGATAAAAAATAGCACCGCAAGGCCTTTATTGGCATTGACTTCAAAGGGTAACACGTTATAGATAATCATAGCGATAATGGCGGCGATGGCGACCACTATCAGCCCTTTACCCGTCCCCTTTGGAAAGGTATCGGTAAATAAATACTCGTTGCCATCATCAGGAAGATGGCTGTCTAGTTTTTGCTTTGACATAAAATGTCCTTATTGATCCAAAGACAGTGTAAAAAAAGACCCTAAAGATAAACCAAAGAGAGAGTATGAATTGTGATAACTGGCGCGTTATCAGAAAAAATAGGCTGTTATCATAGCAGATATATCGCAAAAAACGCGCCTGACAAAGCACTTGATTGACCTGTATCCATGCTCATTTATAAGAACGCTTTAAACTCAATTACTTATCGAAGCAACATTTTTTGCCATCGGTGGCGCTGCTAGCAAATACCGTTCTGCCAAGTAGCAAGGATCATGCGCTTTAGTTATCAGCCTTCATTTACAAATATTCAGTTACACATCGTCACTAAACACGCGTACACACCATATGTACAACACCACCATGCTCTTTCATACTAGGCCATGTCCTTAATCAAATTGACAGTAACTATTAGGAGCATTTCATGACAGATGACAATAAAACGGACTCGACCACAAAAATGGCTCGTAAAGATATCAATCAAGATGGCCTTGACCAAAAAGACCAGCAGCGTACCGATGACTCTGTCCTAGACATGATGCAAGGCATGCATGAGCACGAAGATCATAACGAAGAAAGCGATAAGTAATTCGCTGGTTTTTCAAATGTTTTTATAGTTTCAAGATAAGCGCATTGCCACTGACAACGCGCCATTAATGTATTGTTTGCTATAAGCGCTCAGTATTATAATGAGCGCTTTTTTCGCTTATCTTTATTCTAAGTTATCTTTTCTCCGGCAAACGGTCTGAGACATAGTTATAAATAAATGCCGCACTAAGTACGATGCTAATGGGCACAAACAGCGTATCATAACCGACCTTTGCAAATAAAAACGCCCCAAGCGCACTGCCACCACAAAAGCAGTACCAGATAACCGCTTGAAACCCTAAGGTAGGCTTGCTGATGGCACGACCTGCCAGCCAGTTTCCGATGGCCGCACCCATATCTGAGGTAAGACCTGTCAAATGAGTCGTGCGAATGACTGCCCCACTATAAGTCGCTACCATGGCGTTTTGTAAACCGCAGGCCATCGCCGCCGCCAGCTGCCCTAAATAGTCATGCTGCTGGTATAGCCAATAACTGAGCAGTAGTAGTGCCGCCTCAATATATAACGCGCGGCCATAACGTCGCCCAAGCTTTAGGGACGTCTGCCCTATCACATAACCGCTTAATATCGCACCTGCCAAAAACGACAGTAACAGCGCCCCGATATACAAGATACTACGGGCATCCATGTAAGCGATTGCAGCGGCAAACAGGCTCACATTACCCGTGACGTGCGAGACAGAAAGACGTGCAAAGCCCATCAGCGCCGCTGTATTTACGCAACCGGCACTAAACGCTAAAATCGCGCCGCCCCACAATATCCACTTTGGTAGTTTGGTGATCATATTTATCGTTTCATGGCTTAGGGCCAAAAAGCCTTTATTATAACCAAAAAAGACAGCCCATAGGCTGCCTTCTGTCTTTGCTAAATAATATCACTGAATATGTCAGTTCATGCACTTATCTTGAGCGGCTACTTTGACTCATCAGCCATCATTAGCTGCTCGCTGATGGCCACGGTATTGAACCCAGCATCCACGAACATAATCTCACCGGTGATACCTGAAGCCCATGGTGATAGCAAGAACAACGCTGCGTTACCGACCTCTGTTTGGGTGATATTGCGTTGTAGCGGCGCTATCTTTTCGCTGATATCAAGCATTTTTCTAAAAGACTTGATACCACTGGCGGCCAGCGTACGGATAGGCCCTGCTGATATAGCGTTGACACGGATGCCTTCACCGCCCATCGATGTCGCTAGATAACGCACACTGGCCTCCAAGCTTGCCTTGGCCATCCCCATAACATTATAGTTTGGCAATACTGAGATACTACCTTCATAAGTCAGTGTCAGCATCGAGCCATGACGCATGGCCAGTAGCGACCGCGCCTCTTTGGCCAGTGCTACAAAACTGTAGCTTGAGATATCGTGCGCGATTTGACTGCCCTCACGAGTGGTGGCGCTAACAAAATCGCCGTCGAGCTGATCCATTGGCGCAAAGCCAATAGCATGTACGACGCCATCGATACCATCGCCCCAATGTGCGGTGATTTGCTCAAAGCAAGCGGCGATAGAGTCATCTGAGGCGACATCACACTCTAACACCAAGTCTGCCTCAAATGCTTCGGCAGCCATATCTACCCGTTTTTTGATTTTCTCATTTGGATAAGTCAAAATCAATGAAGCGCCTTCACGGTGCAACGCTTCTGCGATCGCCCATGCGATAGAGAGTTTACTTGCGATGCCAGTTACGACAAATCGTTGTCCTTGCAGTAGCATAATATTTCCTTTTGAATCGTTCGAGAGTATAAATGCTCATTATAAGTATGATAAAAAGATGACTCATTATACACGAATTGATTTAAGTAAACAGTCGTAAACTGTACTTACTGATACAGATGCTGGTATCCTCTATCTTATGGTGATGCCTGATATCGATAAAACGCGCAACTCTGGCCACAGCAGTATGAAGTTAAGCCTTTTTCAAGTATAATCACAGCCCTTCCCAGCTTGCACAATTTTTATAAAAATCCCTTACAACCCTTGCTCATAATCGAGTGTTTGTAACTGAGGATTTAGCGTTAAGCTACACCCACATTTTGGATGGCTGCCAAACTTATGAGTAATACCCCCATCATCACTCCAGATTATAAAGAAAATATCGATTCTTATCGTCAATTGATTGACTCAACTGGCGAAGATTTAAATCGCCCAGGCTTACTAGACACGCCTGCACGAGCAGCAAAGGCGTTTTCTTATTTGACGCAAGGCTATCATCAAAGCTTAGAAGAAGTCGTCAATGACGCGGTATTTCCATCGACCAATCGCGAGCTTGTATTGGTGCAAAACATTGAGTTTTACTCGCTGTGTGAGCATCATATGCTACCGTTTCATGGCGTGGCGCATATCGGTTATTTACCAAATGGTCATGTGCTGGGTCTGTCAAAGTTTGCGCGCATCGTCGATATGTTTGCTCGCCGCTTGCAAATCCAAGAAAACCTAAGCGAGCAAGTCGCCCAAACCATCATGGATGTGACAGGGTGTCGCGGGGTAGCTGTGGTAATGGATGCCTCGCATATGTGTATGATGATGCGCGGCGTCAACAAACAGCAGTCAACCACCCGTAGTACCGCCATGCTGGGTGAGTACCTTCACGACAATCAAGCACGTAATGAGTTTTTGGACGCGGTGCCCAAGCGTCGGCCTGCGTTTTAATGTCGCAAGCAATCAAGCCTAACATCTAAACCCAGATAAACGCCCAAACAAAACCCAAGAAGGATACTGCGCTCAGTATCCTTTTTTGTCAGTTTTCGTCAGCCTTAGGCGTTCGGCTTTACCTGAGCGATCCAGTCGCCATAGCCTTCTTTTTTCATCTGCGCCAGTGGTATAAAACGCAGTGCCGCAGAGTTCATACAATAACGCTTACCTGTCGGCGCTGGACCATCATCAAAGACATGACCCACGTGCGAGTCAGCATAACGGCTACGAATCTCGGTACGGGTACCAAATATGCCTCGGTCGGCTTTTTCTACGACAAGATCTGCCGCAAGTGGGCGAGTAAAACTGGGCCAGCCTGTGCCAGATTGGTACTTATCACGTGAAGAATACAACGGCTCGCCCGAGACCACATCGACATAAAGCCCAGGCGATTTATTATCCCAGTACTCATTGTCAAAGGCACGCTCGGTATCGTCTTTTTGGGTGACTTTATACTGCATGGCTGTGAGCGACTGTTTTAGCTGCTCTGTTGAGGGCTTTATAAAGGCTTTTGGATCAAAACCAGTAGCGATGGTTTGTACTGGTGCCGTAACCCCAGCCGCAGCAGCGCCACTGGTGTTTATACGTATGTCTGTCGCCTTTGTTTCTGTAGCGCTAGGCTTAAACTGATCAAAATCTAGCTCGTAGTCATCGCCATAGACGCTTTTGATAAACTGATAGCGGCCAGAGTTGAAGGTATAAGCTTTGTAGCGGATTGGATTTTTTTTATAGTAGTCTTGATGGTAAGCTTCTGCAGGATAAAAATCGCTGGCTGCAACGATTTCGATCACGACAGGTTTGTCATAGACGCCAGAGGCTTGTAGCGACTGCTTAGCTGCTTTCGCTATCTGCTTTTCTTGCTCATTATGATAAAAAATTGCTGGACGATACTGCGTACCGCGATCGACGAATTGGCCTTTATCATCGGTAGGATCAGCGATACGCCATAAGGCTTGCACGATACCATTATAAGTGATTTTGGTAGGGTCATAATATACTTGTGCCGCTTCGGTATGGCCTGTGCCACCGGCTGATACCGTACTATAAGTGGGATTGGTCGATTGACCTCCCGTATATCCTGAGACCACCTCGATGACACCAGGTATTTTTTCGTAACCGGCTTCGACACACCAAAAGCACCCACCTGCAACCGTGGCCACTGCCAAGTTTGGATCAGTTGGGGCATAAGGATTATCAATAGAGCTGGCGTTTGGCGGGCTGGTATTTTCAGTCGCAGCGCACCCGACATAAAACGCACTGCTGGCGACGATGACCAGCCCTAACCATCTGATTGACGGCCTATTACTCACCAGTGATTGATCTGTCATAAAGTGCTCCTGAGCGTTATATCATGTCATGATTGTAACGCATTGGTCTCACACAAATATGCCTACACTGTTATTTATATCCGTAAAATCAAATGCATTTTACCAAAAAAACCTACTACTGCTTGGTAATAGGCGTTATGTCATCCAGCAGCGCCAATATGCTGTTCACTGGCGTGTTTGATCTTTGTCAGGATGTCTTTGATTTCGGCAGGTGACAGATAGGTCGGCACCGCATAAGTATCACTGACTTCTTTTGCCGCCGCTTTTGCGATGTCATCAAAATCACTGCTTTGCATGCCTTTTACCGTTGGGTCGATGTGTAAACTAGCAATCAAGTCGCGCACTTGCGCGATAAGATGATCGGCGATCTCAGCATCACTATTACCAGCGTTGCCTTGCCTGATCATTCCTGTCTGCTTGGCCAGCTTGGCCAGTCTTTTTTTGCTTGCTTGACGATTGACGTCTAGCACATAAGGCAAGACGATGGCATTGGCACGACCATGAGGAATACCATAATACGCCCCTAGCTGGTGCGCGATGGCATGGACATAGCCAAGACCTGCTTTGTTAAAGGCGATGCCACCATAGTGCGCCGCTACTCCCATCTCTTTACGTGCTTTTAAATTACCACCATCTTGATACGCCAGTGGCAGATACTGCATGACAGATTTGACCGCAGACGCGGCATAATAATCGGTCTCAACACTGGCATTGGCACTCATCCATGCCTCTAAGGCATGCGTCAATACATCGATACCGGTATCGGCGGTGATATGGGATGGCATGCCTTGCATGATGGCCGGGTCGATAGCGGCTGCTAGGGGTACCATTCTGGGGTCAATCGACAGCGCTTTTTGGTGAGTTTTGTCATCAGACACCACCGCGCCTAGGGTCGCCTCTGAACCAGTACCAGCAGTGGTAGGAATACAATAAAGCGGTACAGAGGGCTTTTTAGCTTTTAAAAGTCCGATCAATTGCTCAGGCTGGCATTTATTGCCTTGGGCCATGGCGATCATTTTGGCCGCATCGATGACCGAACCGCCGCCGATGGCAATGATCGAATCGCACTTGGCGGCGACAGATTGGCGCAATCCTTCTTTAACCACAGCAAACGTCGGGTCTGGCGTGATACCATCATAGATATGGTAGCGGATATTTTTTTCATCCAGATAGTCGGTGACTTTGGCAGGGATGCCCAGCTTATTAAGCACAGCATCTGTGACGATAAAGACATGAGCATTGCCTTCATTTATCAGCATATCGCACAGCTCCTCGCATGAGGTCTCACCGACAAACAACATCGGTCTTCTAATCGGCACAACATAAGAAAACGCTTTTAGCACTTTGGCGCGAGTCTTGGCGACCGCCAGATAGCCTGCATGCTGTAAACCATTGGTATTGATCAATTGAGAGAGACGATTTGGGTGTTTCATGGGTACAAAAATCCTTTTTTATGGTGTCTTTAAACCATGCCAGATACCCTATCACTGCTGTATCAAGCAAACGACTGTTTAAATTTATTGTACCACTGCCGTTTTTGTGATGTCGCACTTACTGTGAACTGCCTTGTTCTACTTTTCACTTTGTTCTACTTTTCACTTTGTTCTACTGTCACACCACCTCGGCCAAACCTGTCGCAAACACGCTTAGCCGCTATCCTTAGCCAGCCAGTGCTCGTTGTCTCGTCCAAAAAACCAAATCATCACTATAGGTGCCAAAATAATTAGCCAAATACCGTAAGTAATCGGCAAACCTAGAGCTACAGCAGTATAGCTTAGCCCAATGACCACAAAGGCCATTAGTATCGCCATCATATTACGACTCGACTTACGGCACATCAGCTCCCGCAGTATGGTGAGGGTCAATAAAAATACGCTGAGCATTCCACTTAGCATCCCCATCGCATACGTTTGAGATATCACATTGCCATTATCACCAGCGACAGATTCTGTAACCAAATTGAGCATACTGCCGAGACCTGCAATCGAGGCAAAAATAAAAAAGTGACCATAGCCAAATAAAAACAAATCATGACGGCGACGTTCTTTGTTTAAAATCCTATCAAAGGGTACGATAAAATATAGCCACCATAACGAAAACACCAAGGCCACCAAACTTGAGCCTAAAAATATGATGGAGCTGGCGGCTGATGCTGAATGGGTCAAAAAGTATTGAATGGTATTGCTAACCCCGACCACGCCCTCGCCCAATACGATGATGGTAAGCAAGCCATAACGCTCGGCAATGTGCCCAGGATGCCAGTTATCAAACTGCTCTGAACGCGCCCAGACTGGCATCAGTAGCTCTGCTAGGATGAATAAAAACAAAGCAGGTGTCTGTAGAGCCGCGGGCAAAAACAGCCAACTTATCCATAAGGCTTGTAAGCCTAGCAAGCCCACCATACTACGCCAAGCGACTTTTTGATGACCTGGTACTTGCCGATAAACGCGCCACCACTGACTACAGCTCGCCAGCCGCATAATGGCATACCCTGTCACCCCAATCCATGTCAGCCCTTGCTCATAAAATTGATGAATATTGGCTGCTATCATCAACGAGCCAAACATCTGAAACATCACGGATATGCGATAAAACCAGTCGTCAGGGTCGTATCCCGAGGCAAACCAAGTAAAGCTGGTCCATGCATTCCAAAGGATAAAAAACGCCACAATAAAGGTCAAAAATCCCGATAAGTCATGCTCACTTAAACGGCTATAAAAACCATGAGCCGCCGCCGCTACGGCAATGACATAGACCAAGTCAAACAATAGTTCAAGCGTGGTCGAAGGCCTATGCGACTCACTGGTATCACGCGCTCGAATGGGTTTTATTTTGAGCCTACTTATCATCTATGGTGTTCCAGATTTTATAAATTCGTATAGTTATTTTATTCTGACGGCTTAGGGCGTGTTGAACATTCAAATGTGGCACTGGCGGCGGCTATTTTTCAGACAATACGCAGTGAAATTTTCGAAGCCTAGTCATTCTAGGATAGA
>NZ_JAGBKN010000032.1:0-24728 GCF_017498075.1 Psychrobacter halodurans
GATAAATTGCGGTCAAACAAGGAAAATAGCGCCGTTAATATCGGGATATAAACCCGCTATTTGACGATGTTTGGCAAAATTTGGCCATTTTTAGCCCATTTAGATAACTATCGAGTGAATTGAAGACACGCCCTAGCAAAGCAAGCCATCTGTAGCCTCACATTGCTACCTGACTTGTGCTGGCTCGGCGACGATTACACTACTTGCCATCTCATCTACCTCTGATAGCGAAATAGGGCCTGACGGCCTAGTTTGGCTGTTATTAGGCGGTATATTGTTAGACTTATTCTTAGTCGGTATATTACTGTGCAAGTTATTAGGGACAGTGTTGGGCGTATCGGCAGGTATACTGGCATTATTGTTGGGCGCAGGCATGACGCGATCGCCTGTTTCATCGTCTGCCGCCTGATATTCGCCAGCACCAGTAGCATTATTGGGGTATTGGTCATTGGGATATGCATCATTGCTCAGACTATCAGCATCATCCAATTCGCTGGTCGCGGCGTTCGGGGCATCAGGTAAAGGGATGGGCGCGGTACTATCGATGACCATGGCTGGCACCAAAGCCCGCATCTCACTGAGCAAGCGCTGTAGCAGCATGGCATCTGGCGCTTCTAGCGTAAGTCGATCGTTTTGTAGATGCAAGCGGGCAAAGGGCGTGGACCTCAGCATCGTCAACACATTGGGCAATAGCTCTGCTGGTAGGTTGGCAATACTGTTGGCAACCCCTTGTTGTACGGTAAACTGACAGATCGCTGCCTGCTCGCCAAAGCTTGATCTGAGCGCTTGCTGTAAGGTGTTTTGTAGTGCTGTATCACCGACAATCGCGCTACAAGTGTATAAACTACCACTATCGTCCACACCTACGATAAGCTCAACAGGCGTCGGCGCGGCTACTGGTTCAGGCGCAGGCGGCACGGCCACAGGCTCGGTGACAACAGGCTCGGCTGGCGGCGCGCTATTGGGTTTTAGGACAAACGCCCATAAAGCAAGGCCAAGCGCAGCCA
Source organism: Psychrobacter halodurans (assembly GCF_017498075.1). NCBI lineage: Bacteria > Pseudomonadati > Pseudomonadota > Gammaproteobacteria > Moraxellales > Moraxellaceae > Psychrobacter > Psychrobacter halodurans. Next base: position 1,008 of record NZ_JAGBKN010000032.1, read on the forward strand.
CCGCCAACAACAACACCCGCACCAACAAGTCGCGGCGCAGGTTACGGCTGCGTACTCTTTCTTGCTTTAGACTGATGTTTTCGGCCAGATGATGCGCCGCTGGACTGGCGTGGATAGCGCTACCTGCTTTATCAAAATGCCCCTCAGAACTATGTGTACCATAGGCACGTGCATCAGAGTCATCGGTATCGTTTGGGTTAATAGGCGCATTGGTAGCCATCTCAAAATTCGTTAAGCCGCCGCTGGCTGCTGCGGTGATGATAGGTGCTGACCATATCGGTAAATATTGGCGCAGCGCTGACGTCTGCTGCTGTAGAAATGCGGGCAAAAACTGACCATTTGCCAAGATCATAAGCTCCCGATAGACCAGCGGCGCGGCATTTGTCAGTAGCTGTTTGGTCGCAGTTTCATCAATATGATGATCGGCCGCCATCGCTTGTATCATCCCTTGCTGTACGGCAGAGTCTGGCCATAGCTGCACAAAAAACGGACGCTCTACAGCCGCCTCTGTACTGATTGTCTCATCGCTACGCAATAGCTCAGAGTATATATCTGGCTGCGCCAAACGGGCAGCCAAAACCGCATAGAACTGCTCAAGCAAACTGATATAAGCCACGCTTTGGTGACTCGCCTGCTCACCTAAGACAGCTGGGGTCACGGTTTGCTCTAGTTGATCGATGATACTCATAGATGACTGCCTCTATCGGCCATTGATGGAAATTTACAAAATGACAAGCTTGTATTTTATTATGACTAGGGTTGACGCTATTGAAAAGCAGTATCGGTAAAGAAAAAGTACTGGCTGTATGCTTTCAATAACAGCGCCAGTGTAGCAAAATCACATCGACATTGATGACTTATCATGCCAGCTCAAACTCATGCCAGCTCAAACGCTACCTAAGTCAGGTTTGACTGGTATCAATCATTGCATGGCTACATTATTCACCAGAAAAGCATAAAAACGCAGCGTTTTGTCACATAATAGGTTTTGGCATTGGCTCAACTACTGTTAGTATTGTGACTTACCTCGGTGCTCGATCAGCGATAATTTGGTTCACTATAAAATATAACACCACTAGCGCATGGCTGGGATAAATATGGCTTATGCTGAGATTACCTAGACTTAAGTTACGTAAAGATAAAGTGAGATAGCTTCAGCAGACACAGCCGATAAGTAAAATATATCCCTCTAAGAGCGCATTTTTAGCGTATTGACTTTTAAGCGAACTATCGCTAAAAAAATCAATTTATCATAAACCCTTGGTTATGAAGTTAGTAACGATCGTCAGTTTTTATGCAGCCGTAACGCTTAGGCTTTGAACGTTGTCATTTCTCGCATTGTCATACATCAGGCGCGGCCTAAGGATTTTTCTTTGTTAAACCATACCACTCTTATCATTATTATTACGGTTATCATCAGCTTGTTGGCATGGCAAAACAAACGCTTGTTTAACCGTTTTATTTTTTATCCACCAGCGGTAAACAACGGACAGTGGGATCGTTTTGTGACACATGGTTTTATCCATGCCGACAGCATGCATCTATTGTTTAATATGTTTACGCTGTATTTTTTTGGTCGCGCCATCGAAGGGCTGTACCAGCCGTTTTTGTTTGGCTATGGGTTTGTGGTGTTTTATGTGCTTGCCATTGTTATCGCTATGGTGCCAAGCTATCTAAAAAACAAAAACAATGCCAGCTATCTAAGTCTTGGCGCGTCAGGCGGGGTTTCAGCGGTGCTGTTTGCCTTTATCTTGCTGGCACCGTGGGAAAGCCTTTACTTATTTGCCATTGTTCCGATTCCGGCGATTTTGTTTGCAGTAGCGTACGTGGCTTATAGTATTTATGCAGATAGGCGCGGCGGCTCAAATATCAATCATATGGCGCATATGTGGGGCGGCGCGTTTGGGGTGGTGGCCACGATTGTTTTAGAGCCGCGTGTCTTGCCGCACTTTATCAACGCGCTGCTGTCGCCAGGTTTTTAGCGCCGCTATGGCTATGGCTGATAATGGCCGATAGACAATCATCTCATTGATGGTTTGACTTTCTATGTATTGCGTTTTTATAAGCGCATAACTTCTCCTTTATGTTGTTTTATTATGATTATAGATGTTATTGGTGATATTCACGGCTACGCGGACAAGCTTGTCGGTTTGCTTAAACAGTTGGGTTATGTCCATAATGGTCAATACTTTGTGCCGCCAGAGGGTCATCGAGCGCTGTTTATTGGCGATTTGATGGATCGTGGGCCACAGCAAGTGGCGACGTTGGAGATTGTGTTTGCCATGCTAGATGCTGATGTCGCCGATGCGGTGATGGGCAATCATGAGTATAACGCGCTGGCTTTTGCCACACCCGACCCAGACGCGCCTGGCGAGTATCTGCGCTCGCACGATACGGTGCATACCCGTCAACACGAGGCGTTTTTGGCAGAGGTGCCTTTTGGCTCGGCGGCGCATCAGTACTGGCTTAAGCGTTTTTATGAGATTCCGTTGTGGCTCGAGACTGACTATGCCTGTTTTGTCCATGCTTGCTGGGATGTAGATAGCATGGCTGTGCTAAAGCCGTTGCTCACCGCAGATAATTGTTTGACGCCGCATGCGCTTGAGGTGACCTCGCGTGAGTTTAGCACAGCCTTTGATGCGCTAGAGCGGGTGCTAAAAGGTGTGGAGACACCTTTGCCAGACGGCTTAGTGATGGTCGATAAAGAAGGCACGGAGCGCAAGCGGGTACGAGTACGCTGGTGGCTGGATGCGTTGAACCAGCGCACGCTGTATGAAGTTGCTCGCGCGCCCGCCTCGGCATTGGCGCAGATTCCTCAAGACGTCTTGGCTGATAATATCGATTTTGCCTTAAAAACCCACAAACCTGTGTTTGTCGGGCATTATTGGCTGACAGGTACGCCTGAGCCGCTCAGCGCGCAAGTCGCTTGTACAGATTATTCTGCCGCCGTAGACAGCGGCTATCTGACGTGCTATCAGCTTGATACGACCAAACCACTACCACTCACAGCAGATAACTTTGTACAGTATCGTCACGATCAGCACTAAGACTGCGTATGATGAGCGCTACCTGCTGGCGCTTCTGTGATGCCTGAGGGGACAAAAACGCGATAATATAGCGAAACCTCAATCTTGGCTTTACGAATGCGGCAAAACTTTTGTATGATGGTCTTTTTGAGGATATCGCATCATGAGCACCCAATCAGCTACGACCCAACCTAATCCTATCGCCTCTCCTGCTGGCCAGCCAAAAGTCGGCATCATTATGGGCTCACAATCTGATTGGGCCACCATGAGCGCCGCCGCCCAGCTACTAGCCGACTTCGATATTGCCTTTGATTGCGAAGTGGTCTCAGCGCACCGTACGCCTGATAGATTGTTTGACTACGCCAAGTGTGCAAAAGACAATGGCCTACAAGTGATTATCGCGGGTGCTGGCGGGGCAGCACATCTGCCTGGTATGTGTGCCAGCCAAACGCCGCTCCCTGTCTTTGGTGTACCGGTCAAGTCCTCCATGCTCAGCGGCTGGGACAGCCTACTCTCTATCGTACAGATGCCAAAAGGCGTGGCGGTCGGCACTCTCGCTATTGGGACGGCAGGCGCATATAACGCCGCTCTGCTGGCGATTCAAGTATTGGCATTACATGACGAGGCGGTGGCCAATAAGCTCGATACGCTGCGTCAGACACAAACCGATACCATCCTTGCCAGCCCAACCCCAGGTATCATTAATCAATCTGCCTAGCGATTTATGGTATCTGGGCTGATGGTTAATTATACGAAACAACCATGCAAAAACATGCAAAGCCAAGCGATCACTCATCTTAGCGCGTCTAGCGATTGTTTAAAATGTGCGTTTAGCATGCGGGTTCACCCAAGAATAAGGTGCAGACATTGCGCCTTTTCCTATTTTAATACGCTCGTTTTCATCCATTATTTATTCAAAGAGTTACTATCATGACCACAGCCAATGCTTATCCTGTTACTCAAACTATCCGTACCATCGGTATCTTAGGTGGTGGTCAGCTGGGCATGATGCTCGCCCAAGCTGCGCTACCGCTCGGCTATCAATGCGTGTTTTTAGAGGACAATGCTGACTGCCCAGCCAGCCTTTATGGCACAGTATTTTCAAGCGCGCAGCTCGATGACTTTATCGCAGCGGCCGATGTCTTTACCTTAGAGTTTGAAAACACACCAACTGCCACGGTCGAAAAACTGGCCAGCCTCTCAAAATCAGGCAACAAGCAAGGTATGTTTCCGCCGCCAGTGGCCTTAGATATCGCTCAAGACCGCTTAAAAGAAAAGCGGATGTTTAACAATTTAGCAATCGCCACGGTGCCTTTTCAAGAAGTCAGCTCTGAGGCTCAGTTAAAGCAAGCCTGCGATGAATTAGGGCTGCCCATCGTTCTAAAAACTAGCCGCGGCGGTTATGACGGCAAAGGCCAGTATGTCATCAAACAAGACAGCGATATCACCAAAGCTTGGCAAGACCTCAAAGACGCGGTCAGCGGTAAAGGCAGTCTAACGCCTACCCCAGCGCCGCTGATTGCCGAAGGTTTTATCAACTTTAGCCGCGAGGTGTCTATCATTGCGGCGCGCGCCCAAGACGGTAGTGTGCGCTGTTATGATTTGGTCGAAAACCACCATCATCACGGTATTTTGGCCAAGACTCAAGCGCCTGCTGTCGGTACCAGCCACATCTTTAGCCAAGCCAAAGAAGCCATCACCACGATCATGAACCACTTAGGTTATGTAGGCGTGATGGCGCTTGAGCTGTTTGTCACCAAAGATGCGCGCGGTCATGACTATCTGCTGGCCAATGAGATTGCGCCGCGGGTACACAACTCTGGGCATTGGAGCATCGAAGGGGCGATTACCAGTCAATTTGAAAACCATATCCGCGCGGTGGTCGATTTGCCATTAGGCGATACTGATAACGTCCATCCAGCGATTATGGTCAATGTGCTGGGTCAATACCCTAACATCAGCGACGTACTGGCTATCGATGGTGCCCATTATCACAGCTACCACAAGGCTGAGCGCGACGATCGTAAAATCGCTCATATCACCTTGATGCCCAATGACGTCACTGACTTAGAGCCTTCGATGGCCAAGCTGGTCGCCATCTTGCCTAACAAAGTCGGTTTGGATAAAGAGTACGCTGTCGTCCAAGAGTCTCAAGAGCCGGTCAGTCCACAAACGAATAGTACTGCCCAAGATACCAAGCCACTCGATAGCAAGGCCGCGAACCACGCTGTACCCCAAGCTACAGAGGGCCAAGTGGACAGTGAGGCGAAGGCACAACCCACACAGGCCAAAACCACACAGGCCAAAAAATAATGCAGATTTGGGTAGATGCAGATTCAGTACCATCCATTGCCAAAGACTTGATTATCAAGACTGCTGAGCGCACGCAAACGGCGGCGATATTCGTCGCCAATCAGCCGATTAAACTGCGCCGCTCACCCCTGCTTACCATGACGGTGGTACCATCGGGGTTTGATAAAGCCGATGATTATATCGTTGAACAAATACAGGCAGGTGATCTGGCCATCACCAGCGACATTCCTTTGGCCAATGATATTTTGGATAAAGGCGCGTTGGTCCTCACCACGCGCGGCGTCATTTATAATAAAGAAAACATTAAGCAAAAGCTGAACATGCGTGACTTTATGGATACCATGCGCGGCACTGGCGTCCTAGAGCCACAAGAGATGAGTGGACAAAAGCCTTATGGCGAGCGTGACAAAAAGGCCTTTGCCGATGGTCTAAATAAGCTAGTGCGCTAATCTCTCGCGTATTTTTGCCACTCTTGCAAACCCTATACACTCTATAACCAAACACTATGCAAACGGCACGCTTCATAACGAAGTGTGCCGTTTATTATTGTTAGCCTATATACAGTTTTTAAGATGTACGTTTTCAGACACGCTTTGATAAGGCGATGACATTGGCAACATGCAGTATCGTTTAAAACACCGCACTATCAAATGTTCAATGATAAAAACGAGAACGTCATCGTAATTTATATATATAACAATAGGAATGCATATGAAAATTTTAGTGATTGGAGCAAGTGGCCGTGTGGGTACAGATTTGGTCGAGCAACTATTGGCAGACGACCATCAGGTCATCGGTACCACGCGTCAGGATAAAAAACTGTTTGATAACGACAATTACCGTCAGCTAGACTTAGATATCACCGCCGAAAAAGACGCCATCGCCGAGCAAATAGAGCAAGATATCGATGCGGTCTATTTTGTCGCAGGCTCAGGCGGCAAAGACGTTTTAGAAGTGGACTTACATGGCGCTGTAAAGACCATGCAAGCGGTAGAAGACAAAGGCATCAAACGCTATATCATGCTAAGCACGGTGTTTTCGTTAGACACCAGCAAGTGGGACACTCCTGGCATTGCTGATCTAAAAGAATACTATATCTGTAAGCATTACGCCGATCAGTGGCTGGTCAACGACAGCACGCTTGACTATACCATCGTACAAGCAGGGGCTCTAAAGGAGCGTGCAGGTACTGGTAATATCACCATCAACGATGACAATGCAGGCGAAAATGCGATTGCAGATGTGGCGGCAACCTTGACTGCGGTATTGGGCGCAAACAATACCATCAAAAAAGTCTTTAGTCTGCATAATGGTGAGACCACCATCAACGAAGCCATCGCCACGTTGTAGTAGATTAACGACAGTTACAGCTAAAAAAGACAAAAGCGAGTCAGCCTTTTTGCTTGACTCGCTTTTTTATGATGATCTATTAGAAGACATAATATCAGAACGCTTGCACTTACAGCCCAGTTACGCCAAACCACTAGGAAAGGTAATCACTTCCTCCAAGCTGCGCGCCCCTGTTGTCACCATCAATAACCGATCGATACCAACCGCGATGCCGCTACAAGGCATCAACGCATCAGAGGCTGCCAATAGATGCTCATCGATTGGCATGGCTGGCAGGTCATGCTGCTGACGCCGCTCATTGTCCTGCTCAAAACGCTGGCGTAACGCTGGCCCATCTGCCAGCTCATCATACGCATTGGCAATCTCGATGCCATTGGTATACAGCTCAAAACGCTTGGCAACGGTATTACCTTCTTTATCCACCGCGGTCTTTGCCAGTGCTGCCGTCGCTGGTGGATATTCAATAATCAGCGTCGGCAGATCATGACCTAAGTTTGGCTCGACGACGTGGCTAAACAGCAAGTCAAGCCAGCTTTGGCGGATGCTGTCCTCGCTCTGACCGGCGTCATTTTTTTCGGCCTCGTTGATGCCCGCATTAAAATCAAACCCCATCAACCCTTTATCTTCTGCAACTGCTTGTAGCGTCGCAAGGCTGGCGGTCAGCGGATGAATCCCGACAAAATCCATAAAAGCATCGACATAGCGATAGTGACTTAGCACCACTGAATGACCATATAGCGCTTCTAATAACGCCCCCAGCTCGGCGGCCATATCCTCAAGACTATAATGAGGCTGATACCACTCCAGCATGGTAAATTCGATATTATGCCGCGCTCCTATCTCATTGTCTCGAAACACAGGACAGATCTGATAAATCGGCACTTGCCAGCTGGCGAGTAAACGCTTCATAGCAAACTCAGGCGAGGTATGTAGATAGTAGGTGCGCGGTTTGTCTTGATAGGTGACCGCCGCAGCGACCGACTGCAAAAAAGTATCGGTATTGCCCGCTTGCGACAGTAGCGGCGTCTGCACCTCTAGTACGTGACGCGCTGCAAAAAACTGCCGCACCTTACTCATAAAATGCGCGCGCTGCTGTGCCATGGCAAGCGTCATGGTCGGCGCATAACTGGGCTGGGAGCAAGCGTTTGGGCTTGATGTGACTGATGCTTTGGAACTCATGATGATGTACTACAACTTTTATAAAAACCTATGGAAAATACGCCTAAAACTGCCACTCGCGGCGCAAATGATAGTCACGACGAAGCTGATCAAAAGCCGCGGCCTTTACCTGACCCTCAGCGAGCGTGGCTCGTAGCGCTTGATCGTCTTGCATGATGTCATAAAACTTAACCAACCTATCAGGGTGCGCCTGTAGCTCAGACCACAAAAACATATTGAGCGGTAGCAGCTGATGCATCGACTGCGCAGGGCTGATTGAGAGTTTTTCACAGAGCGCATCATAGATCATTTGAGTGCCGCGCAGCTTACCTTCCAAGGTGTAGCCAGCGATATGCGGGGTGGCAATCGCCAGTTTGCTTAGCAGTGCTTCCTCAATTTGCGGCTCATGCTCAAAGACATCGAGCACCACTTGCCGACCGGTACGCTCAATATCCGCCTGCAAAGCAGCAGCATCGATGACGGGCCCGCGAGCGCTGTTGATCAATAAGGTACTGGCTGGCATCGCATCCAGAGCGTTTTTGTCGATTAAATGCCGCGTTGGATACTCACTGGCATGACTACTATGATTGGTACTGCCCGCCGCACTGGTCGCATTTGCTTTGTCGGTCAAGGGCACATGCAGGCTGACCACATCGCTTTGTTTGATGGCTTGCGCAAAGCTGGCATTATTGAGGTTTGAGGCTGGTAGCAGCGGATCATAGCCGAGCACTTGCCAGCCCAAACTACTGGCATATTGCGCCAATGTACTACCGATATTGCCCAGCCCAATGATGCCCAATGTGGGCGGCGTCGATGACCGCTGCCAGTACTCAGGCCGCAAGGTCAAAATAGCGCCCAGCACGTACTGCGCCACAGAGTGCTTGCTACAACCTGCCGCATTGGCAAAGTGAATACGACGCGCCGCTAAGTAATCTTGATCGACATGATCGGTGCCAATCGTCGCCGAACCGACAAACCTCACGCTGTCGTTGTCTTTCAATAAATCTGCGTTAACGTGGGTCACTGAGCGTATCAGTAAGACATTGGGCTGCGTATCCGCCAATAGCTGCGCGTCGATATCGCGCCCTGCCACCTTGATCATACGCACGCGCCGTCCTGTCGTCCCACTGAGCGTGTCATTATTAAAAAACTCAGACAAGCTGGCGATATTGCTATCGGCCACGATGGTAAGATCTGTTGCCGCATTTGGTTTATTTTCCATTGCCACATCCGCGCTCTTATTTAACATGGTCGTGTACCTCTATTCTGATTTAGTCACAGTTGGCAACGTCTGAGTCTCAGACAGTACCACGTCTTGCTGAGCAAATATCTCATTTTTATGCTGAGATATCCACTCACGCCACACGGCCAGCCCGATGGCTAGCACCACAGGCCCGATAAACAAACCGACAAAGCCAAACGCTGTCAGCCCGCCCAATACCCCGATAAATATAATGATAAAAGGAATCTTGGTGGCACCGCTGATGACGATAGGCCGAATCAAATTGTCCACCCAGCTAATGACAAATATCCCCCACAGTGCCAGACCGATACCTTCTACTGTATGGCCTTGGCTTAGCAGCCAGACCGACACCCCGCCCCACACAAACGGCGTCCCAAACGGAATTAAGGCAATAATAAAGGTAACAATGGTCAACAAAATAGGACTGGGCGCGCCTGAGAAATAATAGCCAATACCCGCAAGCAAAGCCTGCGCCAGCGCGGTCAGCCCGATGCCATAAACCACCGCTCGCGTCGTCGTGCCGACCGAATCAATATAGCCATCGATGCGATTGCCAATGATATTGCGCAGGGCTTGGCGTATTTGCCGTACCAAACTGGTACCATCTCGGTAAAAAAAGAACAGCGTCATCAATGCCATACCCAGCTTGGCAAGTCCACTAAACACCACATCAAAGGCAACTTTGCCATAATATAAATGCGACTGCACCCACATCCGAAACGCTTCTAGCGTGCCCTCTGGGTTTTTATTGATGCGCCACAAGATATCTTTGACCTGCTGACCGATAACTGGCAAGTCCTTGATGGATTCTGGCACATCCAGATAGCCCACCTTGATACGATAGATCAAGTTACTGATAAGGCTCAACGCTTCTTGTTGTAAAATAAAAACCCCAATGACCAGCGGTATACCGATGATAAGTGAGATACTCACGGTCATAATCGCCGCGCTAAAGTCTGGACTGAGCTTTACTTTTTCATAAAAAAAACTATAAATAGGAAACGTCACATACGCCAAAATCGCCGCCCACAAAGCCGGCACAATAAAAAACTGTACCACCTGAAAGCACAGTACAAATAACGCAACCAATAAGGTAACGGCCAGCAGGCGCTGAATAATAAATTCTTTTGTCCAGTTTTCAATCATAGCGTATAAACCAAGGGCGGACAGCAAAGACCATCACAGTTTTGCTGACAAGTTTATAAATGGGTGATGAATATCCGTCTATAGATCATGTCCATAAGTCGTATTCACAAGCGAGGGTTTGTCCAACATTCATAGCGATAACACCATCACGATAGCAGTAGCAAGTCCTATGATACCGTAACACATTTAGCGGCCATTCTTTTTATAAAAACACGCCAAAAACAAAGCGATTATCACCCCTCATTATGCAACAAAATATCCCAAATAAATAACGCTATGTTGTAATCTTTACTTACAACTTTCTCTATACAATCTTACCGAGCTATGAGCACAATAACCACACTGCATCATAGGGTTTTGGTCGATAAAAACCATCACCGACAGCAGCGCGCTTCTGCCCATTTGCAGCAGATATCTCATCAGGTAATTCACCGGCGCGTTCTATTTGTCACGGTAATTGATGTTATACTAAAGCGATTATTTTACGCTTTTTGGGCGCATCAATGGCAATCCACCATAAAATAAAGACCGTTACAAAGCCGCTATCACATGGACATCGCCATTTTGATATCAAATCAAGAGGTTAGCGTCGTGTTATCGATGACGCTAATTTGAGAGATTAGCAGGATATTGGCGCACATATCAGGTGCCGCTTTACGCCTTCTCTCAAAGCGAAAATTTCATCTAGGCGCTGTATGATTTAATAATCAAGCGGTCTATACCAGTGCTGTATAACCGCATTATTTTGCATAAATGTTGTTTGAATGAATGTTGGATTTTTAGACCCACACTGCCTGACCACATTTTAAATACTATATCGATAGGAAAAATAACAATGTCAAAAGACACTGATAATCCCAATCTAAACCCCTCGAGCGAGGCCAGTCATACCAGCAAGCCGCCAGAGACCGTTACTTTTGCACTGGCGCAGTCACACTTTTTGGTCGGTGATATCACTGCCAACGCCGAAAAAATGCGCACCTTAGCGCTGCAAGCACGTGAGCAAGGCGCCGACGTTATCGTCTTTCCAGAGCTGGCCTTATTGGGTTACCCACCACAAGACCTATTGCTGCGCCCAAGCTTGTCAGGCCGCGTCAAAAGCGCGCTATCGACCCTAAGCGATATCGACGACATCGTCATGATTGTCGGCTATCCGCACGTCGATCATCACGGTACCTTCAACTCAGCGGCTATCTTACATAATGGTCATCAAAAAGGCTTTTATCATAAGCAAATCTTGCCAAACTATGGCGTGTTTGACGAGCGCCGCTACTTTGATAAAGGCCGCAATCAAGTGCTGTTTGACTATAAAGGTATCACCATCGGTCTGCTGATCTGCGAAGACCTGTGGGAAAAAGGCCCAGTCGCCGAGCTAAAAAAACAAGGCGCTGATATGATCGTCAGCCTAAACGCCTCACCGTTTGAGATCGAAAAACAAGAAAACCGCAAGACCATGCTGGCCAAACGCAGCCGCGAAAACAACTTACCTATTATCTATATCAATGCCGTGGGCGGACAAGATGACTTGGTGTTTGATGGCGGCTCGATGGTGATACAAGCAGATGGCAGCGTCGCCCACGAAGCGCCGCGTTTTATGAGCCAATTACTGCTGGCCACTTTAGATGTCAAAACAGCCAAGTTCGACAGCCAAACCAAAGCACCACTGAGCTTGAGCCGCGAGTCGGAGATGTATCAAGCATTGGTAGTGGGGCTACGTGATTATGTCAATCTTTCAGGATTTTCGGGTGTCATCGTCGGCCTGTCAGGCGGTATCGACTCTGCCTTGACGCTTTGTATCGCGGTCGACGCGCTGGGCGCAGATAAAGTCTATGCAGTGATGATGCCGTACGAATATACCTCACAGATCAGCTTAGAGGACGCGCAAGCACAAGCGCGCCGCTTAAACGTTTCTTATACTGTCTGCCCAATCTTTGATGCAGTGGAAGGTATCCGTCATACGCTAGCGCCACTGTTTAACAAATCGCCTGCTGATACCACCGAAGAAAACATCCAAGCGCGCGCGCGCGGTGTGGTGCTGATGGCACTGTCCAACAAGTTTGGTCATCTCGTCATCACCACTGGCAACAAGTCAGAGCTGGCAGTTGGTTACTCAACATTATATGGCGACATGGCAGGCGGTTTTGATGTACTAAAAGACGTCTATAAATCACAAGTATATAAGCTGGCAAGCTACCGTAACCGCCTAGAGGACACGCCTGTGATTCCAGAGCGTGTCATCACACGTCCGCCGTCCGCTGAGCTGCGTCCTGACCAAAAAGACCAAGACAGCCTGCCTGATTATGATGTATTGGACAGCATCTTGATGTCGTATATCGATGAAGACATGGGCTATCAAGAAATCGTCGATAAAGGGTTTGAGGCAGCTATGGTGGCCAAGGTCATCAAGATGGTGGACAACAGCGAATACAAACGCTGTCAGGCTCCTATCGGCACCAAAATCAGCCACAAAGCCTTTGGCCGCGAGCGTCGCTATCCACTGGTCAATAAGTGGTCAATCAAAGGCTAAACGCTCAGCGCTTGCGCCTTTAGCATCTAAGTCTTTACCAACTTAGATGCAAGAGCAGCGCTTAATACTACTTTACTGCCTTATGATTAGCTGGGTGCTTGCCCAGCTTTTTTGGTTTTTATACATAAGGATTCTATACCCATGCTGTTTTTCTTTTTATGCTAATCCTGCATTATTTTTAATGAATCTTACCTTTTTACCGAGTCTGTCATGAGTTTGCTAACCGCTAGTGTGTTTTTGCTTTTATTACTTGCCTTGAGTGCCTTTGTCTCTGGCGCTGAGATTGCCATTGCTGCTGCTCGCAAGATCAAGCTACAAATCATAGCAAAAGAAGGAGAGGTACGCGCCCTTGATGTGCTACATATGCAAGAAAATCCTGGTGGCTTTATCACTGTGGTGCAGGTGGTGTTGAACGCCGTGGCCATCTCCGCAGGTGCTATCGGTGAGTCTGCTATCAGCCCTTATTTTCAATTGGTGGTGAAAAACGAAGCCGTCTCGTCAGTCATCTCCTTTGTCCTCATCACCAGCCTGTTTTCTTTGCTCGCGGACTTGATGCCCAGACGCTTGGCGATGTCCAATGCCGAGGCTTTTGCCGTGCGTTTGGTGCGGCCAATGATGGCGCTGACGTTTATCTTTAAGCCTGTTATTTGGGTGTTTGACGGCGCGGCCAATATGTTGTTTAAGTTTTTTGGTATCTCCACCATTCGTCAAGATGACATCACGCCAGAAGACATCTATGCGGTGATGGATGCTGGTGCCGAGGCAGGCGTGCTCAAAAAACAAGAGCATCATTTGATAGAAAACATCTTTGAGATGCAGGAGCGTACCGTCACCTCAGTGATGAACCCGCGCGAGCATATCGTGTATTTCGATACCAAAATGAGTACCGAGCAAATCGTCGAGACGATGATTGAACAGCCGCACAATAAGTTTTTGGTCTGTCATGACGATGATTTAGAGCATATCATCGGCTATGTCGAATCTCGTAGTTTTTTGGCGTTGGTACTCAATAAACAAGAAGTCAGCCTCACGGACAAATCCCTGATAAAACCAGCGCTGTTTGTGCCAGACACCTTGTCATTGTTTGAAGTGCTGGAGATGTTTAAATCCACAGGTGCTGACTTTGCCGTCATCGTCAATGAGTATGGCTTGGTGGTGGGCGTCATTACCTTGAGAGATGTCATGAGCATCGTCATGGGCGAGCTTGTGACATTAGAGGAGCAGCCTATCGTTCAGCGCACCGACAACTCATGGCTGATCGATGGTATGACACCTATCGAAGATGTGGTGCGCGCGCTCGATATCGTCAATCTGCCGCGCAACCAAAACTATGAAACCATCAGCGGCTTTATGATGTATATGCTGCGCAAAATCCCCAAAAAGACCGACTCTATCGAATACGCCAATTATCGTTTTGAGATCATCGCCACCGACAACCTCAAAATCACCCAAATGCTGGTCACCAGACTTGATGAGACAGGGTAACTGGAGAATAGTTAGAGAGAAGATAGGACAGTATCTACTCTCGCGACCCAAATATGGCGGTACCCACGCGCACCATCGTCGAGCCATGAGCAATGGCGTCCGCCATGTCCCCACTCATGCCCATGCTCAGCGTATCCCAATGCGCCAAGTCTGGGTGTTTGTCTTTAATGTCTTCAAACAGCTGCTGGGTACGGGCAAAGGCGTTGGTATCTGCCTTGGCAGGGATAATCATCAGTCCGCGCAGTATCAGACGCTCATAGCTCTTAATGGCACTTATTAGCTCAGGCAACTCGGCTGGCAGACAGCCTGACTTACTGTCTTCATCATCAATATTGACCTGCACCAATACGTTCAATGGCGGTAAATCCTCTGGCCGCTGATCATTTAAGCGCTTGGCGATAATGCCGCGCTCGACCGTTTGTACCCAATCAAAATGCTCAGCGATGTCACGGGTTTTGTTGCGCTGAATACTGCCGATGTAATGCCAAACGATATGCTCAGCGTCAGGTTGACTTTGTAACTCATTGATTTTTTCGAGCGCCTCTTGTAAGTAGTTTTCGCCAAAGTGGCGCTGACCTTGCTGCGCCAACGTCGCGATCGTCTGTGCAGGTTTGGTTTTGGAGACGGCCAGTAGTGTTACCTGCTCGGCGTGAGAGTCCGCTTGCTCACAAGCTGCCACCACCTGTGCATGAACGCGTTGCCAATTGTCGATTAAGTATTGCTTATCCATAGTGTTTTCGCTGTTGTTATATAGGTTTGTTTATAAGCTTCGCCCGTTGCGGTTGGGTCTAGCAGTTGGGTCTAACATTAACTGTCTCACTCCCCATCTGCGACCTACAACGCTAGACAAATTTTACATTTTCTTTGGGCAGTAGATGGTTAAATGCTAGCAGTCTTGTTATGATATTGTTACATGGTCTAACATATGCTACTGAATATAAGCGTCATGGTAAAGACAAGGTAGGCTGGCGGATCGCTTTATTCAAGGCTATGTTCTGCTGCGCTAGACATGCGCACCACACTATCATTGACCTTTATCATCTTTTGTTTGACCTTTTTTGACTGATAGGACTATCCGATTATGGCTGAAAAAAACACCTTAAGCATCGAAGACTTGTTGCGTTTTACGGTTAAACATAAAGCATCTGATTTACATATTTCAGCCGGTATGCCCGCCATGATTCGTGTCGATGGCGAGATGACGCGCATCAATATGCCAGCGATGACGCATCAAGCAGTGCATCAGCTGATTTATGACATCATGAATGACAAGCAGCGCGCCGATTTTGAGGAGTTTTTTGAGACGGACTTTTCTTTTGAGATTCCCAATCTTGCCCGCTTTCGGGTAAACGCCTTTAATCAAAACCGCGGCGCAGGTGCTGTGTTTCGTACCATTCCCTCTAAGGTCCTAACGATGGAAGATTTGGGCATGAGCGATGTGTTCAAACGCGTGTCAGACTTCAAACGCGGCGTGGTGCTGGTGACAGGCCCGACCGGCTCTGGTAAATCCACGACACTGGCAGCCATGATTGACTATATCAATGAGAGCCGCAAAGAGCATATTTTGACCATCGAAGACCCGATCGAATTTGTCCACGAATCGAAAAAAAGCCTCATCAACCAGCGCGAAGTACACCGCGACACCTTGGGGTTTGAGCCAGCCCTACGCTCGGCACTGCGTGAGGATCCCGACGTTATTTTGGTGGGTGAGCTACGTGACCTTGAGACCATTCGCTTGGCTCTAACAGCAGCTGAGACCGGTCACTTAGTCTTTGGCACCTTGCACACCAGCTCAGCGGCCAAAACCATTGACCGTGTGATTGATGTGTTTCCTGCCGCCGAAAAAGACATGATTCGCGCCATGCTCTCAGAGTCGCTACAGGCAGTCATCTCACAGACCTTGCTGCGCCGTCAAGCAGGTGGCCGTATCGCCGCCCACGAGATCATGCTAGGTACGCCGGCCATCCGTAACCTCATTCGCGAAAACAAAATCGCCCAGATGTATTCGGCGATTCAAACAGGCGCAGGCGACGGTATGATCACCCTTGACCAGACTTTAAAAAACCTCGTGGCCAAAGGCACCATCAGCAAAGACGTGGCGCGCCCTTATGCCAAGCAGCCTGAGACTTTTTTATAGGCGGTAATTTGCCATTAAGACAGCACTGACGCAGTGCTCTGCAGTATCAGCATCACTGCGGACATCACGGATCACATAATTTTAGATATTTTTTTAGGCGATTGACATCGAAAGCGGGTACAACATGGACATTGATAAACTATTGCAGTTAATGATCAATAAAAACGGCTCTGACCTTTTTATTACTGCTGAAGTGGCGCCTTCGATGAAGGTGAATGGCAAGATACTGCCTGTGGGTAAGACCCCGCTGACTCCTGCTCAAACCCTAAAACTGGTCCAAAGCGTCATGACGGCCAGTCAGCAGCAAGAGTTTGAAGAGACCAACGAGTGTCAGTTTGCCATCACTGATGAAGCCAAGCAGGCACGGTTTCGGGTCAGCGCGTTTGTACAGCGCGACATGGCTGGGATGATTTTGCGTAAAATCGAAAACAAAATCCCAACCGTCGAAGAGCTGCGCCTGCCGCCTGTCCTCAAAGAGCTGGCGATGAAAAAGCGCGGTATCATCCTACTGGTCGGTGCGACAGGTACGGGTAAATCGACGACGCTTGCTGCCATGATCGGCCATCGCAACCAGAACTCGCAAGGCCATATCATTACCATCGAAGACCCGATCGAGTTTGTCCATAAGCATCGCGGCTGTATCATCACCCAGCGCGAGGTCGGTATTGACACCCACTCTTTTGAAGCAGGTTTAAAAAACACCCTGCGCCAAGCCCCTGATGTCATCTTGATTGGTGAGATTCGTAACCGCGAGGTCATGAGCTACGCGATTCAGTATGCTGAGACGGGACATTTGGTATTTGCCACGCTGCACGCCAACAACGCCAACCAAGCCATTGATCGTATCATTCACTTTTTTGAGACCAGCCGTCACAACCAGCTGTTTATGGATTTGTCGCTCAACCTGCAAGCGATCATCGCCCAGCAGCTCATCCCAACACCGGATGGCAAAGGGCGACGCGCAGCGATTGAGATTTTATTAAACTCCCAGCTCATCAGCGACTATATCCGTAAAGGCGAGATTCATGAGATTAAAGATGTGATGAAGCGCTCACGAGAGAGCGGCATGCAGACCTTCGATCAGGCACTGTTTGATTTATATGAAAACGGCGAGATCACCTATAAAGAAGCGATCTTGCATGCTGATTCACCAAACGATTTGCGCCTAAAAATCAAGCTCAGTAGCAAAAACAGCGCCCACCTTTTGGACGAAGGTGCAGACGGTTTGTCGCTAGATATCACATAAGCTTAGCGCTTCAATCAAGCCCATAAAAAAAGCCCTCATAAAAATTGTGAGGGCTTTTTGCTGCGTGCTAGTATTTGAGTATGTAAGCACTTAAACAGATAACAAAACGGTTAAAGGTGATAAAACTTTATCAGACTTTGATAACTTAACCGCTGTTATTTGACACTGTCCTTGCATTCTTGATCATCACAAATACCGTATAGCACCAGTGAGTGACCCGATAGTTTAAAACCATGCGACTCTGCAACTTTGAGCTGCTCCTCTTCGATAGCTTCATTATGAAACTCGACGATTTTGCCGCAGTGGTCACAGACCAAGTGGTCATGATGCTCTTCTTGGGTGATCTCAAACACCGATAGATTGTTTTCAAAGTTATGACGCTCGACGATGCCCGCTTGTTCAAACTGGGTCAATACTCGATACACCGTGGCCAGCCCCACATCTTCGCCTTGGTCGATCAGCGCCTTGTATACCTCTTCGGCACTCATATGATGCAGCTCTGCATTTTCTAGCAGCTCTAAAATTTTGATACGTGGTAAGGTGACCTTCAACCCTGCTTTGCGTAAATCTTGATTGGTAAAAGAAGCCATAATATCCCTTGTGACTGTGACAGTCTTAGCAAATAAAGAACCAAAAAATAGGAGGTAGATAAGCTAATAAACTACTTTATAAAGCGTTTTTTATCTAAGACATGCCAAACATGCCTTTTGCAATTCATTGATATCTCGCGTATGACCCTTGCTTATCTTTAACGCCTATATGGTCTATCATTTCGCTAAAAATATCAATGCAAGTCTATGAATTTAAAAAACAAATAACCAAATCGCCTCGATAGCGTTTGGTAAATAATGTCGTAAGTGGTAGGCAATTGCAAGTAAATGACGTATCATTTGTTCAAGATAGTCGGCCAGACACCTTATCATTGATGGTGGCCGCACCTAACCCATTTCTTATGAGTCATCTTACCATGATAAAGACATTAACTTTTCGTCCGTTCAGCCCTGCACGCGCATTACGTAACATTATCCTAACCAGTATGCTCAGCGCTACCGTCGCGATGTCCGGCTGCTCTTTACTGAGTGTTTATAAGATTGATTTACCACAAGGCACTGCCATCACCCAAGCTCAAGCACAAAAGCTGCAAGTGGGTATGAACCAAAACCAAGTGCTATACATCCTCGGCAGTCCTGCGATTAAAGATACCCTAGAGCCAAAGCGCTGGGACTATATCTACGACTATCAAGCGGGCACCGAGGGCCAACGCCAAGGCATTGCTGATGTCAAAAACGCCAGCCAGCACCTGATTGTCTACTTTGATGATAATGGTTTGGTCAGCCGCATCGAGGGTATAGAGAGCTTGCCTGCGTCATAACATGAGGGCTGACAAGCCGCTAGCTTCGTGATTTGTTTTTGCGCTGAGACATCGGATCAGCGCTCAAACTACGATAGACTTCGATACGATCAAAAGGCTGCAAGCAATAGCTAAGCGGCTGTTTTTTTGCATAGACACCCACATGCCAGCGCTTCGCCATTGGGGTTGCCACCTCCGCAATCTCCTCGCACCACGCGGCCAAAGCGGCAAACTGCGTCAGCCACCCTGCTTGCGATAGCGCCTCATACAGCGTGGTATGAGGCCGCACCTGTAGTGACTGGTAGTGCTGACGCGTGGCATCCTCGGCATAGGCCAGATATACGGTGATAGCGTCGTTATTTAGCTCAGCCACTGTAGCACCCAACCCAGTAATGCCAATATCAGAGCCAGTGGTACCACCAACCGTATCGCCACGCGCCACAAGTTATAAAACCCTTCACTACCGAAATTAAGCGACTTGCGCAAATGACTGATTTTCATTTGCCATCCCGCAAATATCGATAGGAGCAGCACCGCGACACTACTGATAATGACCAAGATACCAACCAACCAAGTGGCAGGAATCACAACGGCCAACGCCAATGCCACCACCAAAGTGATCGCCAAGCTCACCACCAGCCCAAACTTATGCGCCAGCTGCTGGGTACTATAGTGCAGCAAATAACTGACAACGAATAGCACCCCCACCCAATACAATAGCTGAGCGATAGGCGGCAATGCCATGCCACTGACAAACAAAGCCATCATCCCGACCAGCAGTTGCAGTATCCAAATCGGTAGTACCAGCTTGGTCGCACGTGGCTCGGCGGCCAGACGGCTACGAGCAGGTTTTTGGGCGTTGTGATTGTCCACACCGACGGCTGTCACTGACTGCTTGCTAGCCAAGCTTTGACCGAACCAATAAAGCCCCGTACCCGCCCCCACACTGACCAGCGCCAAGGCAACCGCACGCGCCCACTCGCCTAAGCTCACCTCTGTCATGGCAAAGTCAATATTTGGCAGCCCATTGACCGCACCCAGCAGTAACCCCGCAACCATCAACCCTAGACCAATCGGTAAAGGCGCGACACCCACTAGGCTCAGCAATACAGCGATGACCATCAGACCTGCCGCCATTGCAAAACTCGGTAGCGCAGGCGCGCTATCAAGCGCCGTCAAAGCCGCCAAGATACCTGTACTAGCGCCCGAGATGACCAGCGCAGCGATGACAATCGACACCAGCGCCGCAAGCCAACCAAAACTGCGCCATATCGGACTGGCATCCGCCTCGCGGGTCAGCTTTTGCATACCAGCCAGTGGCGCATCGACGCTCCGATACGCCAGCGCTATCTCTGCATACACCACAGGCAGCGATACCAATACCATCGCCAGCAGCCACAATAGCCAAAAATCTATCTCACCGACTGAAGCAGGGGCAAACCAGCGAAACAACAGTAACGGCAGCAAGGCAGCAATGAAGTAAGAAGCATAACGGATCATCATAATCTAAATCCAAATCCAAATGAGCTAGGGCGTGTCATCTTTTATGTCATTGACTATATAGCTAAGGTGCAAAACACTGAGCTTGCAACAACAGATCTTAAAGCAACGAAGCTGTTAATAGGCAAACTTTCATGATAGTAAGCCCACAATCGATCGCAACAAGCTAATTGACGACACGCGCTTAAGTGAGGAACAGTAATTTATCACGATACAACATCATGACATAAAGATAAGCCCCTATGAGGGGTTGTATCTTTATAAGGTCATGATAGTGATAATATAAGGGAGCAGCAGTTATAAAAAAACCCCGAAATCGGGGTTTAATCATTAAATAATGCTTCATTATCACATAATAACGACTGGCTATCAGGCACTCATCAGCAAATCAACGGACAACCGCGCTCTGTGGCCTGTGCCGTGATTGCTACAGATTAGTGAACGGCACTGATGTAGTCTGATAGGATACGAATATCACGATCTGATAGCTTCGATGCTACCGTCTGCATCATACCCATCTCGCCTTCTTTGGCAGCGTCGTTGATACGTTTTTGCTCATCGCTATCGATATCATCGGCTCGGCCTGCGGCGCGGAATAGTTTTAGCTGAGTTGAGATATACTCGGCATGCTGGCCGCCTAAGCGCGGAAATGCTGCCCACTCGTTACCAGCGGCATCTGGACCATGACAGCCTGCACAGCCGATCACGCCGCGCGACTTATCACCACCCAAATAGAGTTTGGTGGCTTCTTGGTTGGTCGCAGGATTACCAAAACCGACACCCCAAGGAGCTTGGCTGGCATAATAACCTGCCACATTGGCTAGGTCTTGCTGAGATAAGTTGGCGACTTGCGACTGCATGATGCCATTCTTACGATAGCCTGTTTTAAACTCGACCAACTGCTTATAGAGGTATTTTACGTTTTGGCCACCCAAGTTAGGCTGCGCAGGGACAACGCTAACACCATCAACACCGTGACAAGCAGCGCAGACGGTCTCTGCAATTTTCTTGCCTGCATCGACGTCATGCTCAGGAACAATAATAGCAGCTTGTACGCTGAAACTTGCAACGCATAAGCTGGCAGCAGCGATTAACTTTTTCATTGATACAAATCCTACTAACTCGGTGTAAGCATTATTTAGAGTGATTGTACTGATAAGATACCTGATACCGACCGCCCTATAATCAGCGAGGCAAGTATATAATTTAAGGTCTTGGCCACAAGCAATCTGAAAGTACTTACTAACATCAGGGTTTATTTTCGATTATTATAGCAAGACTTTGTAGCATTTGCCTACTTAATCGTCACATCTACCAGTTTTTCTAGTCGGCTTATTATGCTGCTTGCAAAAAAATAAAAGCGCTTTCGGGCAATAAAACCCAGCGCTTTAGATGGCATGACTTATTGAGTTTCTACTGATTATTTGCTCATATACTCGATCAGCTGACGATAATCATCATCACTGCAGCTGTCACAGAGTCCGCCCGCTGGCATCTGCGTCATGCCACTTTTTACTGAGTTTATCAAGGTCGGCATGCTCTTTTGTTTGATGAGCTGCTGCCATTTGGCGCTGTCGCCTTTTTTGATGGCATTGAGTGCGCCACTATCGTGACAGGCTGCACATGAGTTATTATAGGTCGCTGCGATATCAGCAGCAGCGCCCGTTATCATCGTGCTGCTTAAGATGAGCGCCGCCGCGCCGCTGATGAGTACACGCTGAGTACGGTCAAAAAGTGTGGTGATTGAAGACATTGAAC
The DNA here is from genome assembly GCF_017498075.1 of Psychrobacter halodurans. Taxonomy (NCBI): domain Bacteria; kingdom Pseudomonadati; phylum Pseudomonadota; class Gammaproteobacteria; order Moraxellales; family Moraxellaceae; genus Psychrobacter; species Psychrobacter halodurans. The sequence goes on from NZ_JAGBKN010000032.1 coordinate 23,248, forward strand.
ACCTCCTTTGGATATGACATTCGTTTAGTCTATTTTTTGATTAAACGTGTGTCGCCAACTATCTCTTAGCAAATATTGTAACAATGTATGTCATACAAATACAGATAAATATAGTTTGGCTTTGGTAACCTAATGATGACTGGTGTTACTACCATGATAGCCTGCGATATATGAGTGCCTGTCATATTTATATGATATTAATTGCCGTTATTTCAATAAGTAAGCGGACGAATAGTATAGAATAAGCAATTATTAAGTCGTCTGCCATGCCGACTGCTATAAACGTTATGTGACGCTTATGCCCTACTGTCGCCTCTCGCTGGTCTAAACGACGCAACGCCTTACCACTGTATCCAATTTTTTTAAGATTAATGAGTCACTTATGAGCACCCCGTTTACCGATGCCGCCACCGACCAAGCCTTATTTAACACCAAGTCTCGTCAAAAAATTCAACAAACCGCTTTTATGATGTCAGCGCCGACTTTTCGCCTTTGTCCTGCCGATATGGGCTTAGAGGTCGCCTTTGCAGGCCGTTCAAACGCGGGCAAATCCTCCGCCATCAACGCGCTGACCAACCAGCGCCAACTGGCACGCTCGTCCAAAACCCCTGGTCGTACGCAAATGATCAACTTTTTTAGCGTCGGTGATAGCGACAGACGACTGGTCGACTTACCAGGTTATGGCTACGCCGCTGTCCCTTTAGAGATGAAAAAAGAATGGCAGGTTGAGCTAGAAGAATATCTGGTATCGCGCTCAAGCCTTGCAGGGCTAGTGCTGATGACAGACATCCGTCATCCGCTTAAGTTTTTTGATGAGCAAATGCTGCATTGGGCCAAAGATGGAGATTTGCCCGTACACATCTTGCTCACCAAAGCAGACAAGCTAAAATACGGCGCCGCCAAAAACGCCCTGCTCAATACCCGAAAAAGACTAAAAAAACTGGGGTTAAACTGTAGCATTCAGCTGTTTTCTGCCTTGCGCAAAGAAGGGTTAGAGGAGCTAGCTGGCGTGATGGGCAAATGGTATGAATATCAGCTCGATGGCGATAAAATCATTGAAACCGGCCTCAGTGAGTCTGCCGACACTCAAGTTGGCGAGACGACGACATCTGTAGAAGAGAGTGATGCAAAAGACGGTGCTAAATAAGCTGCACCACGCGGATAGAGTGGCGTCCTAGGGCATGTCTTTATTTCAAAAATGGTGATAAAAATAAGATAAATGGCGGTCAAACAAGGAAAATAGCGCCGTTAATATCGGGATATAAACCAGCTATTTGACGATGGTTGGCAAAATTTGGCCACTTTTAGCACTTTTAGCCCATTTAGATAATTATAGTCGATGCACTCTAAAAAGCGCATAGCGCTACTGGGATGCTGTTTTTAAATGTAGGTTGCGCAGCCTCTGGGAACGCAGCACGCAAGTAAAATTTATACCAGTAGCGCGTTTAAATTTATATAACAGTTTTATTTTCAACTGACTA
>NZ_JAGBKN010000033.1:0-22638 GCF_017498075.1 Psychrobacter halodurans
ATACGGTGCTATCTTTGCCCACTGGGCATCACTTAGGGTTAATCTAGTCATAACACTATGATTATCAATTATTCTATATATGTCAACACACCCTAGCATTATACAAGATTATGGCGCATTTTAATAAAATATAAAAATGAATGTTTAAGATAAGCTATTGTTTTTGATTGTTATATTTCTAAACTGTTTTATAAAATATGCTTTTGTATATTATTAAAAATATAAGCGAGTTGGCGCAGGTGGTTTTTTTAACTTTTGTAAAAAAATGGAGGTAATAAGTTACTACGCAAGCAATAGTAGAAAAATAGCTTTACATTAGTAAGGAAGTAGAGAGTATCGAGTAACCATTTATAACGCTGATTTAGACCAGATATTAATCAGTAAAAGATATTAGTCAGTAAAAGATAACAACTAAGCGCAATATACTGGCCATGAGTGTGTTATCTGCTGCTTTAAAAAAGATATACAGTGCTAAATAAGTGATGGTCAACGCAGATGTATTATCTGGTCAAAAATTATTTGATAAGTCATATGCTGGAGAAATGGATTTTTAAGATACGTCAGGAAGCCAATATTAAAAGATAACAATAATGAAAACATCTTAGTGAATTAAAAATATTAAATCATTAAAACTAGATGCCAGCTATAAGAGGATATTATGAAGCCACTGTCTATGATGTTGTCGATGCTCGTCATCGGTATGACCTCTGGTACCGTCATGGCGCAAGGCAGTAACGTTGCCCGCGCCACCCTACCAAATGCCAGCTTGCCCAATGTCAGCCCCGCCAATAGCGAGCTGGTCAATCGCGGCGCTTATATCGCACGGGCGGCTGACTGTATGGCCTGTCACGGCGAGGACTATACAGGTGGGACCGCCATAGAGACTCCCATGGGAGATATTTACTCTACCAATATCACCCCCTCAAAACGTTATGGCATCGGTGATTATACCGAAAAAGACCTAAAAAATGCTTTGCAAAAAGGCCGTGCTCCTACGCATATGCTTTATCCTGCTATGCCATATCCCTCTTATCATGGTATGAAGGATGAAGACATCAAGGCACTATTTGCGTATCTGCAAACGGTGCCCGCTGTCGATGAGGCGCCCAAACAAAAGACTGATTTGCCGTTTCCCTTTAATATCCGCGCCCTAATGTTGGGTTGGAACTTCTTAAACGTACCATCGACCGAAAACCGTGAAGGCCTGAGCCCAACGCAGCAGCGCGGTGAGTATTTGGTAAATAATCTCGAGCATTGCGGTACTTGTCATACGCCGCGTAACAGTACCATGGGGTTTGATAAAGAAAAATACCTATCTGGTGCCCAGCTCGGGCATTGGTATGCACCCAATATCACCCCTGATGAGTCAAGCGGTATCGGCAGTTGGAGTGAGCAGGATATCATCACCTATCTACGGACAGGGGAGCTCGATCAGCGAGCGTATGCTGGCGGTCCGATGGGCGAGGCCGTGGCTCATAGTACGCAGTACCTCACACACGAAGATTTAAGCGCGATCGCCTCTTATCTAAAAGCCATCCCAGCGGTGCAGACAGATGACAAAGTATCAGCTGTCGATGTGGCACGCTTGCCAACCCCTATCAATGACTCGATCACTCATGATCTTTTGGCACAAAAAGATTATCTGGCTCAGGCCAAAGCAGGTGCGGGCAATAGCAGTAATTCGCCTGAGTCTTTGTACCTAGCGACATGTGGTAGCTGCCATGGTATCAATGGCTATGGTCAACCGGATGCTCAGTATTCTCCTATCGTTGGTCTGAGTAGTATTCGCCGTGATAACCCTGACGCGCTTGTCAATATCATCTTGCATGGGGTAGTCGGTAGCACCAATACCTCACCGATTATGCCTGGGTTTGCTGACCAGCTCGATAGTGAGCAGGTTGCTAGTATCGCCAATTATGTGCGCGTAAACTTTGGCGGACTGACAGACAGCGACGTCAGTGCTGCTGATGTCGAACGTATTGCGTCGGCCGGGAATGAGCAGCCATTTTTAATAAAATACGCAGGTCTGCTGGCGATTATTGGCATCATTGTGGCGATTTTGCTCATCATATTCATAATACGAGCCATCATGCGCAAAAGACGCCATCCGTAACCTTGCTGTCTTTTGTCACGGATGCTGCTAAGTGACGCTAGACTATTTAGCAAAACCAATCACAAATAATAATAGGGCAGACGGCCGCGCACACGCTGAGTATCGCATAGTAGCATCATCAGTCTGCTACCAAGCTGATAGCTTTATAGGAAAACAGCCTATCAATACTCAAACTGGCGGTGCTACATAGAGCAAAAAACCACAAGCGGACCGTCATGCACCAACTTTAAGGATATGATTATGAAAGACATGCTCCAATCTCCAACACGGCGCCAATTGCTCTCCATGATCGGTAAAACAGCCGGAGCAACGGCGATGTATCAGGCGATGACCACGCTAGGGTTTGCCTCTGAGTCGACATTTCAAGAGTCCATGGAGCTTGAAGGGGCACCTCCGGGCGCTAGTATTATCGTCCTTGGGGCAGGTTTGGGTGGTCTGACGGCCGCTTATGAGCTGCGTCAGGCAGGCTATAATGTCAAGGTTTTGGAGTTTCAAAACCGCGGCGGCGGGCGTAGCTGGACACTAAATAGCGGAGATAGATATACCGAGCTTGGCGGTGCAGAAGTGACATGCGACTTTGAAGAAGGCAATTATTTTAATGGTGGGCCTTGGCGATTACCGAGCCATCATTATGCAGTGTTTCATTACTGCAAAAAATTTGGCGTAGAAATGCAGCCGTTTATCCAAACCAATGATCGAGCTTATTTGCATCGGACCAATCACTTCGGCGGTGTCCCTCAGCGCCTAGGGGATGTCAAAAACGATATTCAAGGCAATATCGCAGAGCTGATGTCCAAGGTGGTCAACGTCGGCGGCCTGGATCGCTCGGTCAATACCGAAGATAAAGAAAAGCTACTAGAGGGCTTAAAAGGTTGGGGCGTGCTGGACAAAGACTATCGTTATCGCGCGAGCAATGCCACCAGCAAACACCGTGGCTATAGCGTCTTGCCAGGCGGCGGGCTTATGCCGACAGAGACACCCTCAAAACCATTACCGATGAGTGAGATACTAGACTCAGGCATGTGGTCTGATATTTATAGCAATCATATGACGTATGCGCATCAGCCCACAATGTTTCAGCCAGTAGGTGGCATGGGTAAGATAGGCGACGCCTTTACGCGTGAGTGCCGCGATATGATCGAATTTAATGCCAAGGTCACTAAGATTCACCAAGATGAGACGGGCGTGACGGTCAGCTATGTAGATAGCAACAACCCAGAAGGGACGGTGAAGACGGTACGGGCGGACTGGTGTGTCTGCAATATTCCTCTGACCGTTTTGACCCAGCTTGATATCAATGTCTCAAAGCCTATGAAGCAGGCGATGGCGGCAGTGCCTTATGATACTTCTTATAAAGTCGGCCTAGAATTTAAGCGCCGTTTTTGGGAAGAGGATGAGTGGATCTATGGCGGCTTAACCTATACCAATATGCCAATTACCCAAATCGCTTATCCCTCTGAGGATATGTTTAAGGATGGCACAGGCGTTTTATTAGGGGCGTATGGCTTTGGTGCGACTTCTTATAAGTTTAATACCCTAACGCCGCAGGAGCGCATCAATGTCGCATTGGCTTATGGTAAATACATCCACCCACAGTATCCCAAAGAGTTTCGTACTGGGACATCAGTGGTCTGGCATCGCATTCCGTGGACTTTGGGCTGTTATGGTATCTGGAGCGAATCTAGCCGCAAACAGCACTACGATACGCTATGCAGCATAGACAATCGTATTGTCTTAACTGGCGAGCATTGCTCTCATATCCCAGCATGGCAAGAAGGTGCTATTTTATCTGGCATAGACGCCGCCAATCGCCTGCATAAAAAAGCAAAAATGCTTGGTTAATATTGATAACAATAAAATTCAGAGGCTATCATGGACAATGCAATCGTAAAAAAAACAATCAGGGAGAATACAACATCAAAAATGCTGCCTGTGATGTTGCTGAGTGTGATGAGTGGCGCGGTGGTAATGGGCTGTAGCCAGCAAGCAGATGATATGGAGACGGTGGCCAGTGTACAAGAAGCTGACCTTGCTCCCGATTATCAAGCCAGCCGCAATACGGGCAGTTGGGGCGGTGTCTATATGAGTCGCGACGAGCTAAAAGCCCCGCAGATCAACGTCGTCGATGACAGCTCGTTGCCAAGTATGACGCAAGATGCCAGCCTTAGTAAATGGGAGGCAAAGTTTGAGGGCACCAATGCTTTTGTCACCACCGATGGCAAAAAGCTATACCACGACTCCTGTGCAGGCTGTCATATGCACGAAGGTCAAGGCGCGTACGGGGCAGGATATTACCCGCCGCTGGCGAATAACAGCAAGATGCAGTCAAAATATTATATTATCGATATCTTGATTAATGGCTTTCGCGGTATGCCGTCTTTTCATATGATGATGGACGATGAGCAAATGGCTGCTGTCACGCAATATGTGGTCAGCGATCTCAATGGGTTTACCGATACGGTGACCGCCGCCGATGTTGCCAAATTAAGACACGCCAATCCACCAGGCTATGATCCAAGCGAGTAGCTCGCTGGCATAAAAAAACGCCTGATTAACTATCAGGCGTTTTTTGTGGGTGCTGTGGTCGCCAAGATAAAGTTGCTGCGTACTTGTGCTCTAGCTCCTAACCGTTCTGTATGTGCTGTGGTTTATTATGGTCGAATCCAAATAAATCAGATACATGGCTATCGAGACGCTCAATGAAACGTTGTTTTTCTTGCGTGCTGTGCCTACGCCGACAGAGGCTGCGCAAAAAACGTTTCATCTCGCTGTATCGTTTTTATAGCGGATTGATGATATGAGAGTCTATTGCGGGCTGGCTGACCAAACGGGCGAGCGTATCACGCCTTGACCAGACTTGCCAAAGGACTCGCCGCCGTTTAGGGACTTGATGATTAGCACTCCTTTGCCACCTTGGGTAGCGGCATATACCACGCGCTTGCCATTTGGCGAAAAGCTTGGCGCTTCATCAATACCCGTATTGCCTAAATTGGCTGTCACCGCGCCATTGCTATTCATCACCGCTGCGGCTCGCCCACTCAAAAAGGCGATCTGCGTGCCATCATGACTGAACTGCGGACTGGTAGCATAGCTACTGTTTGAGACTTTGGTCGTGCGTCCTGAGCCAAACTCATAGCGATAAATCTGCGGCTTATTAAAGCCTGCACGGTCACTGACAAACACAAACGATTTGCCATCTGGGGCGTAGCTTGGCTGTACTTCGCTGCTTGGCCAGTTGGTCAGTCTTTTGGGCTGGCTGCCGCTGGTACTCATCTCATAGATATGCGCGCTACCTTCAAAGCTGCTAGAAAACAGTATCTTGCTACCATCGGGCGAAAACGACGGGCTAAGATTGCTGCCTTTAAATGGAGTAAGTGCGCTGGCACCGCCGCCACTCACGTTTTGGATATAAATCACCGGATAAGACTGGTCGCGTTGGATAGCATAGGCAATGCGGTTGCCATCAGGCGACCAAGCAGGTGAGAAGACAGAGCCTGCCACTTCGGTGATGGTCTTGGCGTTTTCGCCATCGGCATCCATCACTTTTAGGCGTGAGACTTTTTGTTTGCCGGTGCCTACTTCTTCGATATAGGCGATGCGTCCTGAGAAGTCGCCTGGCGTACCAGTAATCAGCTCATACACCTTATCAGCGATGACGTGACCGGCATAGCGCATGCTGTCTTTGTTGTTGTCAGCGCTGAGGCTTTGCTTGCCTTGTAGCACCCGACCTGATTTGACATCGATGACCTCATACTCTGTGATGACTTTACCGCGATTGCTGCGAGTGCTGCCCACCACCAGATAAGGAATACCCATGCTTTGCCAGACCGGCAAGCTGCCTGCCAGCTCGCTGCTACTATGCGGCTGCTGCGGCAAGTCTTTGCTGGTGACTTTTAGCTCTGTTTTGCTCAAGTCATTGAGAATAATCGGCGATAGTACCGAGTCTCCTGCAAAGGGTACAAACGCGACTTGGTTTTGTTGTCTTGGCGCAACTACCGTGACATCGATCTCCATAGGCGCAGCAGTAGCAGAATATAAAGGAGCAAACAGCAATGGCGTAACCAATAGCGAAGCCGAAGCGAGGTTTAACGCGGAGAAGGTGGTGATCTTTGAGGTTGGTAGCTTTAAAGATAATGGTTTCATAGGTGAATACCCTAAGTTAAAAATTTTAAAATAATCGGCGGTATGAGATAAATGTCAGAAAGCTCTAATGTCGCCCTCTTTGACACTAGCCCTCAAATACTTTTTACCTTAATCTATTGAACCATAACGTTGATAGTTAAAGCCGCAAAGCTGGCAGGGTTAGTCAAATCAATAGGTAGGGGGCTTGCGGCAAAAGCGGCTTTTTCTGCAGCATCATTAACAGCGCTATTAGCGCCAGTAGCTTTGGCGGATAATACGTTACCTTGATTATCTAATCTTAAAGCTACTTTAGCAGTAATACCTTGAGTTTCAAGCGGTGCTTTTAAGTTTCTCTGAATTTTAGCGGCTATGCTGTTCTTAAAATCATCCGCAGAAGCCGAAGCGCTACTACGGGTACTAGCAGGCTTGCTATCAGCCGTTGATTGACCTTCTGAAAGGCTGAAGGTCTTAGCACCGCTACCAGTATCAATTTTTAGATTTCGGTCGGTAGGCGTAGGACGAGTAATCTTGGGTGGGTTGTTTTGTTTTTGATGAAATTCATCCAGCCGTCTTTGTTCCTCTATCAGCTGCTTTTTTTTATCTTGTTCAACTGCTTCGTGTTCTTCTAATACGGCTTCATCAAGCTTGGCTGCCCACTCTGCCATACGGCGCTCATATTCTTGATTTTGCTCAAGCAGACGTTGATGCTGCGTCTCACTCATGAGAATTGGTGCACTCGCAGGATCGTCAGAGCGTGTGAATACAGGTGCTCGCTGCGCATTCGGTTGGTCAGTGCTTTGGCTGGTAGAGCCACTATCAAATGTCTGAGGGGGCAAGGTGCTGGATATACCGTTTGTACTACTGTCGGTTTGCATGGCCTCTGCAGCGGCAGCTCGGTTGGCCAATATCTGTCCTTGCATCTCAGCGAGCTGCTCTGGCGAGACCATGACCGTCTCGATACTACCTGCTGTCTCTACATCGGTATGTTGATACGCGTATATCAAGATGCCCAGCACCAGCCCATGTGCGAGCAAGCTCAGCAGCGTAGGTAAGGTGAGCCCGTTACCTTCAGGCTCGGTGGGCACATAAACGACAGGGGCATTATGCATGGTGTGATTACTCATGAGCGTGGTATATCAGATTGTTTGCTATGGTTTGCTGTATCATTGCTTGACACTGTATTGGCACAAATAGCGAGACAATCACAGCGATGGGGTCGGTAAAGGCGCACCAGTGAGTAGTCCGACTTTTTCGATCCCTGCTTGTTGTAGGCTGGCCATCAATGTCATGATAGCGCCATACTGATTGTTTTGATCGGCATTGATAATCACTTGTACCGGTGGCTTGCCAGTATTGCTGTTTTGTGTTTGGAGATTGGACAGCGTATTGATCAGCTCAGGCTCACTAATCGGCATGTCAATGTTGTTTTCGTAGCTGATAAATAGCTCGCCGCTCGCCGTCAAAGACACAATGATTGGTAGCTGACTTTGGCTCATGGTGTTGGTCTGCTCTTTGGGCAGATCCACGTCGACACCAGTGATGAGCAGCGGCGCGGTCACCATAAATATCACCAGTAGTACCAGCATGACGTCGATATAAGGAACGACATTCATCTCTGCATTTAGGGATTTTTTTTCACGGCGGTAGGGGCTTTGTCTCATATACTTAGCGTCCTTGCACCTGACTGGCGCTCGATGGTGCCTCTGAGCTTGGGTTATTTTCGCGGTTCATGCTGCGCTCAGCGCTGGTCTCACGCTGGAGCATACCAGTCATTTCATCACAAAACAGCGCGCGCGACTCATACAGACGGCCAGACTTGGCGGTGAAATGGTTGTAGGCCAGTACAGCAGGAATCGCAGCAAATAGACCCATGGCAGTGGCGATCAGTGCTTCAGCAATGCCAGGAGCGACTGCAGCGAGGGTGGCTTGTTCAGTTTGTGATAGCCCCAAAAACGCATTCATAATGCCCCAAACCGTCCCAAACAGTCCAATATAAGGCGCCACTGAGCCAATACTGGCAAGCGTGGTCAGTCCTGACTCTAGTAATAACTGCTGACGACCCAATCCGACACGTAGCTTGCGCTCCACGCCATCGATGATGTCGTCTTTGGGTTGGCGTTTTTTATGCATTCTTAAATATTCAGAAAACCCAACATAAAAAATCTGCTCAAGCCCTTGCCGATCAGGGGAGCCTTGTACGCCTTGATAGAGCTTGGCCAAGTCTTCACCCGACCAAAACCACGTCTCAAATTGTTGGTCGAAGTTTTTGGCAGTACCCAGCCGTGCACTCATACGAAAAATAATCACCCAGCTAAGTAGCGAGGCCAATAACAACAACGCCATGACGATTTGTACCAGCAAACTGGCTTGGGTAATAAGGTCGATAATGTTTAATGATTCAGGCATGTATTTGACTCATGAGTGATGAATAACAACTGGTAGGACACATCCTAGTGTAGTGTACTGTGAAATGAAAAAAAGGTCATTTATTAAAGTGTTAAATGGTAAATAAAACCGGTACAAATGATACGTTGTTATTTGCGATTGATTTGGTGACTTATCACATGACCTAAACCACAAAACAGTCATAAATAAAGCGAAAACGGCTGTTTGCACCCATCAGGCACGGGTAATGATTGAATTTGTACGCCAATTTCTCTAAAATGTTGCACTTTGTTACCGCTGCCTTTTTGATAATGACGTCGCAATCTATTTGCTGACGTCATATTTATTTTAGGCACCAATAAATTTGTTCTTTCTCTAAGATATGGTTTATTTATATATTTTGATGTTTAAATAAGGCCATACCTTAGCAAGCTGGGCGCGACACTTATGAATGCAATTGAACGCTATTTTGGGATCAACGGTGAAAACACCACGGTCAAAACGGAAATCCTCGCCGGTATAACCACCTTTTTGACGATGGCTTATATCATCTTTGTCAACCCCAACGTATTGGCAGAAGCTGGTATGGACAAAGGGGCAGTGTTTGTTGCTACCTGTTTGGCAGCAGCATTAGGCTGCTTTATCATGGGTATCTATGCCCGATTGCCTGTGGCATTGGCTCCTGGTATGGGCTTAAACGCCTTTTTTACCTATGGCGTCGTTTTAGGGATGGGCTATGCGTGGGAAACCGCGTTAGGCGCTGTTTTCTTATCAGGTTGTTTGTTTATTCTCTTAAGCCTATTTAAGATTCGCGAATGGATCATCAACGCCATTCCAGCCAGCCTCAAGCAAGGCATCGTGGCGGGTATTGGTGCGTTTTTGGCCTTTATTGCCTTACAAAGCTCAGGCATCATCGTTGGCCGTGATGCGACACTAGTGATGCTAGGCGATATGACCGCGTTTGCACCGATGATGGCGGCGCTGGGCTTTTTTATTATTATCGGTTTGGTCTACAAAAAAGTCCCAGGCGCGGTGACGATTGGTATTTTGGCGATTACTCTGATCAGTTTGTTTACAGGGCATACACAGTTTACAGGCATCATGTCGACGCCGCCATCTGTCGCACCAACCTTTATGAAACTCGATATCGCAGGTGCCTTTGATATCGGTATGATCAGTGTGATTTTTGCTTTCTTGTTTGTCGATTTGTTTGATACTGCAGGCAGTCTGGTGGGTATCGCCAACAAGGCAGGTCTGATCGATAAAGACGGTAATATCCCTAACATGGACAAGGCGCTGCTTGCTGACTCAACAGCGACGGTCGCAGGCGCTATGCTAGGTACATCATCGACGACCAGTTATATCGAGAGCGCCTCAGGTGTGGCTTCAGGTGGCCGTACAGGTCTGATGGCAGTGACCGTGGGCGTGATGTTTGTGCTGAGTATTTTCTTTGCACCCCTTGCTGGGATGATTCCTGCATATGCGACTGCTGGCGCAATTTTTTATGTCTCGGTATTGATGTTGTTTACACTAAAAGACATCAACTGGGAAGACTTAACCGAAGCGGCACCAGTGGCGGTAGTCCTGCTACTCACACCGCTGACGTACTCTATCGCCGATGGTATCGCGCTTGGGTTTATCACCTTTACTGCTGTCAAGCTGATGACAGGTAAGTTTTCGGAGATTAGTATCCCTGTATGGGTGTTGACGGCTATTTTGCTTGCCAAGCTGGTACTGCTATAAGTATTTGGCGTTACAAATACGCTTGATATAACGGCTCAATATTGCGTTGTAATCCGTATAAACCCTCTTTATCTGACATGGATAAAGAGGGTTTTTATGTGGGTGCAGTAGAGGGTTTTTAGGGTGCAGGTTTTAGCAACTGGCGCGTCCAAGTATTTGATTAAAAAACAATTAACACACAATAGTAAACACAAAAATATAACTCAGGCGTCATGATGGTAAATGTGCTAGTAACTGATTGTTTTTTAGCAAGATATTAATTGTCAAAAATACGCGATATCGTTAGTTGGAAAATTTTTTTCATGATATTATAGCGACGTTAAGCGCATCACCTCAATCAACGCCGTAGAGGTTTTTCTTACAGTGAATTTGCATTATCTTAGATGACAGGGATTCGCCATATTTGACACGCCGATGTTTGATATCGCTATCGCAAAACCTGCTCATTGCACTCCTTTCACTACTAACAAGAAGAAGGCACTAATGCCGCTTAACTTTTCGTTGTTGCCTTTGTATTGTTAACGTAGCCCGTTTAACACTCGAACGACCTACTTAACCGTTTCCAGCCTATGCTGGATTTTCTCGTTTTGTGATGGCGCCGTTTGGTCTTTTGATTATCGCTGCATGCATATATTGTGATTGCTATTTATTTAACTGCTGTCATTAGCGGTGATACAAGACGATCAGACTTCCTAAAGCCCATTTATGATGGTTTTTAAACGATAGTTATGGAGTTGTTATGAACCCAGTAGACCAGTTTACCCCGCAAGCGCCGATTTTATTTAAGCCTGTCGATCTGCTAGCGCCAGAGTATATTACCCAGTCGTCAAAAGCACTATACGCGTGTATCTCACCTTTATATTGTGTGGATGAAGAGCGCTGGTTGTCAGAGCTGTTGCCACTTGCTAAGCCCAGCGACAAAGAGCGTGACGACGCTGCTGAGCAAACACGCCAGCTGGTCGAGCATGTACGCAATGATGGCAAAGCTGTCAAAATGGTGGACTCATTATTGCTTGAGTATAGCCTTGATACCCAAGAAGGTATCTTACTCATGAGCTTGGCTGAAGCCTTGATTCGCGTACCAGACAATTATACGGCTGATGCTTTGATCCATGACAAGATGAGCGTGGCTGACTGGAAAAAACACATCAAAAATGACAATGGTTTTATGGTCAATGCCTCGACATGGGGCATGATGATGACCGGCCGCGTCGTGAGTATCGATAGCAGCACCACGGCCACAGGGTTTTTGGATCGTATGACCAAAAAGATGGGCGAGCCGGTGATTCGTAGTGCCATGCAAAAAGCCATGCGCATCATGGGGCATCAGTTTGTATTGGGGGAAACCATCGAGGGCGCCAATAAAAACAGTCAGCCGTATCGCAATAAAGGCTATACCTATTCATTTGATATGCTAGGTGAAGCGGCCATCACGCATAAAGATGCTGAAAAGTACTTTAATGATTATCTGCACGCCATCAAAGCCACCGCAGATATCAAAGTGGCTGAGGGCATGCCAAAACCGTCAGTATCTATCAAGCTGTCGGCGCTGCATCCGCGCTATGAGGCCACGCAAGAAGCGCAAGTGATGGGACTGCTGCGCCAGCGCTGTTTGCTACTGATCGAAGCGGCGCGCGCCGTCAATGTCGATATCAGTATCGATGCCGAAGAAGCGGATCGCCTTGAGATTTCGCTAAAACTGTTTGAGTCTTTGTATCGTGACAATTTGACTGCTGGCTGGGATGGATTAGGGTTGGTGGTGCAGGGTTATTCAAAGCGCGCGATTGCGGTTTTGGCATGGCTGGCGCAGTTAGCGGCAGAAATGGGTGATCGCATTCCAGTACGTTTGGTCAAAGGCGCGTACTGGGATACGGAGATCAAATTGGCTCAGCAAAAAGGGCTGGCAGGTTATCCTGTCTGGACACGAAAAGAAGGCACCGACACAGCCTATCTGGCGTGCGCGCGCTTCTTGTTATCAGATCATCTGCGCGGGCTGATTTGGCCGCAGTTTGCGACGCACAATGCGCATACGCTAGCATCAGTCATGACCATGAGTGCGCATCGAGACTTTGAGTTTCAGCGTCTACACGGCATGGGCGATGCACTTTATGATCATATCTTGCAAGCCTATCAGATTCCGGTGCGTATCTATGCGCCAGTCGGTGCTCATAAAGACTTGCTACCATACTTGGTACGTCGTTTGCTCGAAAACGGTGCCAACAGCTCGTTTGTTCATCAGCTACTAGACAAGTCTTATCCGATTGATAAGCTGACTGTACACCCTTTTGATAAGCTACTGGCCAACGCAACATTGCACAATCCAGAGATTCCTTTGCCATTAGATATCTATGGCGAGCGCCGCGCCAGCTTTGGCCCCAATATCTTTGTAGAGTCGCAGTGGCTACCGTTTAAAGCGGCGATTGATAGCCACTTGCACAAGACATGGTCAGCGACTTCTATCATCAATGGCGCGGCGATTGATGAGTATAAAACGGACGGTCAAGTCAATAATCTTGAAGCGCACACAGTACGCGCGCCTTGGAATCACGACGTGATCGCTGGTGAAGTGGTTTATGCCAATGCTGATCTGGCACAACAAGCGACCCTAGCGGCCGTGGCAGGACAAGCAGCATGGCAAGCGCAGTCAGCAGCCAAGCGCGCAGCCATACTACGTAAGATTGCTGATTTGTATGAAGAAAACTACGCTGAGCTCATGGCACTGTGCCAAGTAGAAGCGGGCAAAACCATGCAAGACAGTATCGATGAGATCAAAGAGGCGGTCGATTTTTGCCGTTTTTATGCAGATGAAGCAGAGCGCCTAGATGAGGTGGTGCACGAGTTTACAGACTTATCTGGTAAGCCTGCACGTCAAGTGTATAAAGCGCGCGGTACCTTTGTTTGTATCAGTCCTTGGAACTTTCCGCTGGCCATCTATACCGGTCAAATCGTGGCGGCGCTGGCCGCAGGCAATACCGTGGTCGCTAAACCTGCTGAGCAAACCAGCTTAATTGCGCATTTTGGTGCACAATTGATGTATCAAGCAGGGGTACCGGTAGAAGCGTTGCAGTTGGTAATAGGCGCAGGTGAGGTGGGCGGCGCATTGACGGCAGCTGACAATATCGCAGGTGTGATATTTACAGGCTCTACCCAGACCGCCCAGCGTATCAACCAAAGCCTAAACAGCCATGCACAAAGCAGTGGTGAGCTACCAATACTAATCGCCGAAACAGGCGGACAAAATGCGATGATCGTCGACTCAACCGCCTTGCCTGAGCAAGTGGTCAAAGACGCTGTGCTATCTGCCTTTGGCTCAGCGGGTCAGCGCTGCTCAGCATGCCGTATCTTGTGTGTACAAGAAGAGATGGCTGATGATTTGATTGAGCTGCTACAAGGCAATATGGCGGAGCTGTCGGTCGGCAATCCGCTGTACGCCGCCACGGATGTCGGTCCGGTAATCGATGCCGATGCCAAAAATGGCCTAGAAGCACATATCGAGCGCATGCGTGCTGAGCCAACCGCGACGATCTTGGCACAGACGCCCATGAGTGTCAGCTCGGTCGTCAGTCAAGAAAAATCGACCTTTGTCTTACCGACAGCGATAGAAGTAAAAAGCATTGATGTGATAGGCGGTGAGCACTTCGGTCCTATCTTACACGTTTTGCGTTATCAAGCACGTGATCTAAACAAGCTGATCGATGCCATCAATAGCACCGGCTTTGGTCTGACATTAGGTATTCATAGCCGTATCGAAAACTCCGCTGAGCATATCGAGCGCCGCGTGCTGGTGGGTAACACTTATATCAACCGCAACCAAATCGGCGCGGTGGTCAACGTCCAGCCATTTGGTGGCTGTGGCCTTTCAGGTACTGGCCCCAAAGCAGGTGGCCCGCATTATGTGGCGCGCCTGATGAAATTAGATAACGATAATCAACCTTCAACATCCACGCAATCAGCAATCGCATAAGGAGTAGCAAGATGGCGACTGAATTTAAAAAAAATCATGCCCAAGTTTGTGAGTCTTGGCGATTACTTGGCGCGGTCAATCGCGCCGCTTATCTGCAAGCAGCCATTCCTCGGTTGGCCTTGTTGACGGGCGATGCCAATAAAGCCAAGCGCTTATTCAACCATTTGTTGAGCGCTGCGCCAAGCTTAGATGAGGTGCACCGCATGACAGGCGCGACAGGAGAGTCCAACGATTTGTACGTGACGGCTCGTGGCAAAACCATGGTCATCGGTAGTGAGTCAGCGCGTACGATGGCAGTGCTTGGTCAGCTAATCGCCGCCCTGCTGACGGGTAATGAAGTGATACTGCACTGCCCAAGTCAAGCGGAGATGTGCGATGAAGCGGCAAAAGTGCTTTATGAGATAGGAGTAAGCGATGATGTCTTAAGCGTCGCCAACGACTCACAAACCATCACACTGTTATACATCGATCGCCTCGCGCAGGTCGCAGTGGCAGGCAGTAATAGTGAAGTGCAAGCCATCAGCCAAGAGCTGGCCAACACCGATGGTATCTTGACGCAAGTCATTAGTGTGACCGATATGGACGGCATGTCAGAGATGCTCACGCCTGACTATCTGCATCGGTTTGTCACTGAGCGCGTCAAAACCATCAATACCACCGCGATTGGTGGTAATGCCAGCTTGCTTGAGCTTGGTACCGACTAGGGTTGTTTCTTGCATCGCGGCTTAAATCATATAGATAGATGATGCTAAGCGGTGAGTGCGCAAGATAAAATCAACAGTAATAATAAAAACCGATATCTGAAGGCTCAGGTATCGGTTTTTTTATTGAGGACAGACTGAAATGGCCTATATAAAAAAACTTGTACAAAACAATGAGCAGTTACTCAGCATAATCAAGCCAAACCCAGCCGTTTTCTAGCCACTCGCTCAAGTCGTCTGGATCGATATCGGTCACATCTTGATAAGTCAAACGCTCGCCATTTGCCAAACGAATGAGTACCGTCGCTGCTGCCTCATCGATGCCATCGAGGCGCTGGCCATTGGCATATAATATGTCGCCTTTGTCCGTTTGGCGGTAGAGTAGGCGATTGCTATAATCCGCTTGCAGCGCTGCGCCCTCTGATAAGGCCTGTATCAGCTCATCTGTGTCCAGCGTCTCCTCTGGTACCAGCGCATCATATTGGCGTTTGCTGACGACCTCAGACACGGCTTGACCAATGATGTCGTCGCCGCGCTCAGACTGCAGCAGTTGTAATAGTTTACCCTTAATCGCCTCAATACTATCTGTTTGTAGCTCGCCGGACGCTTGCAGCGCTTGCGGCAACAGCATCGGGATAAATAAATCGCTGTCGTTGGTGGCGATATCAGCCAAGCTATCGATGATTTGCATAAGGTTGGGACGACGACAGCCAAAAGAAAACGTCAGGCAGTCATCTTGCGCCACCCCAAAATGCGAGAGCTTTGGCGGTACATAAAGCACATCGCCCGCTTCTAGGATCTCATCAAAGATAATCTCACCCATATCGTCAAACACCCGAATCGGCTCATCTGCCACAAACTCAGTGTCTGTATCACAAAACTTACCGAGCTGCCAGCGGCGTGAGCCAAACCCTTGCGCCAAAAACACATCATAATCATCATAGTGCTTGCCAACCGAGCCGCCAGCAGGCGCATACGAGACCATAATGTCATCACGCTGCCACTGCGGGATAAAGTCAAACGCTTGCCACAATTGCCCAAGCTCAGGTGACCATTGCTCAAGGTTTTGCACAAGGACTGTCCACTGCGCTGGTAGGTTATCAAAATCACTTTCAGCCAATGGGCTTTTTTTAAGTTGCCATTGCGGCATCTCTTTTTGTTTAATCGCCGCTTGCGTGAGCAGGCGCGCTGAAGCGTCTTCTTCTAAAGCCAGACCCAGCATATCTTCTGGCTCAAACATGCCAATAAGCTGTGGTAAACCCTGTTTAATAAGTAAGGGTTTTTTTTGCCAATACTCGTTTAAGAATTGCTCAGGCGTCATCGAATCAGGTAGGCATAAGGGGATAGAAGTCATGGGTCAGTCCGTGTCTGTAGATGAAATAGAAGATTAATACTTAGGATGGCTTTATAGACAAGTGGGAATGGTTTATGATTATTGACTGGCTGATGATGAAACTTATCACATCAGCGCCGCCCACCAAATCTAGGAAATTTATGAAAAAACTGCATTTTATGGTCATCATCGCAAGTATCTTTGTCTTACAAGCCTGTGTGCACAAAGTTGTGACCGTCCCTGCCAAAATCGCCTATAAAACCACCAAAGGCGTGGTCAAAGGCACAGTCGCGGTCGGCAAGGCCATCATACCAGGTGACAGTGATGACGATGATGATAAAAAAGATAAAAAATAAAACCTTACTTATCACCTATGAGTTTCTAAGACAGTCATAGCATGTAAAGTAAGGTTGTTATTTTTTATGGACTTAGGCGAATGTATAACCGGTTTGACCAAATAGAGATGAGGCAGGTGCGCCTCATCTCTATTGCTTTAAGGTCTTAAATTCACCTTAGCAAACTTTATAGCTTTGCCATCCAGTCTTTGATAGCGCGTGCTTGCTCAGCGGCATTACCCGTATAGGTCGCAGGCGTCAGCTCACGTAGGCGCGCTTTGTCGCTATCAGAAACCGCTGCCAGCTCATCACTGTCTACGAAAGTGAGCATCGCCTCACGCGTCATAGCATTACCACGAGTTAGGGCTTTTAATTTCTCGTATGGGTTTTCGACGCGGTAGCGACGCATGACCGTTTGAATCGGCTCTGCCAAGACTTCTTGTGCCTGATCCAAGTCATCGTTTAAGCGCTGAGCGTTTAACTCAAGTTTGCCCACGCCTTTTAGGCAAGCATCAAATGCAATCATGCTTTGCGCCAAGCCCACGCCGATATTACGCAGGACGGTAGAGTCTGATAGATCGCGCTGCATACGCGAAATTGGCAGTTTTTCGCCCAAATGCGCGAGCATGGCATTGGCCACGCCCAAGTTGCCCTCAGAGTTTTCAAAATCAATAGGATTGACTTTGTGCGGCATGGTTGACGAGCCGACTTCACCGTCTTTTAGGCGCTGCTTAAAATAGCCTAAGCTAATATACTGCCAAATGTCACGGTTAAAATCGATCAATACTGTATTGAAACGTTTGACAGCATCAAATAATTCAGCGATATAGTCATGCGGCTCGATCTGTGTGGTATAAGGGTTAAACGTCAGCTCAAGGCGCTCGGTAATAAATTGCTCCGCATGGCTTTGCCAATCCACATCAGGATAGGCTGATAGGTGAGCGTTGTAGTTGCCGACTGCGCCATTGATTTTACCTAATAGCTCAACTTGACCGATTTGCTTGATTTGACGAGCAAGGCGGTAGGCGACGTTTGCCATCTCTTTACCTAGCGTCGTTGGGCTGGCAGTTTGACCGTGCGTACGAGAGAGCATAGGCTGATCAGCGTGAGCAATGGCTAACTCGGCGATACTGTCGGTCACTTGCTGCATTTTTGCAACCACAAGCTCGCGGCTGTCTTTGAGCATGAGTGCATACGATAAATTATTGATGTCTTCACTGGTGCAAGCGAAGTGGATAAACTCCAAGCTTTCTTCTAGCTGCTGATTGCCGCGAAACTTGTCCTTGATAAAGTACTCAACCGCTTTGACGTCGTGGTTGGTCGTCGCTTCGATGTCTTTGATTGCCCCAGCGTCCGCTTCGCTAAAGTCATCAACAATGCTATTTAAAAAAGCATGGGTATCGGCATCAAACGCTGCCAGCTCACCGATGGCGCTGTTGTCCGCCAATGACTGTAACCAGCGAATTTCGACGGTGACGCGCGCTTTGATCAAGCCAAATTCAGACAAATAAGGGCGCAAGCTGTCGGCTTTCGATGCGTAACGACCGTCGATCGGGGAGAGTGCGGTAAGTGGAGTCATAAGGATGCCTCGATAGTTATGAAATGAAAAACTGCAAAAGTTATAGCCAATGAAAATCGCTATATGAGTGAATGGTTAAATTTGATGCGCGTAATATAGCAGAAATACAGATTTAATAAAGCAATCTATTAATGTCAGCCTTTAATTAGGGCATCATGGTCGTACCATATTTGGTATTAAAATAAAAGCTACGCTGCGTCTGCGGCGCTAAAGACAAGGGAATAGTCTTGACCGTACCATTGTTACCGATGGCGACACTATCGGTCGCATAGTCAGCGGTATTATATGCAGGGTTGGTCAATCGTGATGTTACCGTCGCACTGTTTTTTCCTGCTTGCTGCAAGATATCCTGCATGACAAAGTTATCGATGCTTTTGTTGGCGCGATTGGTCGCGGTGATTTTATAAGCGATACATTGACCAGGCTCTATTTTATCGATATTTTTGGTACTAAACCCCGTCAACGGGGTGTCGTCAGCAGTGTTGCTGATATTTGGATAATCAAGGGCAGAAGGGCAATGGTTGATATATTGGTATTTCGTTAGGACCAGCGCGGCATTTTTATCAATGACCCTGCCAAAATTATTGTCTAAGTAAGTAAAGTTACTGGCACTAAAGAGAATGGAGTTGGTTGCGCTAGTGGTTCTGATAGGGTAGCTGGCATTTGTACGCGTCTCAATGATGCAGCCCGGCGTTGCGCTGTTGTCGATGGCAGTAGGAAGCAGGACAAATTGATAGCTACCAGCGTCGGCAGTGGTGATGGTTTGACGGCCGTATTCTTTGGTAGGGTTTGTACAGTTATTTACTAGCCGAATGGTGCTATCAGCGATGCCTTGCTCAGGGGATGCGCTTGGCGTACGGTCCCATATGCCATTAAAGTATCTATTATTATTATAGATGCCTCCTATGGTACTGGCATCGGCATTTGCATCGTTGATACCACCATTATCATTAAAGACCTTGCCTGAAAAAACGTAAAGTGGTTCGCTCTCTACGCCAAAGCTGATCCACTCATTATAGGTCTCACCCACCACGTCCGCTTCTAGAGCACTGTTGCCCTGCATGATACCGTCGTACGTTAAAGTTACCGATTCTGCATTCCTAACTGCGATTATATAATTGCTTTTTGAGTTTTCAATCCCATAGCTGACGTAGCTACTGTTATTAGGAATAACGGTACCGCTGCTTAATACTGCGTAAGTATTTTGATTGTTGGGGTTGGTAGAGTTTTCTTTTAAAATATTTTCAAAGGTAGGCGTCGGCGGTAAGATACCTCTTTTTCGGCCAGATGCAAAAGATACGTACCCATTAGCATTGGTAGTCGGGGTAAATGAGTTACTGTTGCCGGTACCGTTTAGGGCAGTCAGGTTATAATAATACAAATTGTTGTTGCCACCACTGAAGCTATCGACACGTAGCTGCGGCTGATTAGTGGTATTGTCAGAGCTAAAGCTATTGCGCGATAGTCTTTTACCCATAAAATAATCACCCATCGCTCCAAAGAAGTACTCGACACTTGGGTTGTCTCGAATGGTGGCTTGCGCTGCGACCGAAAAGTTCGGATTGGTGGTATGGCTCAAGGTTTGACGCGCCACCTCTGAGTTACCATTGGTGGTATAGCTGGCTTGGCCGATTTTTATGGTATGTATCGAGGTCTTGTCGTCGGGTGTGATAGTGATGGTATAAGTAAACTTGTCTCTGTCATTATTGGTATTGACTTCGTTTTTGATTTCAATCCCATTGTCTCCGGTTTGCACCGTATAGCCGCCATAACCTGTCGTAGCCCCTGCGCCAATCTTAAATCTGCCTGTGGCGTTTTGTGGTGTTCGATAAGTGCCTGACACAATACTACCCGGCACAGGGCTTGCGTCACGCGTGAATGTCCCAAAATTACTGGGGTTGGCATGCGCAAGCAATGGCGTGGCCGCGAGCATGACGACAAAGACCTGTTGTTGCCATGTCAAACAAGGTGTTGGCAGAGTGCGGGCACTGAGGAGACGGCCAATCATGAGAGATCCTATAATGCGTCTAAAAACTTGTCACCAAATCAGCTATCAATATGTACCATATCAGCCATATACTGACGAGAAAAATGACCAGTCCAGAATAGTATAGTTAAAATAAAACGATCAAAGCCCACAAGGCGCATCAATCGATGCAATCACGCCGCCGCCCAAACACACCTCATCGATATAAAACACCGCAGACTGACCCGGCGTCACTGCGCGCTGCGGCTCATCAAAGACCACGCGCACCTCGCTACCGTCAGTATTTGTCGCAAACACACGGCAGGCCTGATCTGGCTGGCGATAACGCGTTTTTGCCATGCAGCGTAAGCCCTCAGCGCTAAAGCTATCTTTTGGCGCAAGACCATCGACCCAGTCGAGTTTGTACGCTTGCAGCTCATTGCTCATCAGCATCGGATGCTCGTGGCCTTGACCGACGATTAGACGGTTTTTGGCCAAATCTTTTGCCAGTACAAACCAAGGCTCCTCAGGGCGGTCTTTGACTCCGCCGATACCGATGCCGCCGCGCTGACCTAAAGTATAGTACATCAGCCCATCATGCGTACCGATGATATGGCCATCGTCGGTGATGATATCGCCTTTTTGCGCAGGTAAGTATTGCTGTAAAAAATCCTTAAAACGGCGCTCACCGATAAAGCAAATGCCCGTTGAGTCTTTCTTTTTGGCCGTCGCCAGATCGTGCTCTTCGGCGATGCGGCGTACTTCAGGTTTTTCTAGCTCACCCACAGGGAACAAGGTTTGCGCGATTTTGTCACCGCCGACAGCATGCAAGAAGTAACTTTGATCTTTATTGTTATCAAGGCCGCGCAGTAGCTGGGCAACTTCTGTGCCATCAGCGTTGCTATAGTTGACACTGCGGCGCGTATAGTGACCGGTGGCGATATAGTCAGCCCCAAGCGTCAGCGCATAGTCCAAAAACGCCTTAAATTTGATTTCTTTATTGCATAAAATATCAGGGTTAGGCGTGCGTCCGGCTTTGTATTCGGCCAAAAAATGCTCAAACACACGGTCCCAGTATTCCATCGCAAAGTTTGCGGTGTGCAGCTTGATACCGATTTTGTCACAGACCGCTTGCGCGTCGGCGAGGTCGTCCATGGCTGTGCAGTATTCGGTGCCGTCGTCTTCTTCCCAGTTTTTCATAAACAGCCCTTCTACCACAAAGCCTGCTTGCTGCAAAAGAACGGCAGATACCGAAGAGTCGACACCGCCTGACATACCAACAATCACATGCTTACTGCTAGGATTGTCGATGTCGGCAAGCGTCAAAGGACGCTGGGCGCTAAAAGCATGAGAGACAGAAGTGGAGGGGTAGGCGGTGGCTGACATAAGACGGCTCAACTATTTATACGTGATTCAATATCAAAGAGGACAGCAAAATACAGACAATCACCAAAACCAATCAGCGTGGCAAATGCAGTCAATGTTGCTGCCGTCTCATCTTTTGAACGGGGTATTATGTTAAAATTAAGCATCGTATTATACCAGTTAATTGAAACTGGTGGCGAGCTATGGCATCTTGTTGCTGACAAAACCGCTTTAAAAATTCAGATAGTGGTTTTGAATTATTTTAATCCTCTGTTTTGTATTTGGAATAATAATGATAAAAATTGGTCAAGGTATCGACGTTCATGCGTTTCATAATAATGGTCAGCAGCAGCAGTATGTCATACTAGCGGGCGTACCGATTGAGCATACTCACAGTTTGCTGGCGCACTCTGACGGTGATGTGGTGCTACACGCACTTGCTGACGCGTTATTGGGCGCACTGGCGCTCGGTGATATCGGGCAGCACTTCCCTGATACTGATGCCGCGCATGCTGGTCTTGATTCAAGAGTGCTGCTACGTTATGTCTATAGCAAAATAGTCGATGCAGGATACAAACTGGGCAATGCCGATATCACCGTCATGTGCGAGCGCCCAAAACTTGCGCCGCATAATCAAGCGATGCGCGCCAACATCGCCAGTGATTTGCAAACCGATATCAGTAATGTCAGCATAAAAGCCACGACCACAGAAAAACTGGGTTTTACCGGCCGTCAAGAGGGCATCATGGCCAGTGCCGTGGTATTATTGCTCGCTGCTGAGCCTCGGTAGCGTGACTGTGATGGGTGATACAATGATGAGGGATATAATATTGGCACTTCTTTTATGAGGACTGACAATGTCTAGGCGATGGATCAAACGCTAGCAAGCCATGCTTGTAATATACGGACCATCGCCCCATGTATCAGCCATACTCATTATAGTAGATTCAATTTAAAAATGTTATAGCGCTACTGGTATAAATTTTCCTTGCGTGCTGTATACACAGAGGCTGCGAAAAATTCATCCCAGTC